>JAZJZP010000037.1:0-5479 GCA_040389805.1 Pseudomonadota bacterium
AATCCTCGTTGGTGGCAGGTCAATCAGCAGCAGACGCTGCCGGGTGGCGCGCCTTTGCGTCCGCCGCCTTCACGAGTTTGCCACCTTCAAGGACGTAGATTTCATCATGAGGGCGTAGGCTGTGCTCGCGGTGGGTGATGATGAAGCGCCCGCTGCCCAGCGCGTTGATCGAATCCTGCACATGGCGCTCGGTTTCGAAGTCGAGCATGGAGGTGTATTCGTCCAGCAGCAAAAAGCGTGGCTGTTTGTACAACGCACGGGCCAGCAGCATGCGCTGCTTTTGTCCGCCCGAGAGCGTGGCACCCATGCCACCCACCAGGGTCTGGTAGGCCATGGGCATGCGCATGATGTCATCGTGGATGCAGGCGGCCTTGGCCGCGGCCTCCACCTTGTCGGTGGTGGCCTCGGCATCGTTCATCGCGATGTTGTCGTACAGCGAGCACGAGAACAGCTGGTCTTCCTGAAACACCGTGCCCATCACGCTGCGCAGCGACTGCGCGCCCAGGCGCTTCACAGGAATGCCGTTGAGCAGGACCTCACCCTGCTCGGGCACCACTTGTCCGGACAAGACCTTGAGCAAGGTCGATTTGCCGCAACCCGAGGGCCCGATCACCGCCAAGGCACGGCCGGTGTGCAGGATCAGGCTCACGTCGTTGAGCACGGGCTCTTCACCCGGCGAGTAGCGGAAGGTGACGTTGCGCAACTCCAGCGTCATCGGCTCGTCGGCCTTCAAGGCCTCCAGTGCATGCGGGGGGGACGGCGTCTCGGGCTCTGACAAGACGATGTCGGCCAGGCGCTCGCCTTGCAGCTTGAGCAGACGCAGATTGATGATGCGCTCCAGCAACTCCAGCGTGCGGGTCAGGAACTGATCCTTGTAGGCCAGGAAGGCCACCAGCATGCCGATGGAGAACTGCTCCTGGATGATCATCTGCGCCGCTAGGTAGAGCACCAGCGCTTGCTCGACGGCACCGATCGTGCCGTTGACCGCCTGGTAGCCGATGGTGATGCGCTGCTGCTTGACGTCGGCATTAACGACGCCCACTTGCTGGTTCATCCAGCCGGCCACGCGCCAGCCGGGTTTGGCGAAAAACTTGATCGCCGCGACGCCGCGCAGCGTCTCCAGCAAATAGGTTTGCGCGTTCGCTTCGCGCACGATGCGCTCTTCCGCCGCCTGACGAAAGGGTTTGAACACCGCAAAACGCGTGATCGCATACAGGCACGCCACGACCATCGTGATGAAGGCCAACTTGGGAGCATAGATGAACATCATCAGCAAGGTGACGATGCTGACCACCCCATCCAGCACCGCCTCGACCAGATTGGTCGTCAACGTGTCTTGAATGTGCGTGACCGATGAAAAGCGCGACAACACGTCGCCCGTGTGGCGCTTGTCAAAGAACGTCAGCGGCAGCTTGAGCATGTAGCGAAACACATTGGCACTGGACGACACGCGCCACGCCAGGCTGGCGGCCAGCACGATCCAGTTGCGCAGCAAGCGCGTGCCCAGACTCATCAACGCGAGCAGGAAGACGGCAATAGACAGCACCACCAACAGCGGCGAGTCACGCGTGACCACCACGTCGTCGATGATCCACTGGCTGAGCATCGGCATCAGGATGGCGAACACCTCCAGCACCACCGACAGGAGCGCCATCTGCGCGAAGGCCTTGGCCAGCCCACCCTGGCCGGCGAACAGCACGCGCAGATCGAACGGCGTTTTCTCTTCCTTGCGCTCGAACTTGGCGTTGGGCTGAAGCTCCAGTGCCACGCCAGTGAAGTGCGGGCTGGCCTCCTTCATCGTCAGACGACGCTCGCCCAGCGCCGGATCCAGGATGGTGATGCCCGAGGCATCGGCCTTGATCAGCACCACGAAGTGGTTCAAGTCCCAGTGCAGGATGCAGGGGGTGGTGAGTTGCGGCAGCTCATCCAGCTCCAGGCGCACGGCGCGCTGGTTGAAGCCCAACTCCTCGCCGATCTGCATCAAGCGCGCCAGCGTGGCACCCCGAGATGACAATTCAAAGCGGCGCCGCAGCGTCAGCAGGTCGGTTTCGTGGCCATGCGCCGTGGCCACCATGGCCAGGCAGGCCAAGCCGCACTCGGCCGCTTCGGATTGCAGGATCAGATGCGCACTCTTGCGCGGCCAGAGGGTAAAGATAGTGGGCTTCATCTCAGGATACGGCTCGTAGTGCTCAAAGCTTGCCGCTGAAGGCAAACAGCGGGTCCAGCATCCAACGGATCAGGCGGCGACGGTCAATCTCGATGTCGGCCGTCAATGACAGCCCAGGGTGCAGGCGAATGTCGGTGCCATAGGCCGTGACACTGTCCTTGTCCAGCGTCACCTTGACCAGGAAGACCGCCCGCCGGTCTTTGCCACCTTCATCGCGACCGGAGCTGCCCGGCATCGGCACATCGGTCTGCGACACGCTGCGCACCGTGCCGCGGTATTGACCAAAGCGCTGATACGGGAAGGCGTCATAGCTGATGCGCACGCCCTGCCCCGGCTTGATGAAACCCACGGCCGTGCTCGGCACGTAGAGCGTGGCCTCCAGCACCGAACGCTCGGGCACCACCGAGGCCAGCACGCCGCTGACGCTGAGCGACTGGCCCGGCGTCGCGGTGAGCCCCGAGATGACGCCATCCACCGGCGACTTGATCAGGGTGATGCGCGCCGCGCGTCGTTGCATTTGTTCTTGTTGCAAGGTCAGCAGATCGCGGTCCAGCCCGGCGCGGTCGACGCGCTGCTGACCCGCCACGCGCTGCAATTCGTCAGCAGCCTGAGAGGCATCGCCCTCGGCGGCGGTGCGCTGGCGCTTGAGCAGTTGCAAACGCGCCTGCTGGTCCAGCAAAAGCGAGCGTTGTTGCTCGAACTGCAACTCCGAGATCACGCGATCAGCCACCAAGGGCTGCAACTGGTCCACCATGCGTTTGGACGCGGCGATTTGCTGCTCTTGCAGGCGAATCTCTTCGACCAGCGTGCCGATGTCATGCCGCGCATGGCGAATGCGCTCTTCCAGCGCCTCGCGCGTGGCCACGCCAATCTCTTGCTGGCCTGCGGCCTGGTTTTGCAGGCGCCGATGCTGGGCCAGCAAGTTCTCTTCCATCAACGCCTCGGTATTGCCCTCATCCGTGAAGCGCTCTTGCGAGACCTCGGCGATCACGTCGCCCGCCTTCACGTGCTGGCCCTCTATGACCAGCACGCGCTTGATGATGCCCACGCCTTGCGCTCCCTGGGGTGGCACGATCATCGCCACGCCTTGCTGGGCCTGCACCACACCGACCACACGCTCCTTCTTGGTGTAGAAGCCAAAGACCAGGATCAGCAGCACCGCGACTGCCAAGGCCACAAAAAAGGCCGTCAACTTGGGCGCCGACACGGGGCGTATGCCCAGCGCCATGCCATGCGAATCTTGCTTCGCGGCCAGCGCCTCTTGACGGAACAGGTCACTGCTCATGGCTCATCTTTCATGGTGGGCGTATCGGCATCGGTTGCCTGCACCAGCAGGCCTGAGAGCGGCGCAATCGTTTCAGCATCCAGGCGTTCGGTCAGACTCAGGATGTCCACCTGGGCCAGCAGCACATTGATGCGCGCCGTCACGCTCTGCGAGCGCGTGCCGATCAGTTGCTGCTGCGCATTGAGCAGATCAAGGTTGGAGCGGTAACCTGCGGCAAAGGCGCGCTGCAAGGCCTCCAGGGTGGCTTGCGCGGTGTATTCGACCTCGCGCAGCACACCGACCTGGCGACGTGCCTGGTCCAGGTTTTGATACGCATCGAGCAGCCCGGACTGGGCTCGTGCCAGGGCTTCGTCGCGGTCAGCCTGCGCCTTGATCAACAGGGCGGCCGACTCCTGATGGCGCCCGGGTTGGCGACCACCGCTGTAGAGCGGCACATTGAGTTGCAATCCAAGGGTGCTCTCGGTGTAACTCAGCGAGTCATTGCTGGTGGTGGTTTTGGTGTTCTGGCGTGCGCGGGTCAGGCTGGCCACGGCGTCCACCGTGGGCTGCCAGGCTTCGGCCGACCTGGCCTGAAGCTCGGCCTGCGCGGCACGCACCTGGGCCTGCGCATCTTGCACCGCCGGGCTGCGCTCTGGAATGCGCGCCAGTGCCTCACCGACCGGCTCGACCACGCTAGGGCCGGCGTCGTTGGCCAGCAAGGCTTGCGAGGTCAATCGTGCCACCGCGGGCACCTCGTGTGCCAGCAAGCGGGCCAGGATGAGGCGCTGAGTCTCATGGCGGGAGCGCCGCTCGTGCAGGTCGGCACGCAACTGGTTCATGCGCGTGGTCGTCTCCAGCCGGTCGAGCGAGGTGCCGACGCCACCGCGCAGGCGCTGTTCGTTGACATGCAACTGTTTCGTCAACACATCGCGTTGCTCTTCCAGCAAATTGAGCTGGGCGGCCGCCTCCACCGCCAACAAATAGGCGCGGCTCACGTCTCGTGCCACGGCCATGCGGGTCAGGCGGGTCTGCCAATCGGCGCGTTGCGTCAAGGCGGCTTGTGCCTGCCCAATCGCGCGGTCCGCACCGTGCCACACCGGCAGCGTCGCTTGCAGGCCGGCGCTGGAGCTGGGGGTTCTCGTGGTGTAGTACTGCGTGCGCAGGTGGTCTTGCTGCGCCTGGGCGTTCAAATCGATGCGCGGCATGTAGGCCTGCGACCAAGCTTGCCGAGCCACGCCACCTTGCGCATCGGCCTGCGCGGCCGCCGAGCGCACGGTCGTCGAGTTCTGTTGCGCCAGCAACAGGGCTTGGGGCCACGCCAGCACCGATGGACCCGCCTGTGTCGGCAGATTCGGTAGGGCAGTACTCAGCCGCAGGCTCATCCCACGCACCTCATCAGCCAACCCACTGGCATGTGCAGGCCATCCCAACGCACAGGCCAAGGCCCATCCAACACAGCGTACGAGGGACAGGCGGCAAACAGCGCGGAAAGACTTCAAGTCAATCACTGACAAAAACCCAAATGAAAAGCCCACGCGGTGGGCCAAGGACCCTGCCGCATGGGCATCTAAGCCAAACGCCGAGGAAATTATGCCTGGGCGAAGCTTAAGCCAGTCAACCAGCAGCTTGCGCTGTTGGCCACCTCGCCAAAATTAGAAGCTCTTGATCAGCTTGATCAGGCCAGTCACCAATTGAGTCCAGGTGATGGTCGTGCTGACGTCGCCTGTGCTTGGGTGGAAAGTGATGGTGATGCCAGTATTGTTGGTCGTCAGGGTAGGGGCAACGATGGCTGCACCGCTCACTGCGGTCAATTCTTGTGCTGTCAATGTACGCATTAGTCTCTCCAATGGATGTGATACGGGTGATAAAGCATGGACTCAGGTAGCGCCTGTCGCGTTTTAATCCTCAAGCCATGGGGCGATTGTTCAGCAACACGCACATCGTTAAACTCGGGTGAAACCCGGCATCTAGGGTAATCCACACCCCTCAAATGAAGGGCGGATTCAAAAGTGAAGTGCAACACCTGTAGCCCTGTAAGGTCCGCAGAT
>JAZJZP010000038.1:0-9903 GCA_040389805.1 Pseudomonadota bacterium
CTCGCGGCGCTGAAGCGCGAGGGCGCGGCCGCATGGGTGCTGTGGGCCACCAGGGTGGCGATGGGCTGCAAGCCGCGTTGCTGGGCCACGCTGGCGCGTGTCATGACCAGGGCGGCGGCCCCGTCCGAGATCGAGGCCGAGCTGGCCGGCGTGACGGTGCCTGTGGGCCGAAACGCAGGCTTGAGTTTGGGGATCTTGTCGGGCAGGCACTTGCCTGGGGTTTCGTCTTGAAGGGCGGTGACCTCGCCCGCCTTGGTGCTCAGGTGCACGGGCACGATCTCGTCGGCAAAGACGCCGCTGTGCACCGCCGCTTGCGCGCGGCGCACCGACTCGATGGCGTAGGCATCCTGCCCCTGGCGGTCAAACCCCAGTTCTTCGGCGACGAGGTCGGCGTAGTGGCCCATCAGCTCGCCTCCATAGGCGTCTTGCAGGCCGTCAAAAAACATGTGGTCGATCATGGCGCCGTGGCCCAGGCGCTGGCCGCTGCGGGCCGTGGGCAGCAGGTAGGGCGCGTTGCTCATTGACTCCATGCCCCCCGCCACCATGAACTGGGCCGAGCCCGCGCGCAGCATGTCATGGGCCAGCATCACGGTCTTCATGCCCGAGCCACACATCTTGGTCAAGGTGGTGGCAGGCACGCTGTCGGGCAGGCCGGCGGCCAGCAGCGCCTGCCGGGCCGGGGCCTGGCCTTGTCCGGCCATCAGGCAACAACCCATCAAGACCTCGTCGATCTCGTGGGCCGGCACGCCGCTGGCTTGCAGGGCGCCGGCGATGGCGGCCCCGCCCAGGCGTGCGGCCGGCAGGCTGGAGAACTGGCCCTGAAAGCTGCCAATGGGCGTGCGCTTGGCGGCCAGGATGACGATGGGGTCTTGAGCGTTGTTCATGCCGATCTCACTTGGCCGACATGCGGATGGCGCCGTCGATGCGGATCACTTCGCCGTTGAGGTATTCGTTCTCGACGATCTGGCGTACCAGCGAAGCAAACTCGGCGGGCTGACCCAGGCGGGCGGGGTTGGGCACGGACTGGCCCAGCGCATCGCGCACCTCTTGAGGCAAGGCCATCAGCATGGGGGTCTCGAAGATGCCGGGGGCGATGGTCATCACACGGATGCGGTCGCGCGCCAGGTCGCGAGCGGCCGGCAGGGTCATGGCCGCGATGCCGCCTTTGGAGGCGGCGTAGGCGGTCTGGCCCATCTGGCCGTCAAAGGCCGCGACCGAGGCGGTGTTGACGATCACGCCTTGCGAGGCTTGTGGCGAGCTGGCATCCAGCGCGCCGGAGGCGATCATGGCCGGCACGGCCAGACGCATCATGTTGAAGCTGCCGATCAGGTTGATGGTGATGGTCTTGGTGAACGAGTCCAGTCCATGCGGGCCGTTCTTGCCGTGGATCTTTTCGGCGCTGGCGACGCCGGCGGCGTTGACCAACACGTCCAGGCGACCGAACTTGTCGAGCGCGGTCTGCACGGCGGCTTGGGCGCTGTCTTCTTGCGTCACATTGGTCTTGACGTAGGCCACGCGGTCGGCCCATTCAGGCAACCAGGCATCGGCCTTGGGCTCGGCGAGGTCGGCGACGACGACACGGCCGCCCGCCGCCAGGGCCATCTTGGCGGTGGCCAGACCCAGGCCGGAGGCGCCGCCGGTGATGAGGAAGACGCAATCAGTGGTGTTCATGACGTAGGTGCTTTCGTTCAGGCTTACAGGGTTTCGTTGAAGAGCTCGCGCCCGATCAGCATGCGGCGGATCTCAGAAGTGCCCGCGCCGATCTCGTACAGTTTGGCATCGCGCCACAGACGGCCCAGCGGGTAGTCGTTGATGTAGCCATTGCCGCCAAAGATCTGGATGCCTTCGCTGGCCATCCAGGTGGCTTTTTCGGCCGTCATCAGGATCAGCGCGGCGCAGTCCTTGCGCACATGGCGGGCGTGTTGGGTGCCCAGCGCATCGAGGTTTTTGGCCACGGTGTACGCAAAGGCGCGGGTGGCCTGCTGCATGGTGTACATGTCGGCGACCTTGCCTTGCAGCAGCTGGAACTCGCCAATCGACTGGCCAAACTGCTTGCGCTCGTGGATGTAGGGGATGACGTTGTCCATCACCGCCTGCATGATGCCCAGCGGGCCGCCAGAGAGCACGGCGCGCTCGTAGTCCAGGCCGCTCATCAGCACCTTGGTGCCGTTGCCCACGCCGCCCAGCACGTTCTCGGCCGGCACTTCGCAGTCCTCAAAGAACAGCGGGAAGGTGTTGGAGCCGCGCATGCCCAGCTTGTCCAGATGCGGGCCCTTGCTGAACCCCTTCATGCATTTTTCGATGATGAAGGCGGTCATGCCCTTGGCACCGGCGTTCAGGTCGGTCTTGGCATAGACGACCAGGGTGTCGGCATCGCCGCCATTGGTGATCCACATCTTGCTGCCATTGAGCACGTAGCGCTCGCCCTGCTTGTCGGCGCGCAGCTTCATGCTGACCACGTCGGAGCCGGCGTTGGGCTCGCTCATGGCCAAGGCGCCGATGTGGTCACCACTGATGAGCTTGGGCAGGTATTTTTGCTTCTGCGCTTCGCTGCCGTTGCGGTTGATCTGGTTGACGCACAGGTTGGAGTGCGCGCCGTAGCTCAGGCCCACCGAGGCGCTGCCGCGGCTGATCTCTTCCATGGCCACCATGTGGGCCACATAGCCCAGGTTGGTGCCACCGTACTCTTCAGACACGGTCATGCCGTGCACGCCCAGGTCGCCCAGCTTCTTCCACATGTCGGCGGGAAAGAGGTTGTCGCGGTCGATGTCCGCGGCGCGCGGGGTCAGCTCTTTTTTCACAAAGGCTTGGACGGCTTCGCGCAGTGCGTCCACGTCGTCGCCCAGTTGGTGGTTCAGGCCCGGCAGGTTCATGGTGGGGTCTCCTTTGTAGATTTCAGGGGGTCTGGCGCTTGGCCAGCAAGGCATTGCTGACGCGCGAGGCCGGTTTGCGGCCCAGCACGGTCGAGATGTAGGCGCTGGCGTCGACCAGCCGGTCCAGGTCGATGCCGGTTTCGATGCCCAGGCCGTGCAGCAGGTAGACCACGTCTTCGGTGGCCACATTGCCGGTGGCGCCTTTGGCATAGGGACAGCCGCCCAGGCCCGCCACGCTGGTGTCGAAGGTGAAAATGCCCAGCTCCAGGCAGGCGTAGATGTTGGTCAGTGCCTGGCCGTAGGTGTCATGAAAATGCCCGCTCAACTCGGTGCGCGGCACGCGTTTGAGCGCGCGCTCCATCACGGCTTGGACGCGGCCAGCGGTGCCCACGCCAATGGTGTCGGCGATGCCGATGTGGTCGCTGCCGATGTCCAGCAGGCCTTGGACCACGGCGTCCACGGCGTCGAGGCTGACCTCGCCTTGGTAGGGGCACCCCAGCGCGCAGGACACGGCGGCGCGCACCTTCATGCCGTGCCGGTGCGCGGCCTCGGTCACCGGACGAAAGCGCTCAATCGACTCCGCAATCGAGCAGTTGATGTTGCGCTGGCTGAAGGCCTCGCTGGCGGCGGCAAAGATCACCACCTCGTCGGCTTGCGCGGCCAGCGCGCCTTCAAAGCCTTTCAGGTTGGGTGTGAGCACCGAATAGCGAACGCCTGCTTGGCGCGTGAGGCCCGCCATGACCTGGGCGTTGTCGGCCATTTGCGGCACCCACTTGGGGCTGACAAAACTGGTGACTTCGATCTGGCGCAGGCCCGCCTGCTGCAGGCGGTGCACCAGCTCGATCTTGTGCTGGGCCTCCACGGGCTGGGCCTCGTTTTGCAGCCCGTCACGCGGGCCGACCTCGACAAGTTGGACATGGGTGGGAAGCATCTGGATCAAGCCCCTTCAATGCGCAGCAACTCAGCCCCTTCAGGGACCTGGTCACCGACCGCGCACAGGATTTCAGAGACCACGCCATCGCGTGGTGCGGTCAGAGTGTGTTCCATTTTCATGGCCTCGGTGACGGCGACGGCTTCGCCGGCCTTGACCGTTTGACCGGCCCTCACCAACAGGGCCACGACGCGGCCGGGCATCAGCGCCGTCAGGCGGCCTTCGGCGCCCGCAGCCTGCTGGGTTGAGGCCATGGGGTCGGTGAGCACGACGCTGGCGTTGTCCTGTGCCGCCAATACCTGCATCTGGGCGCCATCGCGGTAGACGCTCAATTGGCCGCGTTGTGATGCGCCGTTCAATCCGAGGGTGATGTCAAAGCGGTCGGCGCTCAGGGCCTTGAATTCAAGCCGTGCCTGTTGATCGGCGCAGTGCAGTCGGTAGTCCCCCTCGGGCAGATAGATCAGCGTGGCCGCGTGGCCGACACCGTTGAGGGTCAGTGCCAACTGGCGTTTGGCGTGGCCGTGCAGGCGCCAGCCCTCATGGCGGGACCAGGGATCTGAGGTGGTCAGCGCCTGGTCGTCCGTGATCAGTCGGGCGGCAACCCCGGCCAGGGCCAGCATGGGGTCGAGCTGTGAAGGCGCGAACAAGCGCTCGTGTTCACGCTCGATCAAGGCGGTGTCCAGATTGGCCTGGGCAAATGAAGGCGTCTGGATGATGCGCCGCACGAAGGCGACGTTGCTGTGCAGTCCGGTGATGTGGACCTGGCTCAGTGCGGTCTCCATCTGGGCCAGGGCTTGTTCACGGGTGGGGCCCCAGACGATGAGCTTGGCGCTCATCGAGTCGTACTGGGGCGAGATCTCGTCGCCTTCGCGCACGCCGCTGTCCACCCGCACGGGGCTGACGCGAAAGGCCGACGCCTGCGGCAGGCGGAAGGTCTTCAAGACCCCGGTGGCGGGCAGAAATTGCTGCTGGGGGTTTTCGGCACAGATGCGGGCCTCGATGGCGTGGCCATGGATGGACATGGCCTCTTGCTGCAGAGGCAGGGGCTCGCCTGCGGCCACGCGCAGTTGCCACTCCACCAGGTCCAGGCCGGTGATGGCTTCGGTCACGGGGTGCTCCACCTGCAGGCGGGTGTTCATCTCCATGAAATAAAAACGGTTGACCCCCATGCCCCCCGAGGGGGAGCTGCCCCCTTGGGGCGGCCCGGCGGTGGCTGGGCCCTCATCTTCAACAATGAACTCGACGGTGCCGGCGCCTACATAGCCCACGCTGCGGGCGGCGGCGATGGCGGCGGCGCCCATCTCGGCGCGGCGCTCGGGTGTCATGCCGGGGGCGGGGGCTTCTTCCAGCACCTTTTGGTGGCGGCGTTGCACGGAGCAGTCGCGCTCAAACAGGTGCACGTAGTGGCCGTGGTGGTCGCCAAACACCTGGACCTCGATGTGGCGGGGGCGGGTCACATAGCGCTCGACCAGCACATGGTCGTTGCCAAAGCTGTTGGCCGCTTCGCGCTGGCAAGACGCCAAGGCGGCGATGAAGTCATCGCTGCGGTGCACCGTGCGCATGCCTTTGCCACCACCGCCGGCGCTGGCCTTGATCAGCACGGGGTAGCCGATGCGGTCGGCCTCGGCTTGCAGGAACTCGGGCGCTTGCCGGTCACCGTGGTAGCCGGGCACCAGCGGCACGCCGGCCTGTTCCATCAAGGACTTGGCGGCCGACTTGCTGCCCATGGCCGCGATGGCCGAGGCGGGCGGGCCGATGAAGGTCACGCCCGCGTCTGCACAGGCTTGGGCGAAGGCGGCGTTCTCGCTCAAAAAACCGTAGCCGGGGTGGATGGCCTGGGCGCCGGTGGACAGGGCGGCGGCCAGGATGCGCTCGTGCATCAGGTAGCTGTCGCGTGCGGCCGAGGCGCCGATGTGAACCGCCTCATCGCAGGCCTGCACATGGGCGGCGTGCGCGTCGGCATCCGAGTAGACCGCGACGGTGCGGATGCCCAACCGCTTGGCCGTGGCGGCGACCCGGCACGCGATCTCGCCGCGGTTGGCAATCAGGATTTTGGTGAACATGACGTGTCTTTCAAAGGACCTGCCAAGGCGGCGTGGTCTTGTTCAAAAAGGCCTGCAAGCCGGCGCGGCCTTCGGCGCTGGCGCGGATGTCGGCAATGCAGCGGGCGGTCTGGTCGCGCAACTCGGCGGTGAGCGGCATGCCGGCCACGTCCGCCACGAGTTGTTTGCTGGCGCGCACGGCATGGGGGGCGTTGGCCAGGATGGCGTGGGCGATGGCGTTCACGGTGTCGTCGAGCGACTCGGGCGTGCAGACTTCGTGCACCAGGCCCAAGGCCAAGGCACGCTGGGCATCAAAGCGTTCGGCGGTGGTGAAGTAGCGGCGGGCGGCACGCTCACCGATGGCGCGGATCACATAAGGGCTGATGGTGCCGGGGATCAGGCCCAGCTTGACTTCGGACAGGCAAAAGCTCGCGCTGTCCACCGCCACGGCGATGTCGCAGGCCGCGACCAGGCCCACGCCGCCGCCATAACAGTCGCCTTGCACACGGGCAATCACGGGCACCGGGCAATCGGCGATGGCCCACAGCATGGCGGCCAGACGGGCGGCATCGGCGTGGTTCTCTGCCCACGAGTAGTCGGCCATGGCGCGCATCCAGTTCAGATCACCCCCGGCGCTGAAGGCCTTGCCATGCGCGCCCAGCATGATGGCGCGCACCTGCGGGTCCTGGCCCAGGCTGGTGAAGGCCTGGGTCAGCTCGGCAATGGTCTCGTCGTTGAAGGCGTTGCGCAGGGCGGGGCGGTTCAGCCAGACCTGGGCCAACACGCCGTTGGGGTGGGGGTGGCGTTGAATGTCAAGGGTGCTCATGAGGGGCTCCTGGCTCACATGCGGAACACGCCAAAGCGGGTGTCTGCGATGGGCGCGTTGAGGCTGGCGCTCAGGCCCAGGGCCAGCATCTGGCGCGTGTCGGCGGGGCGGATCAGGCCATCGTCCCACAAACGGGCGGTGGCGTAATAGGGATGGCCCTGCTTCTCGAATTGATCGCGGATGGGGGCTTTGAACGCGGCTTCTTCGTCATCGCTCCATTGGCCGCCTTTGCCTTCAATGCCGTCGCGCTTGACGGTGGCGAGCACGCTGGCGGCCTGCTCGCCACCCATCACGCTGATGCGCGCGTTGGGCCACATCCAGACAAAGCGCGGGTCAAACGCGCGGCCGCACATGCCGTAGTTGCCCGCGCCGAATGAGCCGCCAATGATCACGGTGAACTTGGGTACCTGCGCACACGACACGGCAGTCACCATCTTGGCGCCAGCGCGGGCAATGCCTTCGTTTTCGACCTTGCGGCCCACCATGAAGCCGGTGATGTTTTGCAAGAACACCAGCGGGATCTTGCGCTGGCAGCACAGCTCGATGAAGTGCGCGCCCTTGTTGGCGCTCTCGGAGAACAAGATGCCGTTGTTGGCCACGATGCCCACGGGCATGCCGTCGATGTGGGCAAAGCCCGTGACCAGGGTGCTGCCGTAGCGGGCCTTGAACTCGTCAAACTCCGAGCCATCGACGATGCGGGCGATGACTTCGCGCACATCAAAGGGCTTGCGGGTGTCCACGGGGATGATGCCGTTCAGCTCGTTCGCCGCGTACAAGGGCGCACGCGGCGCGATGCAGGCCAGGGTCGGGGCCTTGCGCCAGTTCAGATGCGCCACGCTGCGCCGTGCGATGGCCAGCGCATGGGTGTCGTTGTCGGCCAGGTGGTCGGCCACGCCGGACAGGCGGGTGTGCACGTCGCCCCCGCCCAGGTCCTCGGCCGTGACCACCTCGCCGGTCGCGGCCTTCACGAGCGGCGGGCCGCCCAGAAAGATGGTGCCCTGGTTCTTGACGATGATGGTTTCGTCACTCATGGCGGGCATGTAGGCCCCGCCTGCCGTGCACGAGCCCATCACCACCGCGATTTGCGGGATGCCCTGGGCGCTGAGGTTGGCCTGGTTGTAGAAGATGCGACCGAAGTGATCGCGGTCCGGAAAGACCTCGTCCTGGTTGGGCAGGTTGGCACCGCCCGAGTCCACCAGGTAAATGCAGGGCAGCCGGTTGTGCTGCGCGATCTCCTGCGCCCGCAGGTGCTTCTTGACGGTGAGCGGGTAGTAGGTGCCGCCTTTGACGGTGGCGTCGTTGCAGACGATCATGCATTCCACACCCGAGACGCGGCCGATGCCGACGATCAAACCGGCACAGGGGGCGTCGTTGCCATGCAGGTTCAGGGCGGCCAGGGGTGCGATCTCCAGGAACGGCGTGCCCGGGTCCAGCAGGGCTTCGACCCGATCGCGTGGCAGCAATTTGCCGCGCGCCAGGTGCTTGGCCCGCGGCCCGTCGCCACCACCCAGGGCGACCTTGGCCAGTTGTGCCTCCAGGTCATCGATCAGCGTCTGCATGGCCTGGGCGTTGGCCTTGAACGCGTCGGAGCGCGGGCTGAGTTGGGTGTCGAGCGTGGGCATGGGGTGATCCTGTCGGTCAGGTCGGTGAGGTCGTGGTGGTCGTAGAGGAGGGCGGGACGTCCAGATGGTGCAGCGCGGCGCTCACCTCATCACGAAAACGCGTCAGCTGTTCCAGCGCCACATCGCGCGGCATCAGGGCGCTCCAGATCAGGCCGGTGAGCTGCTCGGCGGTGTCGTCAATGGGCGGGCGTTTCTGGCTGGTGATCGAGTCCCAGAGCACATGCTCCATCGAGCCGTAGACCAGGTCGCGCAGCAGGCGCAGGGGCATGTCCTGGCGAATCTGGCCGGCTTGCATGGCCTGGGCCAGGCAGTCCATCAGCGGGGTGGTGTAGCGGCGCTGGCAGGCGGTGATGACCTCGGCCAGTTCGGGGACCATGGTGCGGCCTTCACCCAGCACCAGCGCGCACATGCCCGACCCATCGGCCAGCAGGGTGCACAGGTGCTGGCGCACCACATGGCGGAGCTGGGCATGGATGCCGTGCAAGCGGGGCACTTCGCGCTCCAGCTCACGGCTGATCTCGTCGTACCAGTCTTTGATGACCTGGATGCAGAGTTCGTGTTTGCTGGCGAAGTAGGTGAACACGGTCGCCTCCGACACGCCCGCCACTTCGGCGATGTGGGCCGTGGTGGCGCGGTGAAAGCCGTGTTCCGAGAATACCGTGCGCGCAGCCGCCAGCAGGCCGGTGACCCGGCGCTGGGACTTGGCACGGCGGGGGGCAGCGCGCTGAAGAGTGGGCATGGTATCAATAACTGAGTGGCACTCAATTATTGATGCAATTGATGGGTAATTACAAGGACGTATATTGAGTTGT
Organism: Pseudomonadota bacterium; assembly: GCA_040389805.1. Lineage (GTDB taxonomy): Bacteria > Pseudomonadota > Gammaproteobacteria > Burkholderiales > Burkholderiaceae_C > Aquabacterium. Next base: position 9,107 of record JAZJZP010000038.1, read on the forward strand.
GCTCAAAAAAACAGCTCACCCCGCCCTTGGAGACTCAGCTGCGGCGATGTTCGTGCTCCGTGAGCCGGAACCCGCTGATCACACCGGCCAGGCTGTTGGCCTGGTCTTTGAGCGACTCTGCAGCGGCAGCCGACTCTTCCACCAGGGCCGCGTTTTGCTGGGTCATCTGGTCCAGCGTGGCCACGGCCGAGTTGACTTCGCCAATGCCGGCGCTTTGTTCGGTGCTGGCCAGGGTGATTTCGCCAATGATGCTGGAGACGCGTCCCACGCTTTCCACAATTTCGTTCATGGTCGAGCCGGCTTCGCCGACCAATCGTGACCCGGCTTCCACCTTGTCGACCGAGGCCCCGATCAGGGACTTGATCTCTTTGGCGGCCTCGGCGCTTCGCTGCGCCAGTGAGCGCACCTCGCTGGCCACCACGGCAAAGCCCCGACCCTGCTCGCCGGCGCGGGCCGCTTCAACCGCTGCGTTCAAGGCCAGGATGTTGGTCTGAAAGGCAATGCCATCGATCACCCCAATGATGTCCGAGATCTTTTTGGACGAGGCGTTGATGTCTTCCATGGTGCTCACCACTTGGGACACCACCGAGCCGCCACGCGAGGCCACTTCAGCGGCCGAGGTGGCCATCTGATTGGCCTGGCGTGCCGATTCGGCGCTGTTCTTGACGGTGCCTGCAATCTGTTCAATCGACGCGGCTGTTTTTTGCAGATTGGAGGCCGTCTGTTCGGTGCGTTCTGACAGGTCCTGGTTGCCGGCGGCAATCTCGCTGGACGCGGTGGTGATGCTGTCGGTGGCC
>JAZJZP010000039.1:0-4205 GCA_040389805.1 Pseudomonadota bacterium
CTTTGCTGCCGATGCATTCTTTGACTTTGACAAGGCTGTTCTGAAGCCCGAAGGCAAGGCCAAGCTTGATGACCTGTCTGACAAGGTCAAGGGTCTGAACCTGGAAGTCATCATTGCTGTGGGGCACACCGACTCCAAGGGCACCGATGCTTACAACCAGAAACTGTCGGTCAAGCGTGCTGACGCGGTCAAGTCCTACCTGACGGGCAAGGGCTTTGAAGCCACCCGGATCTACACCGAAGGTAAGGGCGAAGCTCAACCCGTGGCTGACAACAAGTCGGACGCTGGTCGCGCCAAGAACCGTCGCGTGGAAATCGAAGTGGTGGGTACACGCGCCAAGTAATTGGTGTCACCCGGGCCCTGGATGCCTCGCTTAAAACCCCGCTTCGGCGGGGTTTTTTGTTGTGGCATGGCTCTTTGGGGTGATTGCCAGGCAGGGGCCAAGCGCGAGACACTGCGCGGCGCAGGGAGTATCACTGAACGGGAGTTGATCCATGGAGTCCATGGTCTCAGCGCCGATTTCTTCGGCATTGTCTAGGCGTGCGATGGTGGCCCTGATGCTTGCCATGGCACTGGCGGCTGTTGTGGGCTTGGTGGCCTGGGGGCCGGTCGGCTTGGTGCCCCATATGCATCACTTTGCCGATGAGGGCTGGTGGTTGGGCGTGAACAATGGCACCAATGTTTTGAGCCACTTGCCTTTGGTGCCCATTGGCATGTGGGGTTTGTGGCGGGTCAGCCGTTTGCCGCTGCACGAGCCTTTGCGCTGGATCTGGGGGTGGTTCTTCATCTGTCAGATGCTGGCCACCTTGGGGGGCATGTTCTACCACTTGGCGCCAGGCGATGCGGCCTTTATCTGGGACCAGGTTCCTAAGTCGGCGGCCTGCTCGCTGTTTGCCTTTGCTTTTTTGGCCGAACGGATTGACCGCCGTTGTGGCAATCCCGCGGCCATCGCTTCAGCGTTGATTGCCGCTTTGTTGGCCGGTATCTGGTGGCTCTACAGCCTGCACCATGATGGCGTGGGTGATCTGCGTCCGCTGATATGGCTTGAGATGCTGCCCGTGCTCTTGGTGGCAACAGGGGCATGGACGCTCAGCGGGCATTTGCTTTCTCGACAAGATTGGATGCGCTCACAAATCAGTTTTGCGGTGGCGCAAACGGTGGATTGGGCAGATGGGGATGTGTTTGAACTGACGCATCACCTCATCGGCGGACATTCGGTGCGCCATCTGGCGCTGGCGGCCTGCGTGGGATGGGTCGCTTACCGATTGGGACAAACAACGGCTCCCGCCAAAGAAACGACCGCCTTGGTGGCGGTCGTTGAGCCCAGCACCCTGGGCCAGCGGGCAGCGTCGTAAGGCCAGGATTCAGGCCAGCACAACGTCCTTGCCTGTCAGCCGTTTGGCCAGTTGTGTGGCCATGCGGTTGACAATGCCGTAGATTGACAGCTGTGGGTTTGCGCCAATGCTGGTCGGAAAGACCGAACCGTCGTGGACCGACAGGTTCTTGAGTTGCCAATGCACGCCGTCGGGGCGGATCACGCCTTGTTGTGCCGTGGCCCCCATGGCACAACCCCCCATGATGTGAGCGCTGCCCGCCCCCGTGAGGTGAGGTTTCATGTCGAACTTCTCGATCGCCGCTTTGGCTTTGGCAAAACTCGAATAATAGGTGGCTTGTTCATGCATGGGCAGGACCAGTTTGGCGCCTGCTGCAAACTGCAGTTCGGCCATGCTGATCAAGGCGCGGCGAAAGCCATCCAGGACATAGTCGGTCAATGGGTAATGCAGCAGTGGTGAACCATCGGGCTTGAGCATCACCTCGCCTCCGGTGGCATCGGCATGGAAGCCATCACGGATCAAGGCCAGCATGGTGTGCGTGTTCGGGTAGTGTTGGAACCGCTCAGCCAGCGTGGCGCCGATGCCCCCAAGGAATTTGGACATCAGGCCGGGGTGCATGGGCGTCACCTCCAGCTTGTAGCCAATGGGGCCATCAATGGGTTGGGTGTAGAGGAAGTGGTCGGAGTAGATCGACTGAGGTGCCCCTGCCCAGCCTTCAACTTTTTGCTCGAACACCGCAGACGAGAAACCCACCGGATGGGTGAAGGTGCGTTTGCCCAGCAGCTTGTGGGGGTCAGGGGCTTTGGATCGCATGAGCAGTGCTGGGGAGTTGATGGCTCCGCCAGAGACCACATAGTGCCTGGCGGTCACGCGCATCACCTTGTCGGAGACCAGCTCACCGTTGGGCGTCACGCCCGCACACAAGAGCGCTTTGACTTCGCCATCGGTGATTTCAAACTTTTCAGCGCGGGTTTGATGGAACAGTCGGGCGCCCGCTTCCAGGGCGGCGGGGATGGTGGTCACCAACATGGATTGCTTGGCATTGGTGGGGCAACCCAGGCCGCAAGAACCCAGGTTCCAGCAACCCTTGACGTTGCGGGGAATGACATGGGCAGGAATGCCTAACTTGGTGGCGCCGGTTCGCAATAGTTCGTTATTGGCGTTGGGTGGGGTTTCCCAGGGGACCATGTTCAGCCGCTGTTCAGCCTGCTTGAACCAGGGGGCCAAGGCATCGACCGAAAAATCGGTCAACCCAAATCGTTCCTGCCAGTACTTCAGGGTGGTGGGCGGGGTGCGGAACGAGCTGGTCCAGTTGATGACCGTGGTGCCGCCGACGCAGCGGCCCTGCATCAATGTCATGGATTTGTCCAGGGTCGCCCGTGTGGCGCCTTCCTGGTAGAGCGAGGCATAGGCTTCGGACTCTTTTTGATTGAAGTCGGCGCTGGTTTTCAGCGGGCCTTCTTCAATCAGGACAACATCCAAGCCGGCTTTGGTCAGCAACTCGGCCGTGATGCCGGCGCCAGCACCGGAGCCAACGATCACGACGTCGCAGGTGATCTGCTCGGGCAGGCCCTGTTCACCATGGGTCGATTTCCAGCCGCGCGCCAGGCCGGCACGGAAGGGGTCAGGTAGTTTGCTCATATGTCGAGAGGGCCGGGGTAGCCGGACAGAGACCAGTTGTCAGGGTTGGAGAAAAACGCAATGCAGGTGAGGTCACGCAAGGCGTGGTACGAAATCATGGTGGTTGGCAATTTGTGAATGCGCATGCCTTCCAGTGCCTGCGTGACTTCTTCGACGCTGGCTTTGGACCAGGCACTGGTCAGCCCGGTGATCATCAGTCGGGTCGGGGCGTTGACCAGCAGACCCAGTAGCGCCGAGAGCTCCTTCTGAGCGCTCGGGGGCATGCTTTTGATCATTTCGTTCAGTCGCCGCATTTGCGCTTCGAGCTTTGCGTCACGGCTGGCTTCGTCCGTCGGCAATATGTGCGAAAGGGCGGCGCGTGTCACGGCTTTGAAAACATCCTGGCCGTGCTCGGTCAGGCGGCCATGGGAAATGCCGCGGTTCCAGAAAACCGAACCGCCCACAACGGCACCAACGGCGCCAAGCACCACGGCTGATTTGAGCAGCCAGCGCCGTTTGGATGAAGGGGGAGGGGGAGAATCGATCGGGGTCATAACCTATGGGCTCCGTGAAGGGCGAAGCGCAAGCTGAAAACACAGCGAGTCACATGCATCAATATTGTGCCCTTGCGGCTTGCTGCTCGGCCCTGGTGAATCGCCTTCCTTGTTGAGTCTGGCACTGCGCTGGTTCTGGCTTGACCGTGCTGTTGGTTTTTTTGTCAAGGGAATACCCTCGGTTCACAATGTTGCAAAATGAACGCAGTGTTTCCGCGTCGGGATCTGCATGGGTGCCGGGGTTGGTTAAGGGATGAACATCGCATCGAGAGGCTTTTAATGGCAATGGAAAAACCGTGGTTGACGCAGTACGAAGCAGGCGTTCCGACAGAAATTAATCCAGGTGAGTACAGCTCCTTGGTGGACTTGTTGGACCAGGCATTTCGTGAGCATGCGCGCCGTGACATGGCTGCTTTTCTGGAGGTGCGCTGGACCTTTGCTCAGATTGATGAGATGTCGCGTGCCCTGGCTGCATGGTTGCAGGCGCAAGGCCTGGCCAAGGGTGCGCGCGTTGCGCTGATGATGCCCAATGTGCCGCAATACATGGTGGCGATTGCCGCTGTGCTGCGAGCTGGCTATGTGGTCGTGAACGTCAATCCGCTCTACACGCCGCGCGAGTTGGAGCATCAGCTCAAGGACTCCGGCTCCGAGGCCATCATCATTCTGGAAAACTTTGCTGTGACTTTGCAAGAGGTCA
>JAZJZP010000040.1:0-1565 GCA_040389805.1 Pseudomonadota bacterium
TGGCGGCAGCCAGTTGCGGCATCAGCACCACGCCTATGGCCACGCCCAGCATGGCGGTCGGGAACTCCATCAGCCGGTCGGCATAGGTCAGCCATGACACCGAACCTGCGCCCAGGTGCGAGGCGATCTGGGTATTGACCAGCATTGAAATCTGCGACACCGACACCCCCAGCACGGCGGGCGCCATCTGCTTCAAGATGCGCCGCACGCCTGGGTGGTGCCAGGCCCCCGTCAGGCTCGACCACGACAGGCCGATGTTGGGCAACGCACGAACGCGGATCAAGGCCGGGATCTGGATGGCCAGCTGCGCCACCCCACCGATCATCACCCCCACCGCCAGCGCCAGGACCGGGTCCTGCCCATGCGATTTGAAAATAGGCGCCACCCACAAGGCCGCACCGATCACCGAGAGGTTCAACAACACCGGCGTGGCGGCAGGCACGGCAAAACGCCCCCAGGTGTTGAGAATCCCTGAGCTCAGGGCCACCAGCGACATGAAGCCGATGTAGGGGAACATCCAGCGCGTCATCACGACGGCCGAGCCAAAGCCGCCACTCTCTTGCAGACCCGAGGCCATCATCCAGACCAGCACGGGAGCCCCGATGACCCCCAGGATGCTGACCACCAGCAGCGTCCAGAACAACACGGTGGCCACGGCATCAATCAGGAGATGCGTCGCCACATCGCCCTGGCGAGAGCGGCTTTCAGACAAAATGGGCACGAACGCCTGCGAAAACGCCCCTTCGGCAAACAATCGGCGCAGCAAATTCGGAATGCGAAAGGCCACATTGAAGGCGTCGGTCGTGGCGCTGGCCCCAAATGCGGTGGCGATCAACAGCTCCCGCACCAGCCCGGTGATGCGGGACGCCAGCGTGAGCAAAGACACCATGGAGGCGGCGCGCAACAGATTCATGTAGTGGAAGAAATAGCGGAGGGCGCGCGATTATAGAAGTGGGCCTTGACGCGCCTCTAGCCAAGCCAATATTGACCGTGTTATAATTTTTGGCTTCATACCACCCAGATTTTACAAATTCTTATGGCATCAGCTTCCAAGCCCAAGAAAATCGTTCGCATTGCATCAGGCCGCAAGCGCGTTCGTCAAGACATCAAACTGAACGCAGCCAACTCGGCCATGCGTTCTAAGTTCCGCACGGCCGTCAAGGGCGTGTTGAAGGCCGTGGCCTCTGGCGACAAGGCCAAGGCATCGGATGCCTTCAAGAGCGCCCAGTGCGTGATCGATTCGATCGCTGACAAGGGTCTCTTTCACAAGAACAAGGCCGCGCGCCACAAGAGCCGCCTGTCTGCCAAGGTTAAAGCCTTGGCCCTGGCAGCCTAAAGACTTCTGGGTGGTTCCTGAAAAAAGGCTCGCGTCAAGCGGGCCTTTTTGTTTGGGGGATTGAATCTTGGCGCTCGGCGCCCTCACCGTTGACGACGCAACGCGTCAGTCGCGCAACAAACAGCCCTCGGCCACCTGCAGGTCGTTGTCCCGCGCGAAGTTCATCACGAAGTCCCAGGCCATGGGCTCCAGCTCCCGCAAGGCCTCGTTGACCACCACACACCGCACG
>JAZJZP010000040.1:1575-2025 GCA_040389805.1 Pseudomonadota bacterium
GGGACCGAGGTCGGCACGCAGTAAGGTGAGTAGCCAATGTGGGCGGCCCGGCCCATGTGGGCGCCGCCCGGCCGAAATGACGACATCGCCCCCGCCAGCCGCTCGGCCCAATCGCTGGGCCTGAAGGTCTTGCCCGACTTGGTCAGACCTTGAATGAAGATCTCGCGGGATTTGTGGGGAGCGGGCTTTGACGACACGGGGAATCTTCCGACAGGCTGTGCAATGGGTAAATTGACAGACGCAACCACCGGTTGTACCGGAAGGCCACGAGGGGCAGGCATGTCACCACTTCAAGGGTGGTATCCATCGTGACAGCCCGCCATTGTCGGTTACCAAGGCGATACGCTGCAACATTGATGCCAGGAAACCCCGCAGATCGGTAGGGCCCACCGCATCAAAAAACGCCACATCCGTGCTGTATCGACCACAAGACGCTCCCGCTTGAGTGCG
>JAZJZP010000041.1:0-3632 GCA_040389805.1 Pseudomonadota bacterium
TTCACTGACATTCAACAGGAAGCGGGCGCCTGGATCGCGCGCCTGCACGCGGACGATGTCACACCGGAGGATCTCGCGCGCTTCGAAGCCTGGCGCGCTGCTCATCCGCGCCATGCTCGTGCGTTCGAAGAGATCTCCGGCACCATCCGCCACACGTCCGAGTCGGCCCAGACGGCCAATCAACTCGCCGCCAGCGCAGCGGCCGCAGCCACCCAGGGCGGCACCGTGGTATCGCAGGTGATCGCCACGATGGACGACATCACCAGCAGTTCCAAACGCATTGTGGACATCATCGCGGTGATCGATGGCATCGCGTTTCAAACCAACATCCTGGCCTTGAATGCTGCCGTCGAAGCCGCTCGGGCTGGCGAGCAAGGCCGGGGCTTTGCCGTGGTCGCCAGCGAGGTTCGTGCCCTGGCGCAGCGGGCCGCCGATGCTGCCAAAGAAATCAAAACCCTGATTGGCACCTCCGTGGAGCGTGTCGAGGCCGGCTCCAACCTGGTGCGTGACGCCGGCACGTCCATGAACACCATCGTCGAATCCGTGCATCGGGTGGCCAACATCATTGCCGAGATCACCTCGGCCGCCGCAGAACAATCGGCCGGCATTGCACACGTCAATGTAGCCATCTCCAACCTCGATACCATGACCCAACAAAACGCAGCCTTGGTGGAGCAGTCCGCCGCCGCGGCAGAAAGCCTCAAAGACCAGGCCAGCCGATTGGCTGGTGTCGTGTCGGTCTTTCGCCTGTCCCGTTGAACCTCACTTTGAATGCACACATCATGGCCCATGACTCAAGCTCAGCAGAACCCCAGCCCGTCAGCCTGAAGGCCCTCCGATTGCGCCCTGGCCTGGCCTTGCAAACACAAGGCGTTGGTGCCGGTGCCAGCAAGGAAGAAGCCCAGTTCCTCGCCGCCATTGAAAGCAAAGGGGTCATGGTCGGGCCGCACAGTTCGGGAGCCAAGAGCACCATGCAAGCCGGTGCGGAATACCTGGTCCGAGGCTTCACCGGGCAGCATGACTTCTCGTTCAAGGCCAAGGTCATCCAGATCTTCGAGCACCCGTTTGCCTACGCGCTGCTGGCCTACCCCAGCGCCGTCAATGCCCGCCTGGTACGCCGCGCCCTGCGCCTGAAAACCTCGCGTCCAGCAAAGATCTCGCTGTACGGCCAGTCCAAACCATTGGACGTCACCTTGATCGACGTGAGCAACTGTGGCTCGATGGTGCATTCACCCACGCCACTGGGGGCCATCGGCGAAGTACTGAGCCTCTCGCTCTCCATCGAGTTCGAGGGCGACTCGGCCGACCTGACCATCCCCGCCACCATTTGCCACAGCAACAAGGCCGAGCAAGGCGATGGCGTCCATGTCGGACTGGCGTTCAAGCCCACCTCCAAGAGCGACAAGTTGCTGTTGCACTTCCTGGCCCAATCCTCCAATGATTGAGCCCTCGCGTTGATCTGAAGCGTCATCCGGGGCAGGATGATGACCATGACCACCGCTGCTCCCCCCAAAAACACCCTGGCGCACTGGCTGCCGGGCCTGCAGGTGCTGCGCGCTTATCAACCCGCCTGGTTGGTCAAGGACCTGGTCGCAGGCCTGGCCCTCACGGCCATATTGCTGCCCGCCGGCATGGCCTACGCGGCGGCCGCCGGTTTGCCCGTCCTCTACGGCCTCTACGCCACCATCGTGCCACTCGTGGCCTATGCGCTCTTCGGGCCCAGCCGCATTTTGGTGCTTGGCCCCGACTCGGCGCTCGCCGGCATGACCGCCGCCACGATCCTGCCGCTGGCCGCCCAACACCCCGCCCATGCCGTCACCCTGGCCGGGATGCTCGCCATCTTGTCGGGCGTGATGTGCGTGGTGGCCGGACTGTGTCGGTTCAGCTTCATCACGGACCTCTTGTCCAAACCCATCCGCCACGGCTACCTCAATGGCATTGCGCTGACCGTGTTGATCGGCCAACTGCCCACAGTACTGGGGCTCCCGGTGGACGGGGCCAACCTGTGGCAAGCGGTCACCGAGCTGGCCCAAGGGATCGCCCACGATCAAATCAACGGCACCTCGGCAGCGATCGGCGGCTTCGCCCTGGCCGTGATCGTCGCGTGCCGACGGTGGGCCCCCATGATGCCCGGCATGTTGATCGCGGTGATCGGGGCCACGATCCTCAGCGCGGGCTTCGACCTGTCGAGCCTGCACGGCATCGCCGTGGTGGGCTCACTCCCCGAGGGCTTGCCCGCGTTTCAGATCCCCTGGGTTTCCTGGCAGGAACTGCGCACCCTGCTACCTGGCGCCGCGGCCATTGCCATGGTGTCGTTCGCCGACATGAGCGTGCTGTCGCGCACCTTTGCGCAACGCAGCGGCGACCAGGTGGATGGCGATCAGGAGGTGGTCGCCCTGGGGGTTGCCAACATCGCGGCGGGGCTGTTTCAGGGCTTTCCGGTCACCAGCAGCGCATCGCGCACGCCCGTGGCCGAAACCGCAGGCGCCAAAACACAACTCACCAGCCTGGTGGGCGCCTCCTGCATTGCCCTGCTGCTGTTCGCCGCGCCATCGCTGCTGCACGACCTGCCCCACGCCGCGCTCGGTGCGGTGGTGATCGCGGCGTGTGTGTCCTTGGTCGAGGTCCGCAGCGTGCGCCGCCTGTGGACCATTCGGCGCAGCGAGTTCGCCCTCTCGATGGTGTGTTTTTTCGGCGTCGCCCTGGTCGGCGTTATCCAGGGTATTTTCATTGCCGTGGGCCTGGCGCTGCTGGCCTTCATCTGGCGGGCCTGGCGTCCCTACGACGCCGTACTGGGCCGCGTTGACAAGCTCAAGGGATACCACGACATCGCCCGGCACCCCGAAGCCCGGCGCATCCCGGGCCTAGTGCTGTTTCGCTGGGATGCGCCGCTCTTCTTTGCCAATGCTGCGGTCTTCAAAGCGCATGTGCTGAGGGCGGTGAGCGACGCCCCCACCCCAACGACCTGGATCGTCGTCGCCGCCGAGCCGGTCACCGACATCGACGTGACCGCCGCCGACATGCTCACCGAGTTGAGCCATCAATTGCAGCACGCCGGTATCCAGCTGTGCTTCGCCGAGATGAAAGGCCCGGTCAAAGACCTGCTCAAACGCTACGGCCTGTACACGCAAATTGGCCTCGATCACTTCTTCCCCACCATCGGACAAGCCGTTGACCGGTATGTCGAGACGACCCAGGTGGCGTGGCATGACTGGGATGAGTGACGTCGATGCGTCTGTGGCACGCGGGCTGGCACGAACTGTGCAACGGCGGTTGGGATCACCACTGCCCTGCTGCACACCATGTCGACCGCACCCATTGAGACCCCCACCCCATCGATCATCCACCTGATCGGGGGCGAGAAAGGCGGCGTGGGCAAATCGCTCGTCGCCCGACTGATTGCCCAACACTTCATTGACCGGGGCACGGCGTTTACCGGCTTTGACACCGACCGCTCGCATGGCGCGCTCATGCGCTTTTACGCCGAGTACGCCTCGCCCGTTCTGGTGGACCGCTTCGAGGCCTTGGACGCCATCCTGGAAAGCGCCATCGAGACCCCTGGCCAACGCATTTTGGTCGACCTCGCGGCGCAAACCTACGATCCCCTGGTGCGCTGGATGGACGAGTCCGGC
>JAZJZP010000041.1:3642-6537 GCA_040389805.1 Pseudomonadota bacterium
GCTGGAGCTGGCCGCCGAAGCCGGCGTGGCGGTGAACTATTGGCACGTCATGGACGCGGGCCGCGACTCGGTGGACCTGCTCAAACGCCTGCTCGACCGCTTTGGTGACCGACTGCGCTACGTGCTGGTGCTCAACCAATTGCGGGGCGACGACTTCAGCCAGTTGCAGGCCTCGGGCCAGTGGGAGCGCGCCCAAGCGCTGGGGGCGAGGGTGGTCAAACTCAAACACCTGCACGACGCCGTGCTGCGCAAGATCGACGCCAGCAACAGCAGCTTCTGGGCCGCCCGCAACGTCACCAGCCATGAAGGGCCGAAATTGGGCCTGTTGGAGCGTCAGCGCCTGAAGGTTTGGCTGGCCGGCGCAGGTACGGAAATTGAGGCGGTGGGGTTGTGAGGTTTCATGAGCGCGACCCGCTGGTCAAGCACAGGGGTGACCTCCGCCCTGCTGTTGGTCATGGTCCTGATCATGACCTGCTCGCCGTTTCGACCCAGGGGTAGCTGCCCCATGGATCAAAGCGGCTGTGCGCCCTTGCACGCGGAGCGGCGGACTAAAACTCGGCAGTATTGAGCTCGATAACACCCACGTCCCGCCAATTCATCCAGCTCACGAGCAATGTTGAGTCGAGCCAACTTCTGGTGCGTGCATCGAGACAAATGGTGTTTTGAATTAGACAAGTCGTGTACCACTGCTAGGGACACTGACCCCAGCTATCGTCTTGGCAAGGCATGATGCCTTCGATGAAGCTGAAATCGGCGATCTGCTTGCCAACACAAACCAGTGTTGTCACTTTGCGGCTCCCTTGGCGGCTCACCAAGATCTCTACTTTGTCGATGGGTGGCTTTTCATCGCCATCGTAGTCGCTGCTGTAGGTATACGTGTAGGCACCGCTATCGAAACTGATCGTGAGGCGATCCACCATCGGTCGGGCATAGCGCCATAACCTGAACTTTTGCAAGCTATTGCGCTTCTGAGCAGGATAGGTCAACTCGATTTGACCAGGAGACCCGAACCGATATTGAAGGTAGCCCTCTTGCTCAGTCAGCGTCTGGCTTGCGCACAGGCTGGCCACCTTACTACTGCTCTTGACCTCGCAGCTATACACAACCCGTTCATTGGGCTCGCACAAGCTCAATTTTGCTTGAACCGAGCCCAGCGCAGCGATCAAGCACAAAGCTGCTATCGAGCCTTGGCGGAGGGTGAGTGCTGCGCTCAATTCGCAACCCGCTGCCACAAAGTGTGGCCATAAGATTGCCAGGCCTTCCGCAAGGTCTTTTCGTCCAGCGATGTTATCAAGGGAGTGCTGTTCATAGTTACTTCATACCCACGCGCGGAACAGCTTCATCCAAAGGCACGACTTCAAGCTGCCAGCCCGAGACGTGCCGGGGTGGTTGGTGCCAGAGTCCACGCCCGCAGGCCAAGGCAGGTCGTGCTGGCCGTGGTGTTGCTGGCCCATGATTGCCAAACTTCCTCCGGCACGACCAACTGCAACAGGAAATCACCGGGTTGACCAGATGTCTCGGTGGGCTCTATCGAGAATATTCATCCAAAAGGTCCTTGATGTCCTCCTTTGACAGTGCCCCGCCAGTCAAAATAACTCGCAACTCGTCTTTAGTAAGTGGGTAGTCCTTCAAGAGCTTTCCAAGCTGCTCCTTTCTAACAGGAAAGGCGATCAGGGGATCCAGCCAGAATTTATCTGTGGGTGGGGCGACATCCAGCGACACACCCTCAACATTCACATATACCTTGTATCGCACAAATCCTTCTGGAAAGGCTTGATCGAAGTACAGACTTGTACCAGCCGGGAGCAAGTACTGATGATCATTTGTTGCGCTACCCGCCAACATCAGCGGCGACTTGAGCTTATGCACCAAAGGTGGCTTTTTTTCTTCCATGATGGACTCCAACTTAAACCCAACCAAGCCACTCAGCGCGGCAACGACGAATAGCAGAAACACAGACCATCGACTCACTTGCGTCCTCCGTAGACATCCACACGCGTTGGCTTGACCGCAGGCTTAGTCAACAAAAATTGCTCCAAATTGGCGGGCAAGAACAGCCTTGATGGCGTGCCCCCACCAACCGTTTTCATTGCCATCTGTTCACCAAAAGACAAAACATCCCCAGGCTTTATGAATGCCGCGCCACCATTTTCAAATGTCGGCATGGCAGCCCTAACCCCATCCAAACTCAACGTGGTGCAGTTGTAGCCAAGCGCATGGTAGTTCGAAGCCAACTGGTATACCGTCAAACTCGAACGCCCCCGGGCCAATTCTGGCCTTGGTTTGGCCGCTTTAATCAATGTGGAAAAGTGCGTATTCACACTTTGCGCTTGAGCGTCAAATACAACGTACACGAACCCTGTTGTCTTTCGTTTCAATCCATTCTCACCCGCAATGTAGTCAGAAAAACTGGCCCACACACGCAGGATCCCCTCGCCCTCTGCACCAAAATCACCGACAACCCGGCCATATCTGCCAAAATCGTAAACACGATCACTTCCTGCTACTTTGACTCGGATGGCGGTATGTCCGTAAAGATGTTCCTCGCCACCCGCTGCGTATGGTCCACCAACAAGCACGTGTATTTCGGCAAGCGGCTTCAACTTATCGACGACGGCAGGCCCACCGGATTCCTGCGTTTGCGTTGTGAGTACTTTTGGAGGCATCGTCAAAGCTCCCTACTATTGGGCGACATGCCCCAATGAAACTGAACAGACTGTGCGCTCACTGTCGACACAACCAACGTCATGCCGCTTTCGTCCGTCACGCCAAACTGCTTGTCTCCGTCTGCAGTGACCGCCATGTAAGGCACACCGGGCATCGGTGCCCCTGTCACCTCATTGAGCAGCTGTGCTTTTCTATCAAACAGCCTCACACGAGAGTCAGGCAACGCCA
>JAZJZP010000042.1:0-3780 GCA_040389805.1 Pseudomonadota bacterium
GCATGACGTGCTGGGCAAGTCCTTCATCACGGTCTACACCGAGATCAAGGAAGTCGAATACGCCGAGTTCATGAAAGTGATTTCGCCCTGGGAGCGCGAGCACCTCTTGCTGCATGTGTGACCTCGCCCTGTCTTTTTTCCTTTGACCCAAGGTGAACCAAGGTGACCCCATGACGCCCCAGTTCGAACACAGCACGGCCGAGTGGCAGGCGCTGGACGCCGCCCACTTCTTGCACCCTTTCACCGACTTCAAGGCCCTGGCCGCCAAGGGCTCGCGCATCATCACCCGGGCCGATGGCATCTATCTGTGGGACAGCGAAGGCCACCAGATCTTTGATGCCATGAGTGGCCTGTGGTGCGTGAACGTGGGCTACGGCCAGCGCGCCTTGATCGATGCGGCCACCCGTCAGTTGGAGACGCTGCCCTTCTACAACGCCTTCTTTCAAACGGCCACGCCGCCGGCCATTGCGCTGGCCGCCAAGCTAGCGCGCTTGAGCCCGCCGGGTTTCGAGCACGTGTTCTTCACCAACTCGGGCTCGGAGGGCAACGACACCGTGGTGCGCATGGTTCGCCGGTATTGGGATGTGCTGGGGCAGCCCGATCGGCAGGTCATCATCAGTCGCGTCAATGCCTACCATGGCTCGACCATGGCCGCAGCCTCTCTGGGCGGGATGACCGACATGCATGCCCAAGGGGGCCTGCCCATCCCCGGCATCGTTCACATCGATCAGCCTTATTTTGTGGAGCATGGCCGCGTGGGCGAAAGCCTGGAGGATTTTGGCCAACGCGCCGCCTCTTGGCTGGAGGCCAAAATCCTTGAAGTCGGACCGGACAAGGTGGCCGCGTTCATCGGCGAGCCCATCCAGGGTGCGGGGGGCGTCATCATTCCGCCCGACACCTATTGGCCCGAGGTGCAGCGCATCTGTGAGCGCTACGGCATCTTGCTGGTCTCCGACGAAGTCATCTGCGGTTTTGGCCGCACGGGTCATTGGTTTGGCTGCGAACGCTTCGGCTTTCAGCCCGACCTGATCACCTTCGCCAAGGGCGTGACTTCCGGCTACATCCCCCTAGGCGGCGTGCTGGTGGGCGAGCGGGTGGCCCGTGTCCTGATCGAGCAAGGCGGCGAGTTCAGCCATGGCTACACCTACAGCGGCCACCCCGTGGCCTGTGCGGTGGCCTTGGCCAATGTGCAGCTGATCGAAAGCCTGGGGCTGGTGGCGCGCGTGCACGACGAAACCGGACCCTACCTGGCGCAACAATTCGCCGCCTTGCAAGACCACCCCTTGGTGGGCGAGGCGCAGACCTGTGGCTTGATGGGCGCCATCCGACTGGTTCAATGCAAAGCCACGCCGACGCAGGCGGCCGTGCCGTTTGAGGCCAGTGTGGGCGCAGGCATGGTGTGTCGCAACCATTGCTTTGCCCATGGTTTGATCATGCGCGCTGTGGGCGACCGCATGATCATTGCGCCCCCGCTGGTGCTGACCTGCGCGCAAATCGACGAGATGATCGGTTTGATCAGGCGCTGTCTGGATCTGACGTGGGCGGATCTGGTCAGTGGTTAAGCCATGCGATCAGCGGGGCCCATTGCTCCAGGTCCTTCTCGACCTTGGTGGGGGCCACGTCAAACAGCGTCAGGCCATGGGCGGCCAGGTGCGCGTAGTTTTGGGTGTCGCGCAGCATGGCCAACACGGGCACGTTCAAGGTGTGTAAAAACTCTTGCAAGTGTTCGGTGGCCTTGGTCTGGTCCTTGATGCGGTTGCCCACCACGGCCAATTGCACTTTGTCGGAGCGACGCCGTTGGTGCAGTTCGGTGATGAAGGCCTGGGTCGGGTAGATGTCGAACACGCTGGCTTGCAGCGGGATGACGATCTTGTCGGCGATTTTCATCACCGCATCCAGCGCTTTGCCATGCAGCCCGGCCGGGGTGTCCAGCACGATGTGGGTGGTGCCTTTGGGGGCCTTGGCGGTGAACTTCTCATCGACGTCCCAGGCATTGATCAAGGGCAATTGGGCGGGGCGAAGTTTCAGCCACAGTCGCGATGACTGCTGGCGATCGATGTCGCCCAGCACGACTCGGTGGCCTTGTTGGGCCAGCAGGCCCGCGATATTGCTGGAGAGGGTGGACTTGCCGACGCCCCCTTTGGGGTTGGCAACAACGATGACTGGCATGGCGGGGTCTGGTCCTGAGTTGACACGTTCTCGATTGTGGCCTGAATGGCTTTGAATTTGGCGTGTCGTCCCTGTGGCGGATGCCCTGTGGTGCCGGGCCGGATTCCCGTATAGAGTGAGCACCGTTGATCCGCTGGTTCCATCCCCGGCTTCATCAGGAGACTGCGCATGACCCCATCCGACCTTTCAACGTCCTCGGGCGATGCTGCTGTATGGCATCGGCGAGCCCTGGATCTGGCCATCGACGGTCGAGCATTCATCAATGGGCAGCGGGTTCATGCGGTGGCCCAAGCCACCTTTGAGTGCCGCTCCCCCATCGACGGGCGCTTGTTGGCCGATGTGGCCCGAGGGCGTCAAGCAGACATTGATGCGGCGGTGCAGGCCGCCCGCCGCAGCTTCGACGATGGGCGCTGGGCCCGGCAAGCGCCAGCGGCGCGCAAGCGGGCCTTGCAACGCTTAGCAGGCTTGATGCTTGCCGCGCAAGACGAGCTGGCCCTGCTGGAGACGCTCGACATGGGCAAGCCCATCACAGACAGCCTGAGCGTGGACGTGCCCGGCGCCGCGCGCTGCATCGCCTGGTACGCCGAGGCCATCGAC
This sequence comes from Pseudomonadota bacterium, assembly GCA_040389805.1. GTDB lineage: Bacteria > Pseudomonadota > Gammaproteobacteria > Burkholderiales > Burkholderiaceae_C > Aquabacterium. The sequence continues at coordinate 2,767 of JAZJZP010000042.1, forward strand.
AAGGTGTACGACCAGATTGCCCCGACCCCGGTCAACGCCCTCGCCCTGATCCAGCGCGAGCCGGTGGGCGTGGTCGGGGCCATCGTGCCCTGGAACTACCCCATGCTGATGGCGGCCTGGAAGCTGGGGCCGGCCTTGGCCATGGGCAACAGCGTGGTCTTGAAACCGTCCGAAAAATCACCGCTGACGGCCTTGCGGCTGGCCGAGTTGGCGCTTCAGGCTGGCATCCCCGAGGGCGTGTTCAATGTGGTGCCCGGCTTTGGTTCGGAGGCGGGCGAGGCCTTGGCCTTGCACCCGGATGTGGATGCGCTGGGCTTCACGGGGTCGACCCGGGTGGGGCGGCAAATGCTGGCCTATGCGGGCCGCAGCAACCTCAAACGGGTTTTCAACGAACTGGGGGGCAAGTCGGCCTTTATCGTGTTCGAGGACTTTGACGATCTGGACCGTGCGGCCAAGACCTTGGCCGCGGCGGTGTTCTTCAACCAGGGCGAGTCGTGCAATGCGCCCACCCGCTTGTTGGTGCATGAGTCGATTGCCGATGACGTGATCGAGGCGGTGGCGATGCAGACCCCGCGCTATCAGCCTGGCGATCCCTTGTCACCCCAGACCACCATGGGCGCCTTGGTCGACGAGCCACAGATGCGTTCGGTGCTGGGCTACATCGAGGCGGGCCACGCCGAGGGGGCCACCTGTGTGGTCGGCGGGGCCCAGGCGCGCACCGAGTCGGGTGGCTACTACGTGGAGCCGACCATTTTTGATGGCGTGCGCAATGACATGACGATCGCCCGCGAAGAGATCTTTGGGCCGGTGTTGAGCGTGATCCGCTTCAAGGACGAGGCCGAGGCCATTGCCCTGGCCAATGACTCCAGCTACGGACTGCAGGCCAGCGTGTGGAGCCAGCAACTGGGCCGCGTTCACCGTGTCGCCAAGGCCTTGCGCGTGGGCACCGTGCATGTCAATCAATACGACGAAGACGACATGACGGTGCCGTTTGGCGGGGTCAAACAGTCGGGC
>JAZJZP010000043.1:0-2531 GCA_040389805.1 Pseudomonadota bacterium
ACCTCAAGCACAACCCGCATGGCCCCGAAGCGGGCGCTCACCTGCACCGCCGGCCAAGCTGGGTGTGTGCCAGAATCCGCCGATTGAGTGCGCTTCAAACCCTGATGCGATGAACAACCCCGTTGACTCCACCACCCCGGCTCAGGCCCCCGCTGCGCGCAAGCGCCCCAAGCCGGGCGAGCGCCGCGTGCAGATCCTGCAGGCCTTGGCCGCCATGCTGGAAGCCCCGGGCGCCGACCGCATCACGACGGCCGCCTTGGCGGCACGCCTGGAGGTGAGCGAAGCCGCCCTGTACCGGCACTTCGCCAGCAAGGCGCAGATGTTCGAGGGCTTGCTGGAGTTCATCGAGCAAAGCCTGTTCACCTTGGCCAACCAGATCATCGAGCGCGAACCCGATCCAGCGGCCCAGATCTCACGCATCCTGGGCATGGCCTTGCAGTTTGGCGAGAAGAACCCCGGCATGGCGCGTGTGATGGTGGGCGATGCCCTGGTGTTTGAAAACGACCGCCTGGCCACCCGCATGAACCAGGCCTTTGAGCGACTCGAATCCTTGCTGCGCCAGAGCTACAAAGCCCTGGCCGATGCGCGCGGATCGCACACCCCCACCGTGGATGCGCAAGCGGGGGCCTCGCTGGCCATCAGCGTGTTGCTGGGCCGCTTGCATCGCTTTACCCGCACGGGGTTCAAGCGCTTGCCGACCGAGCACCTTGACGCGATGTTGGGGCAGTTGCTGACTTGAATCTGTTTTATAGTATAAATCGTTTATACGATTTAACAGGATTTGCCATGTCAGAGACACCCAGCACCAAACCAGCCGCCCTTGCCAAGAAAGCGGTCGCCAAAAAGACCGTTGCCAAGCCTGCTAAGGCTGTCAAGGCCGTCAAGCCGGCCGTCCAACCAGTCGTCAAAAAAGCCCCCTTGGTCAGCACCACGACCACGACCAAGGCCAAGGTGGCCCCCAAGCAGGCCAGCGTTGACGTGATGGCCGCCGCACCCGCGAAGCCAGCCAAGCCCAAACAAAAGCTGGTGCGCGACAGCTTCACCATGCCCAGCGTTGATTTCGCACTGATCGATCACCTCAAAGAACGTGCCATCGGGTTCAAACGGCCGGCCAAAAAGAGCGAGCTGTTGCGGGCGGGGTTGCAGGCCCTGGTCAACTTGAGCGATGCCAAACTCACGTCCTTGTTGGACGGGTTGGTGCCGTTGAAGCCTGGTCGTCCTAAGAAGACACCTGAGTGATGCAGGGCTGGAGGCTGCGGCCTCAGTGCCGCACGCTTGAGCGCGCGTACTGACCCAATGCCTCGGCCAAGAATTTATAGAGACCCATCACCCGTGGGTTGCTGCGCAAACCTGAGTGGGTGACCAACCACATGTCCAGGGTGAAGGTCAGTGGCTTGGGCAACACGGGCACCAGAGCGGGGTCGCGTTGAGCAATGCCGATCTGGCAGCCGCCGATCCCCAGGCCAGCCCGCAACGCAGCCAACTGTGCCAAGTCGTTGTCGGTCCGGAAGACAAAATCGTTGCGCTGAATGGTCAGGCCCAAAGGCTTGACCAGCGTCAAGATCAGGGGGTTTTGGTCATAGCCGATCAGAGCGTGCTGGCTTAATTCAGCCACGGTCTGAGGCAGGCCATGGGCCTTGATATAGCGTTGATGGGCGTACATGCCAATGTCGACACGGCCCATGCGCTTGGCAATCAGCGCTTGCTGGGTTGGACGCGCCATGCGTACCGCGATATCGGCTTCACGCTTGAGCAGATCCTCTTGTTTGTTGTTGAGCACCAGCTCGACCATGACCTGTGGGTGCTCTGCTCGGTACTGTGCCAACAGCGCCGGCAGTACTTCGCCGCCGATGATCTGGCTGGCGGTGATCCGCACGGTACCGCGCGCCTCTTGCTCTCCGCCGGAGGCGACCCGGGAGAGTTGCTGCGCCGCGCTGGCCATGGTCTCCACGGAGGTCAGCAGCTCTTGTGCGATCGGGGTGGGCAACAAGCCCCCAGGGGCTCGTGTAAACAGCGTCACCCTCAGCGCTTGCTCAAGCGCATCAATGTGCCGCCCCATGCTGGGCTGTGTCATGCCCAGGTCGCGGGCGGCGCCCGAGAGGCTGCCCTCCCGCATCACCGCGAGGAACGATCGGTACAGATCCCAGTCCACACTTGTTTTTGTCATACATAAATGTATAGCAGCTGTTCATGATTTGGTAATTGTTGTTGAGCTGTTGCCGCCCTAGCATGGAGTTCTTCATCCACATCAACAGGACGCCAACATGGGCTCAAACACTTCAACCATCACCGACAAAACCGTTTTGGTGATCGGCGCGACCGGTGGCTTGGGGTCGGCGGTGGCTGAGGCCTTTCTCAAACAAGGTTGGCGGGTACGTGCCTTGACCCGGCGACCCGAGGCCGCATCGTTCATGGGGGACGCGCTGGTGGGCATCGACTGGCAACTGGGCGACGCCATGAGTCAATCTGACGTGGTCCGTGCGGCCCAGGGCGTTGAGGTCATCGTTCATGCCGCCAATCCGCCCCAGTAC
>JAZJZP010000043.1:2541-3414 GCA_040389805.1 Pseudomonadota bacterium
TGGCGTGAGCGGGCCATCCCCATGCTGGCCCACTCCATTGAGGCGGCGCGAGTGTCCAAGGCACGTTTGATCTTGCCAGGCAATGTCTACAACTTTGGCCCGGATGCCGGTCTGATGCTGCGAGAGGACTCGCCCCAAAACCCGTTGACACGCAAAGGCGCCGTCCGGGTCGAGATGGAGCAAATGATGCAAGACGCGGCCCACGAAGGTGTGCGTTCATTGGTGTTGCGGGCAGGGGATTTTTTTGGTGGACATGGGCCCAGTTCTTGGTTCACCACCATCCTGGTGAAGCCGGGGAGACCGATTCGCTCGGTCACGTTTCCTGGTGAGGCAGAGGTCGGTCATAGCTGGGCTTACATGCCCGATGTGGCGCAGACCATCGTTCGGTTGGTCTCGCTTGAAACCCCGCTGTCCAACTTTGAGGTCTTCCACTTCTCGGGTCATTGGACGCCTCGGTGCATCGACATGGCCGAGTCAATCCGGCGCGCAGCGGGTCGCGACCTGCCCATTCGTACCTTGCCCTGGGCATTGGTCTACCTGGCGGCACCGTTTGTCACCTTGCTGCGCGAGATCATTGAGGTGCGCTATCTATGGAAGGTGCCCATGCGTTTGGACAACCGCAAGTTGCTGTCGGTGCTCGGCGCGGAACCACACACGGACCTGGATGCCGCCGTCAAGCACAGTCTGCAGCAGTTGGGCTGTTTGGCCTAGCCGAGCGGGACTTCTCTGAGGCCCCGTAAACTGCGGGTCATGTCAGAACCGTTCGATCACTTCCTCTCGCGTGCCGAGTCCCTCCTTGAGCGACTCGATGCACTCCTGCCATCGCCCCAGCACGCAGCCATCGCGGCGCCTGACTGGGCGGCATCCACGGCC
>JAZJZP010000043.1:3451-11183 GCA_040389805.1 Pseudomonadota bacterium
GCTGCACGCCTTTGCGGCCCAGGGGCTGCGCCTGATCGAGGTCGACAAGGCCGATCTGATCGACCTGACGGACCTGGTCGAGCTGGTCTCGGGCCGCCCCGAGCGGTTCATCGTGTTCTGTGACGACCTCAGCTTTGACGATGGCGAACCCGGTTACAAGGCCCTCAAGTCGATCCTGGATGGCACCGTCTCGGCCAGTGGCGACAACGTCATGATCGTGGCCACCTCCAATCGCCGCCACCTGCTGCCCGAGTACCACGCCGACAACAAGACCTACAAGGTCTCCGACGATGGCGAGCTGCATCCCGGCGAAGCGGTCGAAGAGAAAATCTCGCTGTCCGAACGCTTTGGACTGTGGATCAGCTTCTATCCCTTCACCCAGAACGAGTACCTGACCATCGTGGCGCAATGGCTGCAACACTTTGGCGTCACGCCCGAGGCCATTGAAGCGGCGCGCCCGCAAGCCCTGGTGTGGGCCATTGAGCGCGGCTCACGCTCGGGTCGTGTCGCCCACCAGTTTGCGCGGGACTACTCGGGGCGCGATCATGTCTGAGGTCAAGTCGTATCACGTCATGCCCGCCACCGACCGCGTGCCGGTCGAGGTCGCCGTGGGGGTGCTGATTGCGCGCGATGCCCAAGGCCACGAAGGTGCCTTCTTGATGACCTCGCGGCCGCAAGGCAAGGTCTACGCGGGCCATTGGGAGTTCCCGGGCGGCAAGGTCGAGGCCGGTGAAACCATCGAGCAAGCCCTGCGCCGTGAACTGCAAGAAGAGCTGGGCATCACCATCGGCCAGGCCCACCCCTGGCAGATCGAAGTGATGGACTACCCCCACGCCAAGGTGCGCCTGCATTTTTGCAAGGTCTATGACTGGGCGGGCGAGTTTGAAATGCGCGAGGCCCAGCAAATGGCCTGGCAAACCTTGACCGTGGAGGTGCAGCCGGTGTTGCCGGGCACCGTGCCCGTGCTGCAATGGCTGGCGGCCGAGCGCGGCCACGCGGGCCTGACGCACCACACACAACCCCTTCAAGGACGAGACCTGCCATGAGCTACAACACCCTGGACTACACCGTGGACGCCGATGGCGTGCTGCTGCTCAAGCTCAACCGCCCCGAGCAGCTCAACGCCTTTACGGTCGAGATGGCCAATGAACTGGTGGACGCCTTCACGCGTGCCAGCGATGACGATGCCGTGCGGGCGGTGGTGGTCACGGGCGCGGGCAAGGCCTTTTGTGCGGGCATGGACTTGACGGTCGAGGGCAATGTCTTCGGGCTGGACGAGACCTTGCAGCCCACGATGGACGACATGCGCGAGCGCCTGAATGCCCCGGCCATCTTCAAGGGGGTGCGTGACACCGGGGGCCGCGTGGTGCTGTCCATCTACGACTGCAAGAAGCCGGTCATCGGGGCCATCAACGGCGCGGCCGTGGGCATTGGCGCCACCATGACCTTGCCGATGGACATCCGCATCGCCTCCGACAAGGCCCGCATCGGTTTTGTATTCGGCCGCATCGGCATCGTGCCCGAGGCCTGCTCCAGCTGGTTTTTGCCGCGCGTGGTGGGCCTCTCGCAAGCGCTGGAGTGGACCTACCTGGCCGATGTGTTCGATGCGCAAGAGGCCTTGCGTGGCCGCCTGGTCAAGGCCGTGGTGCCGCACGATCAATTGCTGGACGAGGCCATGAAGATCGCCCGCCGCATTGCCCAAGAGCGCTCCGCCGTGGGCATCGCCTTGACGCGTCAGATGATGTACCGCAACTCGGCGCAGCCGCATCCGATGGCGGCGCACCAGGTGGATTCGCTGGCCATGTTCTACACCAGCATCGGCGATGGCAAGGAGGGCGTGCAGGCCTTCCTGGACAAGCGCGCCCCCGACTTCAAAGGCCAAGCCAGCGAGATGCCCGCGTTTTACCCCTGGTGGTGATCAGGCGGACGTAAAAAAGCCCGACCTGGGCCGGGCTTTGGGTGAAGCGATGAGCAGGTTCGTCAACCTGCTCAGCCGAATCACTTGATCAGTTGGTCGCTGATGAGCTTGGTCATCTCGAACATCGAGACTTGGTCTTTCTTGAAGATGACCTTGAGCTTGTCGTCTGCATTGATGTTGCGCTTGTTGGCGGCATCTTGCAGATTGTTTTTCTTGATGTATTCCCACACCTTCTTGGTCACCTCGGTACGAGGCAGCGGCGTGGCGCCGATGACTGCGGCCAGCGCAGCGCTCGGGGTCATTGCCTTCATGAAGGCGGCATTGGGGGTGCGCTTTGCAGCGACCTTCTTGGCTGCGGGTGCAGCCTTCGTTGCCGGGACTTTCTCGGTGGCCACAGCTTTCTTAGCTGGGACTTTTTTTGCAGTTGCCATGTGAATTCACTCCATCAAAGGTCAGATCTGATGCACACCCTGGGCACAGGCTGATTTCGCTTGTGTTCCTCTGGGGCGCCGCGCTAGCGATGGTAATGCCTCTTCCCTCTAAAAAAACAGGGGACATGCATGTTTGTGGCCCTTGCACGTCAATGAAACAGGGGTTGCTACGGGGGGGATGGCCGGTTTTGTGGGATTGGACCGGTTTTGCGCCCTCCATGCACCCGGGTGGCGCGCTGCAAGGAATGGCGTTTTGGTGTTCAATCTGGCCCTTGATCCTGTTTCTTGGAGTAAATGAATGACGCCGCAAGCTGTGCTGTCCCAACCGTTGACGCTGCCCAATGGCGTGGTCATCAAGAATCGATTGCTCAAATCGGCCATGTCCGAGGCCTTGGGCAACCGCGATGGAGCTTCGACGCCCGAGCTGGTGCACCTCTATCAAGCCTGGGCCGACGGCGGCATTGGTTTGTGCGTCACCGGCAACGTCATGATTGATCGCCGGGCCATCGGTGAGCCGGGCAATGTGGTCATTGAGGATGACCGTGACATGGCCGCGCTCAAGACATGGGCTGCGGCGGCCACGCGCAACGGCACGCAATGTTGGGTGCAGCTCAACCACCCGGGCAAACAAGCGCCCAAGGGCTTGAACCAAGAAACCGTCTCGCCATCCGTCGTGCCCTTTCGGGATGACATGAAGGCGTTTTTTGCCACGCCGCGGGAGTTGACCGAGCTGGAGGTGCGTGAGTTGATCCAGCGTTTCGGCAAGGCCGCAGGCATTGTCAAGCAGGCAGGCTTCACGGGCGTGCAAATCCACGGCGCCCACGGCTACCTGGTCAGTCAGTTTTTATCGCCGCACCACAACCGCCGCACCGACGAGTGGGGCGGGACGCCCGAGAAGCGTCGCCGCTTTGCCCTGGAGGTCTACCGCGCCATGCGCGAGGCCGTGGGCCCCGACTTCCCGGTGGGCATCAAGCTCAACTCGGCCGACTTTCAACGCGGCGGGTTCACCGAAGAAGAGTCGCTGGACACCATTCGCGCGTTGGCGCAAGCCGGGATCGATTTGATCGAGATCTCGGGCGGTACCTATGAGGCCCCCGCCATGACCGGCGTGAAGGCCGACAAGGCCCCGCCCAAGGACAGCACCCGCCAACGCGAGGCCTACTTTCTGGCGTTTGCCGAGAAGGCCCGCCAGGCCGTGAAGACGCCCTTGGTGGTGACGGGCGGCTTCCGCTCGGCGGCCGGGATGGCCGATGCCATCAGCTCTGGGGCGGTCGACATGGTGGGCTTGGCACGCATCCTGGCCGTGGAGCCCGATGTGCCTCAGCGCTTGTTGTCGGGTCAGAACCCGGTGCAGCAGGTCAAGCCCATCAGGACCGGCATCCATGCCATTGACAAGCAGGGCATTCTGGAGATCACCTGGTACACGGGGCAGCTCAAGCGCATTGGCAAGGGTCAGCCGCCCAAGCCTGGTGAGTCGGGCCTGTGGGTGTTTGCCAAAATGGCCTGGCACATGGCCATGATGGGTAAGCGCAAGCCCACCAAGTTGCGGGCCAGCTGAATCAGGTGTCCGCCCACATGCGCAGCAGGTTGTGATACGTGCTGGTTAAGGCCACCGTGTGGGCATTGTCACCCTGCTCGGTGCGCATCTTCAGCAAGGTCATGTCCAAGTCGAACAGCAAGCGCCGCTGCTCGTCGCTGCGCACCATGCTCTCGATCCAGAAGAAGCTGGCCACCCGGGCGCCACGCGTGACCGGCTCCACCCGGTGCACGCTGGAGGAGGGGTAGATCACCATGTCGCCCGCGGGCAGCTTGACTTGTTGGCGGCCAAAGGTGTCTTCAATGACCAGCTCGCCCCCGTCATAGTCGTCAGGACTGGCCAGGAACAAGGTCGCCGACACGTCGGTGCGCACCCGCTCGCCGCTGCCATGCACAAAGCGGATGGCGTTGTCGACATGGTTGCCAAAGGCGTTGGCCTGACCCCCATAGTGGTTGAACATGGGTGGGAACACCTGCTTGGGCAGGGTGGCCGTGAAGAACAGCTTGCTGCGCTTGAGCGCCCCCTGCACCACGGTTTGTAATTCGTGGGTGAGGGGGTGGTTCTGCGGCAGTTGGTGGTTGTTCTTGACCTGGGCTGATTGCGTGCCCGCAGTGACCTTGCCATCCCCCCAGGGGGCTTGGGCCAGGGCGGTTTGCAGGTGGCGCAATTCGTCAGGGGTCAAGACGGAGGGGATGTGCAGCAGCATGGTTCAGAAGGTTTTGCTGAGGGTCAGTTGAGCGCCGCGCGTTGGCCCCCAGACGGTAAAGCCACGGTACACGCCATCCACATAGACCTTGTTGAACAAATTGTTGAGGTTGAGCTTGAGCTTGTAGTCGCGCTGAGTGTATTCAATCAAGGCATCGGCCTTGACGTAGCCGGGGGCGCGGTTGATGCTGGTCTCTGCCGCCGCTGGCACGCGGCTGCTCATGCCGTCCGCACCGATGCCCAGGCGCCACTGCTCGCTCACTTGGTAAGTGGCCCACAGATTGGCCGTGACCCTGGGGGTCAGGCCCGTTTCTTTGCCGACGGAGGCCGCCCCGGCACTGCCCGCCTTGTCAATCACGCCACGCATCAGGGCGATGCCGCCGAACACTTCGAGCGCGGACGAGACTCGGCCGGCCGCTTCCAATTCGACCCCATGGGTGTGGCGTTTGCCCGAGAGCAGGAAGGCCCCCGTGGACTGGTCCAGGTCGGTGTTGCGCTCGTTGGTCTTCTCGGTGCGGAAGATGGACGTGCGCACCGACAGATCGCCGTCGAACAGGTCCCATTTGGCCCCGGCTTCGAAGTTGCGACTTTTCTCTGGCGGGGTCTTGGCTGTGCTGGGGTCGAACTGGTACAGATCGCCCGAGGCATTGAATGAATTGCCTTCGGAGATGTAGTAGCTGCTGCTGGCATCGGGCTGGTAGAGCAGACCGATGCGGTGGCTGGCGACTTCATCGGTGCGAGACAGCGGCCCGGCGGTGCGCTCGTAGTCGCCATTGAAGCGGTCGTAGCGCAAGCCGCCGAGCACCTTCCATTGCGGCGTCAGCGACAGCGTGTCTTGTGCATACACCCCCAGGGTGTTGGAGGTGAAGCGCGTGGCAGGACTCTTCACGCGGGTATCGGCCACGGCGGCATTGGCGCCGGGTTCACCAAACAGGTCATTGGGTTTGAGCACACTGGTGGAGGTGTAGCTGAAGGCATTGCTGCGCTCGTCGGTCAGTTCTGCCCCGGCCAGCAGCTCATGGCGCAAGCCGCCCCACTGAGCCTTGCCGCTGTAGTCGGTTTGCAAGAAGCGGTGATGGTCGCTGGCCCCGCGGGTCTGGTTGCCGTGACACAGCACGGTGCTGTCTTGAAGGCTGCCGTAAATGGCGGGCACACGGGGTCCCGAGGTGCCACTGACAAAGGGCGTCTGGCACGACGTGGCTGACAGCGCATTGATCGGTTGGATCGAGGTGGTGGTGGCCCACAGGTCCCGCTGATAGCGGCCATCTCTGAACTGAGTCTTGAGCTCGCCCCCACCCGCAAATCGATGGGTATGGCTGAGCGTCAGCGCGTTGGCCGAGTCGTTCTGATAGTCGCTCGCAAAGCCGTACCAGCGTTCGGCGGCGGCATCGACCGGGCGTCCATTGAGCCAGGCCATGCCATAGTCCGGCACGTCTTTGTAGCTCAGGTGATAGAAGCCCACCGTGAACTCATCGGCCGTGCCGATGCCCCAGCTGTAGGTGGGCGCGATGCCTTCACGGTGGGTCTCAGGGCCGTTGCGGCTGCTGTGGGCATCGGTCTTCATCACGTTCACGCGCAAGGCCGCGTCCTCACCCGTCTTGACATTGAAGTCGCCCTGCAGTCGGTAGTCATCGTCCGTGCCCACCCTGGCTTCCACCGTGTGTTCGGTGAGCAAGAACGGCCGTTTGCTGACCTGGTTGATGATGCCGCCGGTGGAGCCGCGTCCGTAGAGCATGGAGGCCGAGCCCCGCAACACTTCGATGCGGTCCTGGTTGAAGGTGTCGCGGTTGTATTGCGCGATGTCGCGCATGCCATCCAGAAAGATGTCGCCACGGGTGGTGAAGCCCCGCAGGCGGATCAAGTCGCCAATGGCGCCACCTTCGCCGGCTTCAAACGCAATGCCGGTCACGCTGTGCATTGCGGCTTTGAGCGTGTCCTGGTTTTTGTCCTCCATCAGTTTTTCTGTCACCACGGTGATGGACTGAGGAATGTCGCGCAAGGCCTGCTTGCCCTTGCCCGCCGTGGTGGTCACGGCCTGGTAATTTTGTTTGCTTGCCGGCGTGCGGTTGACCGTGGCGTTGACGATGACCTCGGGCAGGTTCGACTCCATGGCTTTGACCTGGGCGTCGTCGGCGGTTTGCGCCCAGGTGGGCGACATCAGGCTCAGGCCAAAGCCGGCGGCCAAGGCGCCCAACGAGGTGGGGGCGGTTTTGGGGGTCGAACGGGGCATTCAGCAACTCCAGAGGTGAGGAGCAAGACACCGCAGTGCATTGCTATGTTAATTTATGCGAATGATAACGATTCGCAATAACATTTGCAATGGTTGGCTTGGCATCTCCCCTTTGGTGGGGCTGGATCGTTGTGTCTTTACTTCACCCCATCGTCCATCAGGTCCTCTCGTTGCTGGCGTTGCCAGACCCGCAGGCGGGACTGCATCACCGACAACTCGATGGCATCTCCTGCGGAGGGGCGGCGCGTCGCTTTGCGGGCGCCTTCAATGCGTTCGATGGCCCCGGGCAAGTCACCCAGGGCGGCGGTGGCTTCGGCCTCGGCACGCACTGCGCGCAGGGGTTGCTCCAGCCGCTGCCAGAGTGAAGACAGCGAGGTCCAGGCCGAGGCGTCTTCCGGATGGGCGCTGACGTGGGTTTGCAAGCGCCCTGCGGCCTCGCTCCAGGCGGCGCGGCTGTCGCGGGCCTCGGGCAGGTTCAGTGCGATGCGGGCGTTCAACAGCAACTCGGGCCGCGCATCCGGGCGCAGGCTGCCCTTGCCTGGGCTCAGGGCGTTGGACAAGGTGGCGGCAGCCTGTGCTGCTTGACGGCCATCGACCTGGGTGTCGACCTCTTCGAGCAGCAAGATCCGTTCAACGGCGGCTTGTTGGGCGACGGGCAGGGCGGTGGCTGCGGCGCGGGCCTGTTTGAGCGCGGTGGCCACACGCGGCCGGTCGTCCATGCGTTGCGCCGCGACGGCGGCCGTGTAGTACAGCGCCACCGCGCGCAAGGGCAGCGTGACCTTGGGCACATTGGCATCCAGCAAAGGTTGCAGGCTGACACTGCGCGGGTCCATCAAGACCCGCGCCCGTGCCGCCAGCAGCGCATGGCGGGCCTCCAGAACCAGGCGCGCAGGGTCGTTGCTGGTCGCCTT
>JAZJZP010000043.1:11193-13822 GCA_040389805.1 Pseudomonadota bacterium
GGTCGCCTTCAGCGCCCAGCCATTGGGCCCCATGCGCGAGCGGGCTTCGCCAATGCGCTCGGTGGTCAAGGGATGGGTGCGCAGGTACGGGAAGTTGTTGTCATCCGTCAACCGTGAGGCTTGTTGCAGGTGCTCAAACATCTGCGCCATGCCCGCTGCCGAGTAGTTGGCCTCGCTCATCACCCCGAAACCGACCCGGTCGGCCTCCCGTTCCATGTCGCGTGAAAAGTTCAGCTGCCCTTGAATCGCGACGGCCTGCCCACCGGCAAGGATGGCTTGTGCAGCCTGCGGCGCGCGGCTGATGGCCAAGGCCCCCAGCACCAAGGAGGCCAGGCTGACCCATGACTGGCGTTGCTGATCGCTGATCATGCGGGCGATGTGGCGTTGCGTGACGTGGGACAGCTCGTGTGCCAGCACGGAGGCCAGCTCGTCAGGCGAGCCTGTCATGGCCAGTAGCCCCAGGTGGACCCCGATGTAGCCGCCGGGCAAGGCAAATGCATTGATGCTGCGGTCACGCACCAGGAATGCTCGCCATGCATGGCTGCCGTCCAGATCGGGCCCGATGTCGCCGCGTTGGCGTCCTGCCGTGAGCAAGGTCTGCCAGACGTTGTCGATGTACTCCAGCACCAGGGGGTCGTCGATCACATCGGGGTCGCGCAAGATCGACCGCATGATGCGGTCGCCCAAGCGGCGCTCGGCCATGGGCGACAAGGTTTGCGAGGCGGCATCGCCCATGGACGGCAACACGATCGGGGCGCTGGGGCTGTCGGCCGGGCGATCGGCGGCGGAGACGGTGGCACCCAAGGGCCAGCTCAACAAGGCCAAGGCCAGGACCCGCAACGAACGAGCGGCGGTGAACGGTTGTTTTTTCAAAAGCATGAAGCGGCGGCCCTGAGGACGCAAAAGGTGGCCTTGGCTGGCAGTATGCTGCGAATCATGAACGAACTGACCCATTTTGATGCCCAAGGCCAAGCCCACATGGTGGACGTGTCCGACAAGCCCGCCACGGTGCGCCGCGCGGTGGCCGAAGGCCGCATCCGCATGCAGGCCGAGACCCTGGCCTTGATCGCCGACGGCCGAGCCGGCAAAGGCGACGTGTTGGGTGTGGCCCGCATTGCCGCCATTCAAGGCGCCAAGCGCACCGCCGACCTGATCCCGTTGTGTCACCCTTTGCCGCTGTCCAAGGTGGCGGTGGAATTTGAGCTCGAAGCCCATCCGCCCGCCGTGCGCTGTTGCGTCACCGCTCAGACGGTGGGCCCCACAGGGGTCGAGATGGAGGCCTTGACCGCGGTCCAGGTCGCCTTGCTCACCATCTACGACATGTGCAAAGCCGCCGACAGAGGCATGGTCATGGGCGATGTGGCCTTGCTCGAAAAGCAAGGTGGACGCAGCGGCCACTGGCAGCGCAGCGAATGACCTTGATGAGGTGATCTCGGGGTGATTGCCTAAAACAGGCGCCACAGTGTTATGCCGCTTGGAACACCCTGATGCGGGGCGCCACCAAGGCCTGAAGCTGGCGGGCTGTAACCCTCAAGTCGTACTCAGCCTGTAGGTTCAGCCAAAAGCGTGCTTCCATAGAGAAGAATAGGCCCAGGCGGTAGGCAGTGTCTGCCGTGATGGGCCGCTGCCCATTCACAAGCTCACTGATGCGGCTGGGAGACACGTCAATGTCCGCTGCCAGTTGCCGACCCGTGATGCCCATGGGCTTCATGAAGTCCTCAAGCAAGATTTCGCCGGGGTGGATTTCGTCAAGAAGTTTGGCCATTATTGGCTCCTAGTGGTAGTCCACGATTTCGACGTCATGGGCACCATCTGTCCGCCAGACAAAGCACACACGCCATTGGTCATTGATGCGAATGCTGTGCTGCCCTTTCCGGTCACCCTTGAGTGCCTCAAGGTGGTTGCCGGGTGGAACCTTCAAGCTAAGCAGCACGGTCACTGCATGCAACATCAGCAGCTTGCGCCGTGCAACACGTTCAATGTTCTTAAACCTGCGCACAGACTGGCTGTTGAAGAGTGCCTCGGTGTCGGGGCATGCGAAAGAACGAATCATCAAGCTATTCTGATCCGTGTTGGAGATTCTGTCAAACAGGTCAGCGGGTGCTTGGTCCTGCTCAAAGGCCCGCTCAGTAAGGCAGCAACTCTCGCCAGGTGTAGCGGCGCAGCGGCGGCAGGCACTGGAAAGGGGGCTCGGCTGGGGCCACTTCCTCGTCATGACATTCGGCCAGAAACTCCGTGGCCGTCGGGTTGTGGAACTCCTTGAGGCGCTCCACCACAAAGCGTGCCTTGTCGACCTCACCGTGTTCGGCCAACGAGCGTGCATACGCCATCATGAGCCGGGCATCGAGCAGGTTGTGCAGCGTGCGGCGAAAGGCCAGCGGCGGCTTGGAGGGCTCGTCTTCGTCAACGCCCGTCACGTCAGCATAGTCGGCCTGGTAGCCAAACCAGAGCTTGCCTTGCCCATGCGTGATGCGCTGGCTCAGAGGGCCCGCGCCCGTGCGCGGCGAGTAGATGTTGGACGCGGCCAGATAGTCATACGCGCACCAGGCGGTCCCCACGGCCATGAGCACACCGCCCAGCATCAAAGCCTGATTGACGCTCGTGCGCTGGGGTGACGGGGCCGTGTCGG
>JAZJZP010000043.1:13832-14160 GCA_040389805.1 Pseudomonadota bacterium
CTGCTTCGGCCGTACATGCGGCCCATCGACCCGCAGGCAAAGGCGGCGGGCAGCAAAAAATAGCTGTACCACAGGGGGTACTCCAGCAGGCTGTGAATGCCCACGATGAGCACCATGACCGAGCTTGCCCCGGCCGGGGTGCCCGAAAACACCACACGGACTGGCAAGGGTGGCTGCGTCGCCGTTTGACGTCGCGGATTCAACAGCGCCCACAGCGCCCAGACACCCAGGGCCATCATGAGCAGCGCCATGGGCACGCCAAACTCCACCGCCCATTGCAGCAACACATTGTGCGTGTGGTCAAAAAATGCCAAGGGGCGGGTGGGGA
>JAZJZP010000043.1:14170-15202 GCA_040389805.1 Pseudomonadota bacterium
AGGTCCAGGCCAGGTTGAATTCGCCATAACCCACACCGGTCCAAGGCTGCGCCTTGATCAAGTCCAGCACATTGGCCCAAATTTTGAACCGCGAGCTGGAAATATCGCTGTGGTCATGCAAGCGAGCGTCGGCCGCGAAGGTGATGCTTTTGTCCGCATGCGACCACAACCACATGCCGCCCCAACAGGCGGCATAGATGACCGGGGCCAGCATCAAGGCCTGGCGCAAACGCAAGGGCAGATCGCGGTCACGCCAGCCCCACACGGCCAACAAGGCCACGCCGATCATGCCGGTGCGCGACGCCGTGAACACCACGCCGCCGATCATCAGCACCAGGGCCAGCACCGACAGCAGCTTGGGCCAGCGGCCCCGTGCGCCCAGCCAGATGACGGCGCAGCACGACCACACCAGCAAGGTGCTGAAATGATTGGGTTGGCGCAAATTGCCAACTGCACGCCCCGGCATCGTGGGTTCGGCAATCCAGGTGCCATCGGCCCAGGCCGGGTGGAACACCTGAATCAAGGCCAGCACCATGCCCAACAAGCCGGCACAGGCCAAGGCCTGGCAAAACGTGTCAAACACCTCATCCGCCTTGGCGCTCAGTCCCACGCGCCAGGCCACGGTCAACACCAACCAGGCCGACAGGGCCATGCCAGCCCCCATCATCGCCAACCCCCAGGGCAGGCCCGTTCGGGCGGGGGCGATCAAAGCCATGCCCGCTTGCAGCAAGAGCACGGCAGACAAGGCCCACATGGGGCGGTGATCCATGACGTTGGCGCTGGCGAGTCCCCTCAGCACCGGCCCGGCCAAGGCGGCGATCCACAGGCCCCAGCCCAGCAGGGCCAAGACCTGGTTGTAAAACGTCACCGAGGGGGAGTCGTGGGCAGCCACCAGGGTCGGCAGGACCATGGCCAGCAAAGCCAGCGGGAGCCAGAGGTCAAGGTGCGCACGCTGGGGGGTGAGGGGGGCGATGGAAGAACTCATCCGCCTATTGTCGCCGGCAAGACCCCGCGTCGGCGCATCTGTGCAAC
>JAZJZP010000043.1:15212-18320 GCA_040389805.1 Pseudomonadota bacterium
TTTTCCGGTTCGACAATGAGCGCCGCACCCTCTGCAACTTCGCGCAGACTGCCGGCATGTCGCCTTCCCATTTGTCCCCCCACCGAGAACGCTGGCTCCTCTGGAGTCTGGCGGCCGTTCAGTTCACCCACATCGTCGACTTCATGGTGATGATGCCGCTCGGGCCGCAACTCACCCGCCTGTTCAGCCTGACGGATGCCCAGTTTGGCTTGCTGGTGTCCGCCTACTCGCTGGCGGCCGGCGTGTCCGGCTTGCTGGCCTCGCTGGTGATCGATCGGTTCGAGCGCAAGCGGGCGCTGCTGGCCTTGTACGCCTGTTTTGCGCTGGCGACGCTGGCGTGTGGGTTGGCCCCCACTTACGCGGCCTTGATGGCGGCGCGTGTGGCGGCCGGCGTGTTTGGCGGGGTGCTGGGGGCGCTGGTGCAGACCATTGTGGGCGATGCCATTGCCTATGAGCGACGCGGTCGCGCCATGGGCGTGGTGATGTCGGCCTTCTCCATGTCGACGGTGGCGGGGGTGCCCGCCTCACTGTGGTTGGCCAGCGTGGGGGGCTGGCACTGGCCCTTCCTGGCCATTGCCCTGGTGTCGCTGCCCTTGTGGATCATGGCCTGGCGGGTGGTGCCCGAGTTGAGCGGTCACCTGGCCGGGGCGGCGTCGGGGTCCTCGGTCAACCAGCTTCGACGCGTGCTGGCCGATGTCAACCATTGGCGCGCCTTTGGCTTGTCGGTCCTCATGGTGCTGGGCAGTTTCAGCATCATTCCCTACATCACCATTTACACGACCACCAACCTGGGTTTGCGTGCCAACCAGGTGCCGCTGATGTATCTGGTAGGTGGGCTGGCCACCTTTTTCAGTGCCCGTTGGTGGGGCGTGCTGGCCGACCGCTTTGGCAAGGTCGGTGTGTTTCGCGCGGTCAGCGTGCTCGCGGTGCTGCCCATGATGGCGTTAACCCACCTGCCGACGGCCCCGGTGTGGGTGCTCATTGTGGTGACCACGGCGTTTTTTGTGTTTGTGTCCGGTCGCATGGTACCCGGCATGGCCTTGTTGACGGCGGCACCGCCTCCGGCCATGCGCGGGGCGTTCATGAGCGTCAATGGCGCGCTGCAGTCGGGTGCCATGGGGTTGGCGGCCTGGTTGGGCGGCGCCATGATTTCCCGCACTCCAGATGGCTTGGTCCAGGGCTACGGACGCAGCGGCTGGCTGGCCTTGTGCACCACGGTGCTGATGGTCTGGTGGGTGGGCCGACTGCAGTTGCACAAGTCGGCAACCGTGGGCTCGACTTGAGCCCTCGTTTGACCTGACACAAGACTTTGCGGAGATTCATCACACAGTCTGACTTCTAGATACAAACACTCACGTCATGGTCTTGTCATCTTCTCAAAGCAGGAGCAAACTGGCCTTCCGGTTGACAGATTTTTGACATCAATGCCAGCGCTTGTTGACCGGGTTTGCTTAACTTTCTGCGCTCGAAAGGATGCAGTATGAATTTGACGATCAGTGGACATCATCTTGACGTTACCCCCGCTTTGCGTGAGTACGTTCTTACCAAGCTGGACCGAGTGACTCGTCACTTCGATCAAGTTGTGGACGTCACCGTGTTACTCAGTGTTGAAAAGCAGACTGAAAAGGATCGCCGCCAAAAAGCCGAAGTCAATGTGCATGTCAAAGGTAAAGACATCTTTGTCGAAACCGCCCATGAAGACATGTATGCCGCCATCGATCAATTGATGGACAAGCTTGATCGTCAAGTCGGGCGCTACAAGGCCCGTATGCAAGACCATCACCATGTTTCTTTCAAACGCAATGATGCCGTTGCAGGAGATGCCATCCAATGACCATCCAATCAACCATAGCAGCATGCTTGGTGTGACCTGATGGTGGGTCGCCTGCGCAGTGAGGCACCAAGTTGACGGCCCTTCGGGGCCGTTTTTCATGGGATGCGCACTTTGAGGCACTCGTAAAGTGAATTTATGGGGCCGGCACTTGCTGCGGTGCAGCAAAGAGTGCAAAATCCCCTGAACCAATGGCCGTTTCGGCGGCTGCACTGTAGTTAACGGTTCTTATAATCCGCCCCTCATCCGTACCGGGGCGGGGGTCAAGGTTACCAACCGTCGCCCTCGCTTGAATCAAGATGAATCGACTCTCCGCCATCCTCCCTGCCAGCCAAGTGCTGGTGGAACTGGACGCAAGTAGCAAGAAGCGTGTTTTTGAGCACGCTGGTTTGCTGTTTGAGAATCACCACGCGATTGCTCGCGCGACGGTGACGGACAACCTGTTTGCGCGCGAAAGACTGGGTTCAACGGGCCTGGGTCACGGGGTGGCCATTCCTCATGGGCGCATCAAGGGTTTGAAAAATCCCCTGGCTGCCGTGATTCGCCTGTCCCAGCCGATCCCCTTCGATGCTCCAGACGACGAACCCGTCAGCCTGCTGATTTTTCTATTGGTGCCAGAGGCCGCCACGCAGCGTCACCTTGAAATCCTCTCTGAAATTGCCGAATTGCTGTCGGATCGTGATCTGCGTGAGCAGCTCAAGACCGAGACCGATGCCGCCAAGGTCCATGAGCTGATTGAGCGCTGGCAACCGCTCAAATCGGTGGCCTGAGTGAGCGCTAAAGACCTTGCTGTCATCAGTGCCGAGGCACTGTTCGAGGCCAACCGCGGCGCCTTGCGCTGGGAGTGGATCGCTGGCCATGCGCACCCTGAGCGTCGTTTTGACGACGAAGCCGTCAAGGCCGCCCAATCCGCGGCGGACTTGGTCGGCTACCTCAATTACATCCATCCTTACCGCGTGCAGATCGTGGGTCGGCGCGAGGCTGCCTATTTCGACTCCAATCCCGAGGACCAGGCACGACGCATTCAACGCATCGTGACCCTGGAGCCCCCGGTGGTCGTGGTGGCCGATGCGCAAGCGCCCTCCGATCAACTGGTGGCCATGTGTGGCCGTGCAGGCATTCCGCTGTTTGTCACCCAAGAGCCGGCCGGGCACGTCATTGACGTGCTGCGCTCCTACCTCACGCAGCATTTTGCCGAGCGCATCACCCGCCACGGGGTCTTCATGGACATCCTGGGGCTGGGGGTGCTGCTGACCGGCGAGTCGGGTCTGGGCAAG
>JAZJZP010000043.1:18330-27665 GCA_040389805.1 Pseudomonadota bacterium
GTCTGGAACTCATTTCGCGCGGACACGGTTTGGTGGCCGACGATGCGGTCGATCTGTACCGCGTCTCACGCTCGGCCATTGAAGGCCGCTGCCCCGAGTTGTTGCTGAACCTGCTGGAAGTGCGCGGCATCGGTTTGCTGGACATCAAAGCCATCTTTGGCGAAACCGCGGTGCGGCGCAAGATGCGTCTCAAACTCATCGTTCACCTGGTGCGCAAAGAGACCATGGAGCGCGAGTTCGAGCGCCTGCCTTATGAGCCCCTCTACGAGGAGATCATGGAAGTGCCCATCCGCAAGGCCGTGATCGCGGTGGACGCCGGCCGAAATCTGGCCGTACTGGTCGAGGCCGCGGTGCGCAACACCGTGCTGCAGTTGCGCGGCATTGACACCTACAAAGAATTCACCGAACGGCACCAGCGCGCCATGGATCGCAGCGGCTAACGCAGGTGGCTCTTGCCGGCGCAACCGTCGCGGTTGCACACCACGTAAAGCGACAAGGCGTGATCTTGTAATTCGTAGCCACGCTCTTTGGCGATTTCTTGTTGGCGGCGTTCAATCTCGGGGTCGTAGAACTCTTCCACCCGGCCACACACCACGCAGACCAGGTGGTCGTGGTGTTTACCTTCGTTCAACTCAAAGACGGCCTTGCCGGCCTCGAAATGGTTGCGCGAGAGGATGCCGGCCTGTTCAAACTGCAGCAGCACCCGGTAAACCGTGGCCAGGCCGATGTCGGAATCTTCATTGAGCAACACCTTGAACACATCTTCGGCCGTGAGATGGCGTTGATTGGAGCGTTGAAAAACCTCCAGAATTTTGATGCGTGGCAGCGTGGCTTTGAGCCCGCTGCTCTTGAGTTCTTCGGCGTGGGTCATGAGCGGCTCCGGCAATCACGGGCAGCACCTGTCGGCCCCCGCTAGAATCCCGCCATGATATCGATTCAACAGCGCTTGGGCGCGGGTGTGGTTTTACACCGCTGCTTTTGCCAGAATCGATGCGTGTGTTTTGATGCAAACTGTTTGGCTTTCCAAGGGCGATGATTCCATGCTGACTTTCGTGACCCGCCGATTCCTCGCGGCCGCCGTGGTGCCATTGGCGCTGCTGGCGCTGAGCGGTTGCAGCTCCTGGCGCAACGTCAGCCTGACGTCGCCTGAAACGCTGTTTGGCCTGATCCAGCCCTACCACATCGATGTGGTGCAGGGCAACGTCGTCACCCAAGAGGTGATGGCGCAGATTCAGCCCGGCCTGGGACGCACGCAGGTGCGTGAAATCCTGGGCTCGCCCTTGCTGGCCGACCCTTTTCACGGCGATCGTTGGGACTACGTGTTTTCCATCCGCCGCCAGGGCGTGCCTGCCCAGCAGCGCCGCGTCACCGTTTATTTCAAGAACGACGCGGTCGAGCGCTTTGAGGCCGACGCCTTGCCCAGCGAGCGTGAATTCGTCGCCAGCATCGACAAGCCCACCGACCTCAAAGCGGTCCCGGCGAATCTGACCGACGCCCAAATCGCGGCCTTGCCCGTGCCACCCAAGACGGCCGACGTGCGCAAAGCGCCTCAAGGTGCCGTGCGCGACTACCCGCCCCTGGAATCCGGCCGCTGAGCCCCCGCTGGCGGCCTGGAGGCTGCCCATCCATCCCTCACAGAGATTGCTTTGCATGAGCACTGAACACAAGATTGCCATCGCTGGCGCCTCGGGCCGCATGGGCCGCATGTTGATTGAAGCCGTGCAAGCGGCCGATGACTGTCGTCTGAGCGGCGCCCTGGACATGGTCGGCAGCCCCGCTGTGGGCATTGATGCGCTGGCATTTTCTGGCCAGAGCAGCGGCATCAGCATCGCGTCCGACCTGCGCGCGGGCTTGAAGGGCTCGCAGTACCTGATCGACTTCACGCGCCCGGAAGGCACCCTGGAGCACCTCAAGGTGTGCCGCGAATTGGGCGTCAAGGCCGTCATTGGCACCACGGGTTTTACACCGGCCCAGCTGGATGAAATCCGCGACGTGGCCCGTGACATTGCCATCGTGATGGCGCCCAATATGAGCGTGGGGGTCAATGTGGTGCTCAAGCTCCTGGCGCAGGCCGCCAAGGCCCTCAAAGAGGGTTATGACATCGAAATCATTGAAGCGCACCATCGTCACAAGGTCGATGCCCCCAGCGGCACGGCCCTCAAGATGGGTGAAGTGGTGGCCGAGGCCATTGGCCGTGATCTGAAAACCTGCGCCGTGTACGGCCGCGAAGGCGTCACCGGCGAGCGCGATCCCAGCACCATCGGTTTTGCCACCGTGCGTGGCGGTGATATCGTGGGCGATCACACCGTGCTGTTCGCGGGCATTGGCGAGCGCATCGAGATCACGCACAAGTCGTCCAGCCGGTCGACCTATGCGCAGGGCAGCTTGCGCGCCGTGCGCTTTCTGGCGCATCAGCCGCATGGCCTGTTCGGCATGGACGATGTCCTGGCCCTTAAATAACGACTGAGTAGCCCGGAGCGCCCTTCTCATGACCGGTTTTTCGCATCTTTGGGCCCAAGGGGATCTGATCTCCAAGAGCGTCGCGGCCATGCTGCTGCTCATGTCCATCAGCGCCTGGGTGGTCATCTTCTGGAAGGGTTGGCTGCTGGGCCGCGCCCGGCGCGACCTCACGCAAGGTGTGTCGGCGTTCTGGCGCGCGAGCGATCTGGTGACCGCGCGGCAATCGCTGCAGTCGCTCGACCGCGAAGGTATCTTGCTGCCCTTGGTCGAGGCGGCCAGCGTGACCGCCATGCCCGGCACGCTGGAGGCG
Source organism: Pseudomonadota bacterium (assembly GCA_040389805.1). GTDB lineage: Bacteria > Pseudomonadota > Gammaproteobacteria > Burkholderiales > Burkholderiaceae_C > Aquabacterium. Next base: position 21,101 of record JAZJZP010000043.1, read on the forward strand.
CCGGGTCAGCCTGAGGCGCAACTCACCCGCCGCCTGCGCGACAGCCTGCACGAGGTGCTGAACCGACTGCAGGCCGGGCAGGTGTTGTTGGCCTCGGTGGGGGCGGTGTCGCCCTTTGTCGGGCTGCTGGGCACAGTCTGGGGCATTTACCACGCCATGATGGGCATCAGCACCGAAGGCTCGGTCAGTCTGGACAAGGTGGCCGGCCCGGTGGGCGAAGCACTCATCATGACGGCCGCCGGCTTGGCCGTGGCCATCCCCGCCGTGCTGGCTTTCAATATTTTTGGCAAGATCGTTTCGGCTTGCGAGGCCGATCTGGAAGGCTTTGCGCACGATCTGCGTGAAGCGGTGCTGGGTCGGCGGGTGCCGGACTCGGACGCCTGATCGGGGGCCCCTCTCATGGCTTTTGGTCGACTCGAACGCCGCCAGGGCTCTCAGCCCATGAGCGAGATCAACATGACGCCCCTGATCGACGTCATGTTGGTGCTGTTGGTGATCTTCATGCTCACGGCCCCGTTGATGACATCCAGCCTCAAGCTCAATTTGCCCAAGGCCGAGGCGGCCCCGTCCAGCGTTGCGCCCCAGAGTCTGAGCATCTCCTTGTCGGCCAGTGGTCAGACTTATCTCAACAGCAGTTTGGTGACGATGGCGGCCTTGACGGCACAGGCCCGTGAAACCGCCCGCCAGCATCCCGACACCGAGGTGCAACTGCGAGCCGACACGGTCGTGCCCTATGGCCGGGTGGCCGAGTTGATCGGGGCATTGCAAGAGGCGGGACTCAATCGCATCGCGTTCGTCACCGAGGCGGTGCCTGACGCGCCCGCCGCTCCCTGAACAAAGGTGGCCTAGGGGGTCCTCGGTGTCGGTCACTGACGACAGTGGTGCGGCTCGCTTGCGGTTACGCCTTGGATCGCACCCTGCAGCGCGCACAATGGGTGCGTGTTGACAGCAGTCAGGAGTGGTATGGGCACCCCCAAGTTTCAGACCCAACGTTTTGACAATGCCCCGGCCGCTTTGGCACGGGTGGCCCAGCTCTACGATGCGCAGATCGCGTATTTGCGTGATGCCTTGCACCGCTTTGTGGGGGGCGAAACGTTCAAGCAGCATGTCCGGGCCAAGTACCCGTTCGTGCGCATCCACACCGACACGGTCGCGCGCGCCGATTCGCGCTTGTCCTACGGTTTTGTGGCCGGGCCGGGCATCTACGAGACCACGCTCACGCGGCCGGACTTGTATGCCGACTACTACCTCGAACAGTTTGAACTGCTGCTCAAGAACCATGGCGTGACGATCGAAGTGGGCTTGAGTAGCGAACCCATTCCGGTGCACTTCTCGCTGGCGGAGCACTATCACCTGGAAGGCAGCCTGCCGGCGGATCGACGCCTGCTGTTGCGCGACCAGTTCGATTTACCCGATCTGGCCTCCATGGACGATGGCATCGCCAATGGCACCTATGAAACCCGCAACGGAGCGCCACGGCCGCTGTCACTGTTCACGGCGCCGCGGGTGGACTATTCGCTGCACCGCTTGCGCCACTACACCGGCACCTCGCCCGAGTTTTTCCAGAACTTCGTGTTGTTCACCAACTACCAGTTCTACATCGACGAGTTCGTGCGCATGGGACATGAGCTGATGCGCCGGGCACCTGATCCGGCCCATCCTTGCGATGACGATGACTGCATCGCCTTTGTCGAGCCGGGCAATGTGGTGACCCGCCGTGTGGGGGTGCCCGCCGAGGCGTTTGATCACCTGGGGGTGATCCTGCCGCGTTTGCCGCAGATGCCTGCTTACCACTTGATGAGGCAGGACCGCAGTGGTATCACCATGGTCAACATCGGGGTGGGTCCGGCCAATGCCAAAACCATCACCGACCACATTGCCGTGCTGCGCCCGCATGCCTGGATCATGCTGGGCCACTGCGCGGGCCTGCGCAACTCACAGCAACTGGGCGACTATGTGCTGGCGCACGGCTATGTGCGTGAAGACCATGTGCTGGACGAAGACCTGCCGCTGTGGGTGCCCATCCCGCCGCTGGCTGAAATCCAGTTGGCCCTCGAAGGGGCCGTGGAGGACGTGACTCAGTTGAGTGGCTACGAGCTCAAGCGCATCATGCGCACCGGCACGGTGGCCTCGACCGACAACCGCAACTGGGAGCTGCTGCCCCACCGCGAACCCGAGCGGCGTTTCAGCCAGAGTCGGGCCGTGGCTTTGGACATGGAGAGCGCCACGATCGCGGCCAATGGCTTCAGATTCCGGGTGCCTTATGGCACCTTGCTGTGCGTGAGCGACAAGCCACTGCACGGCGAAATCAAACTACCCGGGATGGCCAACCAGTTCTACCGAGAGCGGGTGGATCAGCATTTGCGCATTGGACTGCGGGCCATTGAGCGCTTGCGCGGCAACCGGGCGGGACAACTGCACAGCCGAAAGTTGCGCAGCTTTGCCGAAGTGGCGTTCCAGTAAGGTCAACCCGTCTGGGTTAGGCCGCCAAGGTCTCGGCATCGACGACGGGCAACACCTCGCGGCGGATCTGCTCGCTGGCCAATTGAGAGGCCACCGCCAGGTCATACGCGGTTTGCAAGTCCATCCAGTACTGTGCCGAGTTGCCAAAGAAACGCGCCAGACGCAGGGCCGAATCAGGGCTGATGCCACGGCGTTCGCGCACGATGTCATTCACACGGGGTGCCGGAACATGCAGGCGAATGGCCAAGCCACTGGCGGACAAGCCATGACGGGTCATGAATTGGCTGCGAAGGATGGAGCCCGGGTGCACTGCGGTGGTGGTGGTCATGATGGTCGCGGTATTTGAAGAAATATTGATGGCGATACTAGGGGTTAACCGTGAGATCAATTGTCAATATCGGTACAGTTTGCATGTTTTGCATCTAACCCATTCGGGGGGTGTGCCCCCAGTTTGTCACAAGTAGCCTCGTTTAACGTTAATGAATCGCCATACAGAAGCCGTTCCCGCCAATTTGTTGTCAGCCTTGCGCTCACATCGGTGGTTCTCCAGTTGTCCCGTGGAGTTCCAGGATGCCTTGGTGGCGCGGGCTCGTTTGTGGCACCTCCAGCTGGGCGAGACCTTGTTTGCTCGCGGCGATGAGCACGAGGGGCTGTGCTGCGTGGTGGCTGGCGCGCTCAAGGTGGGGTCCATCAATCCGGCAGACGGCACCCATTTGCTGACGCTGTACCTGGAACCTTACCAATGGTTTGGCGAGATTGCCTTCATTGACGGCCAGCCGCGTGGGCAAGATGCGGTGGCAGACACCGCGAGCACCGTGTTGGTGGTGCCTCGCGCTGCGCTGGAGAGTTGGCTGGAGGCGCACCCTCAGCATTGGCGAGATCTGGCCCGACTGGCCTGCGGCAAGTTGCGCTTGATGCTGATGGCCTGGGAGGACAACGCCTCTTTGACCATTGAGCAGCAATTGGCGCGGCGCTTGTTGTTGTCGGCCACCAGTTATGGCCATGCCGCCCAGCCGAGCTTGCGTCGGCGTTTGCGCCTGCCGCAGGAGTACCTGGCGCGTATGCTCGGCGTGTCCCGTCAGACCATCAACAAGGCGCTGAAGTCACTGGCCGCCGATCGGATCATTGCGGTGCACTACGCCGAGATCGAGATTGTTGATGCCAAAGCCTTGGCCACCAAGGCAGGCTCGTTCGAGTCGGCCATCTGGAGCCTCCATGAGCCCCGCGATGGCGAGGATGTCGGTTCAGCGCCTGTCTGAACGCCTTTTTAAGCGGCCCGTGGCTTGACCCGGCTCGCCGCTTCTTTGGCGCGCGTGCGGGCCACGTCCACATCGGCGTCAAAGGCCAGGGCCACGCCCATGCGGCGTTTGACGAAGCTCTCGGGCTTGCCAAACAAGCGTAGGTCGGTGTTGGGTACGCTCAGCGCTTCGGCCACGCCATCGAACACCACGGCTTGCGCGTCCAGGCCGCCGTAAATCACGGCGGACGCGCCCGGGGTGCGCAGGGCCGTGTTGACGGGCAAGCCCAGGATGGCGCGTGCGTGCAGCTCAAACTCGCTTTGCACCTGCGTGGTCAGGGTGACCAGTCCGGTGTCGTGCGGACGCGGGCTGACCTCGCTGAACCACACCTGCTCACCCTTGATGAACAACTCGACCCCGAACAAGCCTTGTCCCCCCAGGTCATCGGTCACGGCTTTGGCAATTTCGCGGGCTTTGCGCAGGGCGTTGGGATGCATGGGGTGGGGCTGCCAGCTTTCCACGTAATCGCCATGGACCTGCACATGTCCGATGGGGTCGCAAAAATGGGTCTCGATCTGGCCATCGGCGCCCACGGCCCGCACCGTCAGCAGCGTGATCTCGTAGTCAAAGTCGATGAAGCCTTCCACGATCACCCGGCCATGGCTGACGCGACCGCCCGCCATGGCAACGTCCCAGGCCTCGGCGATATCGGTGGGGCCATCGATTTTGCTCTGGCCTTTGCCTGAGGAGCTCATCACCGGTTTGACGATGCAGGGGTAGCCAATGGGGCCCTCAATGGCCGCTTGAAGCTCGGCCAGCGAGTCGGCAAAGACGTAGGGACTGGTGGGCAAGCCCAGGGTCTCGGCAGCCAGGCGGCGGATGCCTTCGCGGTCCATCGTCAGGCGCGCGGCCCGGGCGGTGGGGATGACGCGTACCAATCCCTCGGCCTCCAGGGCTTCGAGCACCGGGGTGGCGATGGCTTCGATTTCAGGCACGACCAGATGGGGGCGTTCGGCCAGGATCAGGGCGCGCAACTGATCGGCATTGCTCATGGTGATGGTGCGGCTGTGGTGGGCCACCTGCTGGCCGGGGGCGTGGTCGTAGCGGTCCACGGCGATGGTCTCCACCCCCAGGCGTTGCAGCGCGATCAGCACCTCCTTGCCCAACTCGCCCGAGCCCAGCAGCATGACGCGGGTGGCCGCGGGCGACAGCGGGGTGCCCAGGGTGAGGGGGTGTGCGGCGGTGGCGGGTGTCGTGCTCATGGGGTGGCTCGAAAGGGTTGCTCTGGATGGCGATGATTGTGGGCCATGATGTGGACAGTGCGGGCGCAGGGGCGCCCGGCAATCAGGATGTCGGGATGGATCAGGCAAAGAGCGTGCGTCGAGTGGCCATCATGGCGGCGATGCCCGAAGAGTTGAGTGCGCTGCTCGCGGCGATGCCCGATGCGCGCGCGGTGGTGCGGGCCGGTCGCACCTTCTGGTTGGCCCACTGGGGTGGCCATGAGGTGGTGGCCGTGCTCTCGCGCATTGGCAAAGTGGCCGCCGCGACCACGACCACGCTGTTGTTGAGCGAGTTTGGCGTGGATCGGGTGCTGTTCACCGGCGTGGCCGGTGGTTTGGCCGAGGGGGTGCGTGTGGGCGATGTGGTGGTGGCTGACGAGTTGATGCAGCACGACATGGACGCGTCGCCCCTGTTTCCTCGCTATGAACTGCCCGGCCTGGGCGTGGCCCGCTTGCGTGCGGACGAGTCGCTGCGGGCCCTGGTGGTGCAGGCGGCGGTGGATGCCTTGAAGGCCTTGGCGACGGGGGTGACCCCGCCCACAGTGCACCAGGGCTTGGTGATCAGCGGAGATATTTTTGTCGACACCACGGCCGAAAGCCAGGCCTTGCGCACGGCCTTGCCCGACGCGCTGGCCGTCGAAATGGAGGGCGCGGCGGTGGCGCAGGTGTGCCATGATTTTGGCGTGCCCTTTGTGGTGATTCGCACCATCTCCGACCGGGCCGACGACACGGCCCATGTGGATTTTCAGCAGTTTGTGGTCCAGGTGGCCAGCCGTTATTCGCACGCGGTGGTCGAGGCGGTGCTGGCACGATTGCCGGTGGCGTTGAGCTAATTTAGGGTCTGAGCAAGGAGTCCGTTTTGCCTCGATATCAGTCGTTCAAGGAGTTTTATCCGTTTTACCTGTCGCAGCACGCCAACCTGACGTGTCGCCGTTTGCATGTGGTCGGCTCGACCGGGGTGCTGGGCGTGCTGGCGTATGCGCTGTGGTCCGGGCAATGGGCGGTCTTGCTGGGCTTGCCCATCCTGGGCTACGGCTTTGCCTGGGTGGGGCATGGGGTGTTTGAGAAAAACCGACCGGCCACCTTCACGTACCCGCTCTACAGCTTCATGGGGGACTGGGTCATGCTGTGGCAGATCGTGACGGGCAAAATCCCGTGGTGAACGCCTGAGAAAACCCCCATTCAGTCTGCGGTGCCACGGTTCTCGGGTTCCGCTTGCAGTTCTTCAGCCAGAAAAAGCGTGAGTGGCAGGATGTCGCCTCGAACGCTCGCCGCCTCGAGTGCGTCCATGTATTGCTGCCGGCGGGCGACGCGAACCACCGTCCACGGATACCCGCCAGACGCCAACAGCGCGTTCATGATGAACCGACCGATTCGGCCATTCCCGTCGAAGTACGGGTGGATAAACACAAAGAGGTGATGCCCGAGTACGGCCCGGACGCAGGCTTGTGGTTCTGCCGCCATCAGCCGGAACAGCTCCTCCATGCTGTCCAGCAGTGCGTCACGTGGCAGCGGCGTGTGCTTCGAGTTTCGAATGAAGATGGGCCCGGTACTCGAGTGACCAGAAGGGCGGCTCGCCGCGCA
>JAZJZP010000043.1:27675-37289 GCA_040389805.1 Pseudomonadota bacterium
CTGCGAGTTGGTGCCGCTGGAGGATGCCGGCCATGACTGCGGGGCCGAACAACTCGGCGTACCACCCACGGTGGTCCGTTTTCAACACATCGCCAGGATTGCCGCCAGCCAGGATGCGCCGGATGGTTGCTTTGACGGCGCCGAAGGCTTGAAAGTAGCCGCGCGCGGCCATCGCGTCGCGACTCGTCTTGTCTTCTTCATTGTTGTCCGGGTCACAGCCGTTTTTGGCTACGCGCTCGATGAGTTCCTCGGTGACTTGGTAGCCCTCGATGGACAGGGAGTTGTAGGCATCCGAGCGATAGCGCCCCTCCACTTGATGCACGTAGGCATCGATGTCCTGTACGGGGCCTGGCGCTGGTGGAAAGTGGTCGAGGACCGTTTGCCGCCAGGAGCTCCACATCGAACGCAGCCGAAGAACATACGGAGAGCGTTCGCGCGACGGCGTCAGGCTCGGCTGGTCGAGCTCGAAGGGGTTCTTCGCTTGGACGTAGACATTGGCGGCCCTCATCGTGCTCACGATGGCCTCGGGGTTCAAGCAGTACCGTTTCCCAAAGCGCTTCGTCAGGTAGCCGGACAGGAACGGCCAGTAGCTGGCGTACCACACCGTGGTATCGCCGGGTAAGTCCTTCGGGTTGCCGCAGATGAACCAGCCCTTGAGCACGGGTTTGAGAAAGCCAGTGCCCACCAGCAGGTCGCGTTGTTCGTCGTTCAGGTCCTTGGACTCGACCACTCCGTGATGTTTGTCCTGTAGCTTCTGCAGCGCGCGCAAGGCGGCCGCCATCTTCGCGGCATTGGAGTTTGGCTTGGCTGCGGTAATCATTATTTCGAATTCACTATGTTATTTGTTGTGTATTTACTTTGTTTTGACTTTATTTTCCACTTTGTTATCCAGGGTTATTCGTGGAATTTTTTTGTGTGAAATCAATGGCCTGTAGAACATGGCGCAGCTGCGATAGAGCGACCAATGCCTACGCTCACGTGCGCAGAAAAACGCCCTCTGAAACATGAAGCTTCAGAGGGCGAATCAAGCGCAGACGAGGCAGGCGTTAAAAAGGAATGTCGTCGTCCATGTCGTCAAACCCAGTTGACGATTTGGGTGCGGGCTTGGCCGCGGCCGGTGCGGCCGAAGGGCGGGCGGCTGGACGGCTGGGGGCCTGCTGCTGAGGCTCTTGGCTGAAATGCTCGTCGCCGCCACCTTGGCTGCCGCCGTAACCACCACCGCCGCCGCCGCCACTTCGGGTTTCACGGCCGCCCAGCAATTGCATCTGGTCGGCCACGATCTCGGTGGTGTAGTTGTCCTTGCCGTCCTTGTCTTGCCATTTGCGGGTTTTGAGGCGGCCTTCAACGTAGCAAGGGCTGCCCTTCTTCAGGTATTCGCCTGCAATTTCGGCCAAACGGTCGTAAAACACCACGCGGTGCCATTCGGTTTCTTCAACCTTTTCGCCGCTGTTCTTGTCTTTCCAGCTGCGGGTGGTGGCCAACGAGACATTGCACATGGCCGCGCCGTTGGGGGAGTAGCGCACTTCCGGGTCGCGACCCAGGTTGCCGATGATGATGACTTTATTGATGGAGGCCATGGCCCGATTCCTGACTCAGTGAATGTATAAAACTTCAGCGATTATGCCCAAGGGGGCCGTGACATGACAGCCCCCGTGCGGGTGCGCCCTTGTGGGGGTGTCGTAGCATGGGCCTGGAAGGAGCCTCCCGTATGTGCCAACTGCTGGGTATGAACTGCAATACCCCCACCGACATTGTCTTCAGTTTCACCGGGTTTGCGACCCGTTCTCGCGAGCATGGCGACGGGTTTGGCATCGCCTTTTTCGAAGGCCGGGGGGTGCGTCTGTTTGTGGACCACCAAGCCGCCAGCGCCTCGCCAGTGGCAGAGCTGATCAAGCGCTATCCCATCAAAAGCCAGAACGTGATTGCGCACATTCGCAAGGCCACGCACGGCCACGTGGCCCTAGAAAACTGCCACCCGTTTGTGCGCGAGCTGTGGGGCCGCTACTGGGTGTTCGCCCACAACGGGGAGCTCAAAAACTTCACGCCCAAATTGCATGCGGCGTTTCGTCCGGTGGGCGATACCGACAGCGAGCAGGCTTTTTGCTGGCTGTTGCAAGAGCTGTCCAAGCAGCATGCCAGCTTGCCCACCATTGAGGCGCTGACCGAAACCTTGCGTGAGCTGGTGCCGCAACTGGCCCGCCACGGCACGTTCAACTTCATGCTCAGCCAGGGCGAAGCCTTGTGGGCGCATGCCTCGACCAAACTGCATTACCTGGTGCGTCAGCCGCCCTTTGGCGTGGCGCATTTGCAGGACGAGGACATCTCGCTAAATTTTGCCGAGGTCACGTCCATGGATGACCGCGTGGCCGTGATCGCCACCGAGCCCCTGACCTCGGACGAAATCTGGACCGCCTTTGTGCCCGGCGAGCTGAAGGTGTTTGTCAAAGGCGTGCCGCTTTGACTGCGGTGTGATCAGGCGGGAGCGGGCAACTCGGGCGGCACATACACCGGGTGCGCCTCCAGCCAGGCATTGAAGTGAGCAAGGCTCAAGGGACGCGAGACCATATAGCCTTGCACTTCGTCGCAATTCGCGGCGGCCACACAGTCCCATTCCTCACGGTTCTCGACACCTTCGGCGACCACGTGAAGGCCCAATTGGTGGGCCATCTGCACAATGTTGGTCATGAGCAGGCGCGCGCGCACATTGTTGCGGGCCTCGCGCACAAACGACCGGTCAACCTTGAGTTCTTGCAGTGGCATGCGCTGCAAATAGGCCAAAGACGAGTTGCCGGTGCCAAAGTCGTCAATCGACAGGCTCAGACCCAAGTCGCGCAAACCTTGCAAGGCGGTCATGGCCTGCTCAGGATCGCGCATGACCTCGCTCTCAGTGATTTCGATGCGCAGCCATTCAGGATCGGCGCCCGTGCGCTTGAGCAGGGCTGCGGTGCGAGGTACGAATTGCGGGTCCCCCAAGTCGCTGGCGGAAATGTTGATCGAAAGCTTGATGTGGATGCCGCGTTGCACCCACTGGGTGGACAGCGTCATGGCCTGCACCATCACCCATTGCGTGACCTCGGTGATCAGCCCGGTTTGCTCTGCAAAGGGCAAAAAGTCCAGGGGCGGGATCATGCCGTGTTCGGGATGCTGCCAGCGCAACAAGGCCTCGGCCCCCACGGGGCGGCCGGTCATGATGGACACCTTGGGTTGGAAGGCCAGTTGCAAGTCGTTGTTGGCAATGGCGCCTCGCAGAGCGGACATCAGCGACAGCTGAAAGCGGCGTCGCTCATCCATTAACGGTTGGTAGGCCACACAACACAGCTTGTCTCGCTTGGCGGCGGTCAGGGCCACTTCGGCACGGCGCAACAATTGGTCCAGCGGTGTACCTTGGGCATCCTGGTACAGCATGCCGGCGCACAGGTTGATGTCCAGTGCTTGACCTTCGATGGTGATCGGGCGTCGATTGAGTTTTTCAATGAGGGCGCGCACGTCATCTTCGGGCGCCCGGTGGTCCAACAAGACGGCGAAGTGATTGCTGCCGACCCGTGCGATGAGCGCGTGTTCACGCCACAGGTCGAGCAAGCGGCGTGCGGTTTCTCTCAGCACCAGATCGCCCGCTTCATAGCCCAGCGTCTGGTTGATGTTGCCAAAGCGCAGGATGTCCAGGAGCACCACCGTGAACCTTTGGGCGGCCTGATCTTTGCCCTCCATGCGCTTGAGCCAGCGGTCTGCGTGTATGCGCAGGCCCTCACGGTTGAACAGGTGAGTGGTCACGTCATGGGTGAGTTCTCGCTCATGAGCTTGACGCGCCAGCATCGCCCGGTCTGCCAGGGCCACGGCAAAGATCAGGTTTTCCACGATCAGGGCAAACTGGCGCGCTTGTGGTGTTCCCAGCCATTGGGGCAGGACACCGCTGCTTCGCCATTCAACCAACAAGTGGGTGAAGATGCCTGCTTGGCCGGGGGTGTAGCTGATCCAGATCAGCAGCATGGTTCCCCAGGCCAGGATGGCGGGCAGCCAACCGGCCAGGTAGAACAGGCTGGCGCGGTAGTCGCCGGCACGCAGCGCCAGCATGCCTGGCATGAGCATGGAGACAATGGCCAGCAAGGCCACCACACTGAATTCATACAAGACGGGCTCATATAAACCGGGCAGCAGGCTGAGCATCGAGTAGGCCAGCAGGCCCCACCCGATGGTCTTGATCACTCGGTAGGCCCTGGGGGCGTGAACGGGCAATCGACACAGATCAGCGCCCAGACGCAAACCACACATCAAGACCAGTCCATAGGTCAAGGGGATGAGGTGCCCCATCAATTGAGGGTGGCTCAAGGCCAAACCACCGGGCGAGACTGCAAATCCGCTGAAGAAGTACCACACCCCTGCCAGGCTCAAGGTGTAGCCCATGAACCATCCGATGGTCACGTCGCGCATGGCCAGGGAGAACAAGCCTGCCAGTACGCCCAGCATCAACAAGATGATCACCGTCGCGACGCGCACATGGGAGTCAAACAGCTCGCCGGGCAAATACTCGCTGGCAGGCTGAATTTGCAGCGAGATGCGGGCGGCCAATGGCAGACGTTGCACCAATTGCAGCTGCAAGGGTTCGGCATTGGCGGGCAGTAGATAGGCATGAGAGCGTGGCGACGACCAGATGGGCTCGTACCGACTGACCGATGGGGTCGATGCGGTGACCGTGCTTTGCTGAGTTCCGGTGATCGTCAGCAACTGGGCCATTTGCGCAGAGGGCTGCCCGCGAGGCTTGACCAAAATGTGGCACGTCAAGTGGCGAGTCACATCGGTCGCCAGGTTCTGCAGCTCATGATTGGTGGCTAGCGGCTGCCATTGCTGGTCGATGGGCGCTTGGCCTGATGCCAGGCATTGGTAATGGATGTGCTCGCGGTGGGCGTCAGGCGTCGCCGACCACACCGGAGCACACAGCAGCATGGCGACCAAGATCCACGCGCCATGTCGCCATTTTTCTAATCGTGAAAAACAACCCATCATTGATTCAGATTTTTCTGATCTTGCCATGAATCGGTATCGGTCCGGTCGAAGGGAACTGAAGCCGACTCAGCGCACAATGCGGGTCGATTCCCACCTTGGTCTTGCTCGTGTCCGCCATTGCCCCGATTCATTCGGCCCCCGCCAGCGATGCGGCGGCCATCCTGCATGAAGTTTTTGGCTACACGGCCTTTCGTGGGCAGCAGCAAGCCATTGTGGAAGGGGTCATTGGCGGCGCCGATGCCTTGGTGCTCATGCCCACGGGCGGCGGCAAAAGCCTGTGCTACCAAGTGCCTGCCATTGCCCGTCACCGGGCCGGCAAGGGCGTCACGGTGGTGGTCTCGCCTCTGATCGCACTGATGCACGACCAGGTCGGCGCGCTCGAAGAGGTCGGTGTCCATGCGGCCTTTTTGAACAGCACCCACACCCTGGAGGACACCCAGCGCATCGAACGCGAAATGATGTCCGGTCGGCTGGTGATGCTCTACGCCGCACCGGAGCGCATCACCAACCTGCGCTTTCAGGCGCAATTGGCCAGCCTGCACGAGCGCGGCTTGCTCAGCCTGTTCGCCATCGACGAAGCCCACTGCGTCAGCCAATGGGGGCACGACTTTCGCGAAGACTACCTGCAACTGAGTATGTTGCACGAGCGTTTCCCGGACGTGCCGCGCATGGCCTTGACCGCCACCGCCGACGACCACACTCGCGCCGACATGATCGAGCGCCTGCAATTGCAGGACGCGCGCGTCTTCATCAGCAGCTTTGACCGGCCCAACATCCGCTACGCCCTGGTCGAGAAAGACAACCCGCGCGCCCAATTGCTGCGCTTTATCCAGGACGAGCACGAGGGCGATGCGGGCATCGTCTACTGCCAGTCCCGCAAAAAAGTAGAAGACACCGCCGACTGGCTGGTCGAGCAAGGCATCAGTGCCTTGCCGTATCACGCCGGCCTGGACGCGGGGGTGCGCCGCCGCAACCAGGACCGCTTTTTGCGCGAAGACGGCATCGTCATGGTGGCCACCATCGCCTTTGGCATGGGCATCGACAAACCCGACGTGCGTTTTGTGGCCCACCTGGACCTGCCCAAGAACATCGAAGGCTATTACCAGGAGACCGGTCGCGCCGGGCGCGATGGGGAAGATGCCGACGCCTGGCTGACGTATGGCCTGGCCGATGTGGTGAACCAACGCCGCATGATTGACGAGAGCCCTGCCAACGACGACTTCAAGCGCGTGCAACGCGGCAAGCTCGATGCGCTGCTGGCCCTGGCCGAAGCCCACGATTGCCGCCGAGTGCGCCTGCTGGCCTACTTTGGCGAAGCCAGCCAGCCCTGCGGCAATTGCGACAACTGCCTGCGCCCCCCCATCACCTGGGACGCAACCCAAGCCTGCCGCAAACTGCTCAGTGCCATCTATCGCTTCTGGCAACACGGCCAGCAACGCTTTGGCGCCGGGCACCTGATCGACGTGTTGCGTGGCAAACGCACTGACAAGGTCGAACAATACGGGCACCACAGCCTGTCGACGTTTGGCATTGGGGCCGACCTGAGTGAAACCCAATGGCGTGCCGTGCTGCGGCAACTGGTGGCGCTGGGTTACGTGGTCACCGAGGGTGAGTTCAACACCCTGGTCCTGGCCGACAGCGCCCGCGCCGTGCTCAAAGGCGAGGTGCAACTCACCCTGCGTGAAGCGGTGGATGCGCCCAAGCGGGGCCGTACCAGCACGCGCCCCGCAGCGGGCGCCAAAGCGGCTGGCGCCCCCATCGATCTGGTGGGCGATGCGCTGGAGCGCTATCAAGCACTCAAAGCGTGGCGCGGCGAAGTGGCACGAGGCCACAACCTGCCCGCCTACGTCGTGTTTCACGACGCGACCCTGGCCGAAATGGCCCGCATGGCACCCCAAACGCTGGGCGAGTTGGGCACCATCAGTGGGGTCGGCGCCAAAAAACTGCAAGCCTATGGGGCCGAAATCCTCGCGGTGCTGGCTGTCTGAGACCCTGAGGCCATGCACCATTCTGTGTTGTTAGCGCAACAAAATGGAGCATTTCATCCCTAAGAAGGAGGGGGGAGTAGGGTTGACCCTCCAATTTGAAGGCTGGTCCGGGCAGAATCAGCCACTGATGGCAGCAATGCCACCTGTCTTGTGCACCAAGTTGGTTCATTCAAGGCAGCCCCATTTCATTTGCTAGGAGATCTCCATGTTTGCAAAAAAGAATGTTGTAGCCGCCGCTGCCCTGACCTTGTTGGCCGTGGCCGCTCAAGCGCAAGTGACCGTGTACGGTACGGCTGACGTGTCGGTTGGCCGCAAGCAAGTGCTGACTAAGGATGTCAATGGCGATTTCGTCGCTCCTGTCAACGGCAAGTTGGTCAAAACATCATCGACCAATGTTGACTCGAGCGACATGTCGCAAAGCTTCGTTGGCATCAAGGGTCAAGAAGACCTGGGCAACGGCTTGAAGGCTGTGTTCAAGCTGGAAGCAGCTCTGGAAGTCGACACAGGTACAGCTACTGGTGGCTCTACCAACTTCTTCGGCCAAAACGCCACCGTTGGTCTGGCTGGCGACTTCGGTGCCGTGAACCTGGGCCGTTTTGAAAACCTGTTCAAGCTGCAAAGCGCAGCGTTCAACCCCTTCGGCGCTTCGAAGACGTTCTCGCCTTCTGTCCGCGCGCTGGGTGTGGATCAAAGCAGCTGGTCCAATGGCGTCAGCTACGTCTCGCCCAACCTGTCGGGCCTGACGCTGTCGGCACAATACAGCGCCAAGGAAGCTGCCGTGGCGACTGCCACGAACTATTCGGGTGGTGCGTATGACTTGGCGGCCAACTACACCGCTGGCCCCTTGGGTCTGTCGGCTGTGTACGGCGAAGTGAAGTCGACCAATGGCGTGACCGCTCCCGCTGAGAAGGCTCGTCCTTGGTTGCTGGGTGCCAGCTACGATTTCAGCATCGTGAAGTTGTACGCTCAATACGGTGAAACCAAGTACACCACCAAGGCCACTGACGCCACTGTGAAGGCCAAGGGCTTCCAAGCCGGTGTTGGCATTCCTGTCACGGCCAATGGCGCTGTGTTGGTGTCTTACGGTGAAGGCAAGGTCTCCGGTACCGACGAGAAGACCCGCGACGCCAGCCTGGGTTACACCCACAACCTGTCCAAGCGCACCAATGTGTACGCTGCGTACAACAATGAGCGTACACGCGTAACCGGTGCTTCTGGCACCACCAACAGCTTCGCTGTCGGTGTCCGTCACTCGTTCTGATCTGGTTCCAGTCTTCCAAGGCTAACCAGAGTTTCAAACGCCCCTTCGGGGGCGTTTTTTTTCATCTGAATATCCGGAAATATAAGTGCAGAGGCTTGTTTTTACGGTCGCGCATGAAGATAACGGGCTTGATCTTTCAAACCTGTCACGATTCTTGCTAGCAATGGGGTCGGGTAACTTTCAGTCCCGCAATGCACCTCATGAGCGATCACTTGTGGGGGGCTTACTCGGATGTTTTTTTCATCTCACAGCTAGGAGAAATGAATGTTTGCAAAGAAGACTTTAGTGGCTGCGGCTGCCCTGTTGGCACTGGTTGGCGCGGCTCAGGCCGACGTGAAGCTCTACGGCATGGTGGACATGTCGGCGGGCTCTTTTGAAACAGCGCATGCCAAGGGTGCATCCAATCGCGTGACTGCCGTTCAAAGCGGTCAGATGATGACCAGCTACTTCGGCATTTCAGGTTCTGAAGATCTGGGTGGCGGTCTGAAGGCTGAGTTTGCGCTGGAGTCCTTCCTGAATGCGGATACAGGTGCTAACGCGCCTAACTTGGCTGGCGGTTTTTGGGGCCGTGGTTCGTTCGTGGCACTGAACGGCGGTTTTGGTAAGGTCGCTTTGGGCCAGTACGACAACCCGCTGTTCACCTCGGGCTACACCTACAACCCTTTTGGTAGCTCGATGGCGTTCTCGCCCACGATGCGTCACTTCTACAGCGGTGGTGATTTTGCCGCCCTGGGTTTTGACACGGGCTTCGTGAACTCTGTGACGTACGAGACGCCGAACCTGTCGGGTTTCTCTGCTGTGGCTCAGTTTGCTCCGAAGGAAACCACCGCTCCCAACACACAAAACAGCTACTCGGTGGCGGCTACCTACGCTGCTGGTCCTTTCGGTGCCACGCTGACCTATGTGAAGGGTGGTCTGGGTTCGACCACGGCAAAGACCGCCTACTTTGCTGACCAAAAGGTGATTGACCTTGGCACCAGCTATGACTTTGGTGTGGTGAAGGCGTTTGCTCAATACACATCCGTCAAGTCCAAGAGCTTCTGGGATGCCTCAACGCCTTCCGTGTTTGCCACTGGTTTGGACACGAAGGCCACGATCTATCAAATCGGCGCTTCGGTACCTGTGTCTGACAAGGGCGCTGTCTTGGTGTCGTTTGGTGAAAACAAGACCAAGGATGCCGGCGTGACCTACAAGGACCGCGTGTTCTCGGTGGGTTATGACCACAACCTGTCTAAGCGCACCGACGTGTATGTGGTGTTCTCCAACAACCAGCAATCGGCTACCACGACCAACGACGAATCGGGCCAAACCTTCGCGTTCGGCATCAAGCACAACTTCTGATCGGTCTTGATTTGAAGCTAAAA
>JAZJZP010000043.1:37299-38797 GCA_040389805.1 Pseudomonadota bacterium
AACGCCAAGTAATCTTGCAAGTTCTGTCAAAAGCGCCCTTCTGGGCGCTTTTTTACGCGCGTTCGAACTTGAATACCGCCGTGCTGGCGAGCAAGTTGGGCCAGCGGCGGATCACCTGGCCCTGATCCAGGCCAAACGACTCCAGGATGCGCAGGCCATTTTTGCGGGCCAGTCGTTCGAAATCAGTCAGGGTGGCCACGCGGATGTTGGGTGTGTCGTACCACTGGTAGGGCAGGGCCTTGGTCACGGGCATGCGTCCGCACAATACGCTCAAACGGTGTGGCCAGTGCGCAAAGTTGGGGAAGCTCACAATGCCTTGGCGACCTACCCGTGCGGTCTCCTTCAGCATGGCTTCGGTGTTGCGTAGGTTCTGCAGGGTGTCCAGTTGCAGCACCACGTCAAAGCTGTTGTCGTCAAACAGGCTCAGGCCTTCTTCCAGGTTGCGCTGGATGACGTTGACGCCGCGCTGGACGCATTCCAGTACCTTGCCATCGTCCAGCTCAACGCCGTAGCCAGTGCATTGATGGGCGTCGCGCAGGTGGGCCAACAAGGCACCGTTGCCGCATCCCAGGTCCAGCACGCGTGAGCCCTTGGGCACCAGGCCTGAGACGACATTGAGGATGTGCCGATCACTCATGCGCTCACCTCTGTGTCCAGGGGGGCGTGAGCGCGCATCAGGCTGATGCCTTGCGCGATGCGGCCGAAATAGGCGCGCACCACGTCGTGGTAGCGAGGGTCGTCCAGCAAAAAAGCGTCGTGGCCGTGGGGGGCATCGATCTCGCAATAGCTCACGTCGTGCCGGTTGTCGACCAGGGCTTTGACGATTTCGCGTGAGCGCGCGGGCGAGAAACGCCAGTCGGTGGTGAAGCTGATGACCAGAAATTTGGCAAGGGCTTGGGCCAGCGCTGCGCTCAGGTTGCCGCCATGTGTACGGGCGGGGTCAAAGTAATCCAGGGCGCGGGTGATGAGCAGGTAGGTGTTGGCGTCAAAGTAGTCGCTGAACTTGTCGCCTTGGTAGCGCAGGTAGCTTTCGACCTGAAACTCAATGTCTTGGGTGCTGTAGTGGGGCGCCCCGCCCAGCTCACGGCCCACCAACTCGCGGCCAAACTTCTCATCCATCACGTCGTCGGACAGGTAGGTGATGTGGCCAATCATGCGTGCCACGCGCAGGCCGCGTCGGGGCACGGCGCCATGCTCGTAAAAGTGGCCGCCATGAAAATCGGGGTCGGTGATGATGGCTTGGCGCGCCACTTCATTGAAGGCAATGTTTTGCGCCGATAAGTTGGGCGCGGTGGCCACGGCCACGCAGTGGCGCACCCGGTCCGGGTATTGCAGCGTCCAGGCCAGGGCTTGCATGCCGCCCAGGCTGCCACCCAGCACGGCGGCGAGTTGTTCTATGCCGAGTCCATCCAGGAGGCGGGCTTGGGCGTTGACCCAGTCTTCCACCGTCATCACCGGAAAGTTGGCGCCGTAGATCCGGCCCGTGTCGGGGTCCACG
>JAZJZP010000043.1:38807-44898 GCA_040389805.1 Pseudomonadota bacterium
CCGGTCGAGCCAAAGCAGGAGCCGGGGTTGTTGATGCAGATGACGAAGAAGCGCTGGGTGTCCAGCGGTTTGCCGGGTCCGATCAGGTTGTCCCACCAGCCTTGGCTTTTGGGGAGGGGCTGGCCTGCCTCGTCGGCATGCAGCCCGGCGACGTGGTGCGAGGCGTTGAGGGCATGACACACCAGCACGGCGTTGCTACGGTCGGCGTTGAGGCGCCCGTAGGTTTCGTACATCAGGGTGTAGTCGCGCAGCTCGGCTCCGCTTTGCAGTGGCAGCGGTGTGCCGAAGTGCATGGTGGCAGGGGTCACAACCCCGATGGAAGACATGGCGCTACTTGTGTTGTGTCAATAAAAAACCGGCCGCGCATTGAAGCAGGGGCCGGATTTCAGCGCCCTCTTTAGCGGTATTTCTTGAGCGCCCGCAAGCCGGACAAATCGGCGCTATGGCGCTAAGTGTAGCGCCAAACAGGGGCTGTTGGCTCGGCGTGGCAAGGCGGGATCAGCGTGGACTTTATGGCCTTGTTGTCCGCAATGATGCGAGTGGTGCGTCTTTACCATGGTGAAAAGTCCGCCTGGACGAGGAGCCTTCTCATGCCTGTTTGGTTGATTCGCTTGAATGCCCATGTGCCGATCCGTTATGGGGCCTGGTTTTTCTCGGCCTTGGCAGTGCTGGGTGGCGTGTGGTGGTGGGTGCTTAGTGGGCAGGGTGCCTGGCTGATCGTGCTGTGCCTGGCGCTGGTGGTGGTGGGTTGGCGCGATGTGCGTCAAACCAGGCGATCGATTCTGCGCAACTATCCAGTGATGGGGCATTTGCGCTATTTGCTGGAGTTCATCCGTCCGGAGTTGCGCCAGTACTTCATCGAGAGCGACAGCGAGGCGGCGCCTTTTTCGCGTCAGCAACGCTCGCTGGTGTACCAGCGCGCCAAGGGTGAGCCCGACATGCGGCCGTTTGGCACCCAAAAGGATGTTGGTTCGGCAGGCTACGAGTGGTTGAGCCATTCCTTGGTGCCCAGTCAATTGGCTTCGCAAGACTTTCGCATCACCATCGGGCAGGGCGGATCGTCGTGCACCCAGCCTTACAGCGCGAGCGTGTTCAATATCTCAGCGATGAGTTTTGGGGCACTCAGTGCCAACGCCATTTTGGCGCTCAACGGTGGGGCCCGCAAAGGGGGCTTTGCGCATGACACGGGCGAAGGCTCGATCAGTCGTTATCACCGCGAACCGGGCGGTGACCTGATCTGGGAGATCGGCTCGGGCTACTTTGGCTGTCGCACCGACGATGGGCAGTTCGATGCCGAGAAATTCAAGCTCAACGCCCGTGAGCCCCAGGTCAAACTCATCGAGTTGAAGCTGAGCCAGGGCGCCAAGCCAGGGCATGGAGGGGTGTTGCCCGGGCCCAAGGTGACCATTGAAATTGCTGAAACCCGGGGCGTGACCGTGGGGCAGGATTGTGTCTCACCCGCCAGTCACAGCGCGTTTTCAACACCGATCGAGATGATGCATTTCATGGAGCGGCTGCGGCAGTTGTCGGGCGGCAAGCCGGTGGGGTTCAAGTTTTGCATTGGCCACCCGTGGGAGTGGTTCGCGCTGGCCAAGGCCATGCGTGAGACGCAGCTCTGGCCCGATTTCATCGTGGTCGACGGGGCCGAAGGCGGGACGGGGGCGGCGCCCCTGGAGTTCACGGACCACGTGGGGGCGCCGCTGCAAGAGGGCTTGCTGCTGGTGCACAACACCTTGGTGGGGCTGGGTGAGCGCCATCGCGTCAAACTGGGTTGCGCGGGCAAGGTGATCAGCGCCTTTGACATCGCCCGCATGATGGCGCTGGGCGCCGACTGGTGCAACTCAGGGCGCGGCTTCATGTTCGCCTTGGGGTGCATTCAGGCGCAGGGTTGCCACACGGGCCAATGCCCCACCGGGGTTGCCACTCAAGACCCGATTCGCCAGCGTGCGCTGGTGGTGTCCGACAAAGCCGAGCGGGTTTACTACTTGCACAAGAACACCCTGCATGCACTGAAAGAGCTGGTGCAGGCGGTGGGGGTGACCCATCCCAATGAGATCACGGCGGACCACATCGTGCGCCGGGTCTCGACGCATGAGGTGCGGCGTTTGTCGCACCTGCTGCCGTTTACCCAGTCGGGCCAGTTGCTGGCTGCCGAGCGGGGTGAGGGGCCTTGGCCTCAGCAGGTGTTTGCAGATTACTGGCCCTCGGCGCGGGCCGACTCGTTCAGCCGGGCCTTGTCTTGATTAGGCTTGGGGTGGGGCGGTGTCGGTGAAGCTGGGTCGCTGCGAGAGCTTGTCGAACAGCTTGTCCAGGTTGGGATAGGTGTCGCGCCAGTCGATTTCTGAGAATCGGAAGTCGAGGTAGCCCAAGGCGCAGCCTGCCGCGATGTCGGCCAGGCTGTGGTGGTTGCCATTGCACCAGGGGCGCTCGCCCAAGCCATGGCTCATGGCTTTGAGGCCGCCATGTACTTTGAGCATTTGGCGGTCGATCCAGGCCTGGCTGCGCTGGGCGTCGGTTCGACCCGGCCACGTTTGCTCCATGCGGGCCAGGATGGCGGCATCAAGGAGGCCATCGGCCAGGGCTTCCCAGGTGCGCACTTCAATGCGTTCGCGTCCGCTCAGTGGGATCAACTTGCCCACCGGGGAGAGGGTGTCGACGTATTCGACGATGACGCGCGAGTCAAAGACCGCTTCGCCACCATCCATGACCAGGCAGGGCACCTTGCCCAAGGGGTTGGCGTCGCCGATGTGGCTGTCAGCAGCCCACACGTCCTCTACTTCGAATTTGTAGTCGAGTTTTTTCTCGGCCAGCACGATGCGTACCTTGCGGACAAACGGGCTAGTCAGTGAACCGATCAGTTTCATTCTGTGTCGTGATGTGTGAATTGCCGCTTGATTTTAACGGCGGGTTTGCACTGAACGGGCGGTATCGCCATGTGCAATTGGGACCACCCCATTAAGGGGGGAATCTGCTAAGTAACAAAATTGCGTAAAACGGTTACATTTTTGATCGAATTGAATAACTTTAGTGTCCGTTATTCCGTGCGTATCATCCGGTTGGCAGACCTTGAATCCCTCCCCGTGGCGCCTGCAACGACTCAGGCGGCGCTGCCGTCACCGAGTGGTTTTGCATCAAGGCCCTGGCCACTGCCTCTGGGCTCAGCCTATGCCGATGACCTGCTGGCGCGCGTTCGTGCCGCCGCGATGGCGGGCGAGTTTGTCGAGCCCTTCGAAGAGCACTATGTCAAACGCCTGCCCCGTGGGGTGGTGCTGCGATTGCCGGTCGAACTGGATGTGAACGCCCTGGCGTACGCCCGTATCTGGATCGTCAACCTCTTGCTGACGGTGTTGACCCTGGGCTTGTATCTGCCGTGGGCCAGGGTGCGCACGCAACGCTATTTTTTGCGGCGCACCACGGTGGCGGGCAGTGCCCTGGACTACCACGCGCCGCCCCTCAGTCATCTGGCGCGCCATGTCTTGTTGATGGGTTTGTGCGTGGGGGTGGGGGCCGCTTGGGCGGGGTCTTCCATGGCAGGTTTGTTTGCTCTGACGCTGGCGCTGCTGGTGGCGCCCTTGGTGGTGCACCTGAGTTTGACGCATCGGATGGCGCACATCAGTTGGGGCGGGCGGCGCTTGTCGTTTGAGGGTCAGTTCGCGGCGGTGTATGGCGCCTTGCTGCTGCCCTTGCTGGGGGTGGTGGTGATGGCCTGGCTGGCGGTGGGGGCCACTGGTTTTCAGCACCCGTTGTGGTGGGCCAGCCTGGGCTTTGTCTCGGGCGTGTGGCTGCTGGGGGTGCCCCTGTTTTTGTGGGCGTATTTTCGTTATCGACAGCACCGGGTTCGTTTGGGGCCCATGCGCTTGTTGTGGAAGGCCTCGCAGTTGGCGATGCTGATGCTGTGGGCGCGCACGGCCGCTTGGTCGGTATTGGTGTCGGTGTTTTTGGCGGGCGTGGGGGCGGTGGTGCTGGCGGTGATGTTGTGGGCACATTGGTCAACTGGCCATGGCGTGTTGCTGAGCTTGACGGTCGTGTTGAGTGCCGTGATGGTGGCGGCGGTGCTGCCCTATGTGCAGGCCCGTTTGCAGAACCTGGTCTGGAGCAAGACGGGCAATCGGTCGCTGCGTTTTCGCAGTCGCTTGTCGGTGTCTGGCTATGTGGCCTTGCAGGTGCGGCACGCGGTGCTGCTGTTGTTGACGCTGGGCTTGTACTGGCCCTGGGCCGTGGTGGCGTCGCGTCGCATGCGCACCCAGGCCATGGTGGTGTGGGCGCGGGTGGACCCCGACGTGCTCAAGTCGCACTGGCCGACCTATGCCCAGGCGTGCCGGGCACCCGTTACCCACCCACGTTCCGGTGGGTGAAACACATCCTGCGCTTTGCCCAAACAGGGTGAGGAACCTCTAAAATGCCCGGTTGCCTGCGCTCACCACGGACCACTTTTGCCATGAACCTGTCTGCCCTCACCGCCCTGTCGCCCCTGGATGGCCGCTACGCCCCTAAAGTGGCCGCCTTGCGTCCGCTGCTGTCTGAATTTGGCCTGATGCACCGCCGTGTGCAGGTCGAAATCGAATGGTTCATTGCCCTGTCTGACGCAGGCTTGCCTGAATTGGCGCCTTTTTCCGAGGCCTCACGGGGTTACTTGCGTGGTTTGGTGGTGCGTTTTGGCGAAGCCGATGCGCAAGCCATCAAGGACATCGAAAAGACCACCAACCACGACGTCAAGGCCGTGGAGTACTGGATCAAAGCGCGCTTCTCGGGTCACCCTGAGCTGGAGGCGGCCAGCGAGTTCGTGCACTTTGCCTGCACCAGTGAAGACATCAACAACACCAGCCATGGGCTGATGCTCAAGGCGGCACGCGAGCAGGTGTTGCTGCCCACCATTGACGGCCTGATCGGCACGCTGCGGGGTTTGTCGGTGAGTTTGGCCGACTTGCCCATGCTCAGCCGCACCCATGGCCAGACCGCCAGCCCCACCACGGTGGGCAAGGAAGTGGCCAATGTGGTGGCTCGCCTGATCAACGCGCGTGAACGCATTGCCCGTGTCCAGTTGTTGGCCAAGATGAACGGCGCGGTGGGCAACTACAACGCGCACCTGTCGGCCTACCCTGATGTTGACTGGGAGGCCTTCAGCCAACAAGTGGTGGAAGGCGGTTTGGGCTTGAGCTTCAATCCGTACACCATCCAGATCGAGCCGCACGACTACATGGCCGAGTTGTTTGACGCCGTGACGCGCACCAACACGATCTTGATTGACTGGTCGCGTGACGTGTGGGGTTACATCAGCCTGGGTTATTTCAAGCAGCGCACCAAAGAAGGCGAGATCGGCTCCAGCACGATGCCGCACAAGGTCAACCCGATTGACTTTGAAAACGCCGAGGGCAACCTGGGCTTGGCCAATGCCATGCTGACCCACCTGAGCCAGAAGCTGCCGATCAGCCGCTGGCAGCGTGACCTGACCGACTCGACCGTGCTGCGCAACATGGGGGTGGCCCTGGGTTATGCCGTGTTGGCCTATGACAGCCTGGCCCGTGGCCTGGGCAAGCTGGAGGTCAATCCTCAAGCCCTGGCCGATGACTTGGATCAGGCCTGGGAAGTGCTGGCCGAGCCGATCCAGACCGTGATGCGCCGTTACGCCTTGCCCAACCCGTACGAGCGCCTCAAGGAGCTGACGCGCGGCAAGGTGATCACCCGTGAAGCGATTCAGGCGTTTGTGCAGACGCTGGAGATCCCCGAGGCGGACAAGCAGCGTTTGCTGGACATGACGCCGGGCAACTACATCGGCAAGGCGGCCGCGCTGGCCAAGCGCATTTGATATGCCGCAAAGGGCCCTGAACAGGGGCCCTAAGTTGAAGCCCTGGTGGCCCCTAGTGGTAGGGGGGCGGGTTGTCATCCTGAGGCCTACAGTCTGTTTCTTAAAGAACACTTCTGCAGGAGCTTTTTGATGAACACTTTCCAACCTACCCTGTTGTCGGCGCTGGTACTGACGGCTGGCTTGCTGGCTCAAACCGGTGCGCAGGCTGTCGCCCTGACCGAGGCCATTACTCCGGCGCCGTTTGCCGATACAGCCTTGCCAGGCACCACGTCGGCCGTTCGTCCC
>JAZJZP010000044.1:0-17946 GCA_040389805.1 Pseudomonadota bacterium
CCGAAGGCGCACTCACAGGATCGGACGACGCGCAGTATTCAGAGGCCAAGTTCCTTCAAGTCAAGCGCATCATCGAGCGATTCAGAGGTCGAGAAGGCACGGCCGAGCCCGATCGCCGCTGGACGGCCAAGGTGAGCGATGTGCGCAACTGGTTCAGCTTTGCCGCGAGCGAACGTTGGCGCGAGGATGGCCGAGAGCATGAGCATTACTCCGACTCAGGCGGCAAGTCCGGTGGGCAAAAAGAGAAACTGGCCTACACCATCCTGGCCGCCAGCCTGGCCTATCAATTTGGCCTGGAGTGGGGTGCGGTGCGTTCGCGCTCGTTCCGCTTTGTGGTCATCGATGAAGCGTTTGGTCGTGGTTCTGACGAGTCGGCCGAATACGGGCTGAGGCTGTTTCAGCAGCTCAACCTGCAGTTGCTGATCGTCACCCCGCTGCAGAAGATCCACATCATCGAACCTTTTGTGTCCAGCGTTGGCTTCGTACACAACGAGGAAGGTAGCGCTTCGCGCTTGCGCAACCTCAGCATTGAGGAATACCGCGCTCAGCGCGATGCAGGGACGGCATGAGTGAATGGACGTCAGCATCGGCCTTGCGCGAGCAGGTGCGCAAACGGTGGGACAAAGGCGAACTGCTCGCCGAGCGGGTCGCATCTCACAACCTGTTCCCCATGAGGTTGACCTTGCGTGGACCTTCGTCGGGCGAGCTGTCTGAACGTTTCGACGCGGTGCGCTCCTGGGCCTTTGAGCTTCAGCAAGGGACGCGCCACGGGTACCGACTGGTGATGCGCGACGTGCGCCACCGCATCATCGGCCAGAACAGCGTGCCTGCTGAAATTTGGGTGGACAGCTTGGACGACGCTGTGCGTTGGCTTGGCAAGGCAAGCGAGGTCAAAGCCTTTGACGCCTTGGTGGCCCTGACCCGCCAGCAGCAACCGGCGCTGCTGACATGGTTGCAGCGTCAGCCATTGCGGGCCCTGGCACTGGCTGATCAATGGTCGCACTTGCTGGCCTTTGTCGGCTGGATGCAAGGGCATCCGCAACCGGGCATTTACCTACGCCAGGTGGATTTGCGTGGCATCCACAGCAAGTTCATTGAGACGCATCGCAGCGTGCTGGCCGACTTGCTGGATCTGGTACTCCCCTTTGATGTCATCAATGCTGACGCCAGTGGTGGGGCGCAGTTCGCGAGGCGCTATGGCTTTCGCGACAAGCCTCTGCGCGTACGTTTTCGATGGTTGGATTCGAAGGCATCAGGCTGGATCAGTGGCGGTGATGGCGACTACACGGTTTCGCAAGTGGCATTCGCTCGCTTGAGGCCAGCCGTTGAGCATGTGTTCATCACCGAGAACGAGATCAACTTTCTCTCCTTTCCTGAGGTAGCCAACAGCCTGGTGGTTTTCGGGGCGGGCTATGGCTTTGAAGCATTGGCCAATGCCGACTGGCTGCACCACGGCAAGCTGCACTACTGGGGCGATATCGATACCCACGGCTTTGCCATCCTCGACCAATTGCGGGCTCACCACCCCCATGCCACGTCGTTCCTGATGGACCGCCAGACGCTGCTGGCGCATCGGCCGCAGTGGACGGTCGAGTCTCAAGCAACTCTGCGCGACCTGCCTCGTTTGAGTCCCGAAGAAGGCGCGCTGTACGACGATTTACGATGGATGCGCTTGAGCGATCAGTCCTTGCGGTTGGAGCAGGAGCGCATCGACTTTGGATGGGTTGCGCTGGCCACAGAGGCTTGCAGAACGGGCTGAACACCATGATGGCAAGAACGGTTGTGTCTCGGGCCGCTAGAATTCGAAGGCTTGAAGTGTGCCAAGTGTTTTGAATGGAGAGAGCAATGCGTGGAGCGTGGGGACTGATCAGCCTATTGATAGCCTTGGCGGTTGTGGGCTTGGTGGCCAAACAAAGGCTGATGACCATGGCGGTCCAACCGGCTGCTTCAAGTAGCGGTGCATCGGCACCCGTGGTCAACACCCCGGCGCAGGCTCAACAGCTGCAACAGCAGGTGCAGGACGACGTCAATCGCATGATGCAGAGCCGCCCAGTTGACATCGACAAGCGGATGGATGAGAAGCCTTGAGCGCCATGGAGTTCACGCCTGCGGATGAACACGCCATGCGCATCGCGCTGGACCAGGCTCAAAATGCCTGGTTGGCAGGCGAGGTGCCAGTCGGCGCAGTCATCATGCGTGAAGGGCAGGTGATTGCCACGGGCTACAACCGCCCGATCACCACCCATGATCCAACCGCTCATGCAGAAATCGTGGCCCTGCGCCATGCCTCGCAGTTACTTGAAAACTACCGCTTGCCCGAGTGTGAGCTGTACGTGACTTTGGAGCCCTGTGCCATGTGTGCCATGGCCTTGATGCATGCACGCTTCAAGCGGGTAGTCTTTGCGGCGCCAGACCCTAAAACGGGCGTGGCCGGATCGGTCATCGACCTGTTTTCGCACAAACAACTGAACCACCACACCGAGATCGCGGGTGGTCTGCTGGCCGAGCCGGCATCCAAGTTGCTGCGGGATTTTTTTGCCGAGCGACGCGCCCAATTGCGCGCTGAGCGGGATGCGGCCAAGGGGTTTGAGTCCATCCCGGTTGGACAGGTGATCGAAGCACCGCTGGACGACGAGTAAAGCTCGCCTTCCAGCGCCGCGCAGGGGGTCAGCGCTTGCGCACCACCACGCTACCCACGGAGTAGCCCGCCCCGAAGGAGCAGATCACGCCCAAGTCACCAGTCTTGAGGTCGGCCCGGTGCTCATGGAACGCGATGACGGAGCCTGCCGAAGCCGTGTTGGCATACTCATCCAGGATCAACGGTGCGATGTCGTTGGTGGCTTCGGTGCCGATGAGCTTGCGAATGACGAACTGATTCATGCTCAGATTGGCCTGGTGCAGCCAATAGCGGCGCACCTGCGTAGGCTCAGCCTTCAGTGATGCCAAATGGGTTTCAATGTGCGCAGCGGCCATGGGCACCACGTCCTTGAACACCTTGCGACCTTCTTGACGGAAGGTTTTGTCGCGGGCATTGGGGTCGGAGTCTTCGCTGCGGTTCATGAAACCGAAGTTGTTGCGGATGTTGTTGGAGAACTGGGTCACCAGTTTGGTGCCCAGAATCTCCCACTGATCCGCTGACGTGGCGGTATCGGCCCGTTCAACGATCACGGCCGTGCACACATCACCGAAGATGAAGTGACAGTCGCGGTCCTTCCACTCATGGTGGGCCGACGTGATCTCGGGGTTGACGACCAGCACGCAACGGGCAGAGCCCGCACGCACGGCATTGACGGCTTGCTCGATGGCAAACGTGGCAGAAGAGCAGGCCACGTTCATGTCGAAACCATAGCCACCAGCGCCGATGGCCTGCTGGATTTCAATCGCCATGGCAGGGTAGGCACGCTGCATATTGGCCGATGCGCACAACACGGCATCGATGTCCTTGCCTTCTTTACCCGCCTGGGCCATGGCCTTGCGCGCCGCATCGACCGCAATCTCAGCCATCAGCGAGAGTTGGTCGTCCGGGCGTTCCGTCAGGCGAGGGTACATGCGCTTGGGATCAAGGATGCCGCTCTTTTCCATCACATAGCGGCGCTGGATACCCGACGCTTTTTCGATGAACTCGACGCTGGAGGGTTGCAGCGCAACGCGCTCCCCCGAGGCGATCTCATCGGCGTACTTGGCGTTTTGTTGCTCAACATAGGTGTTGAACGACTCCACCAATTCGGCGTTGGTGATGACGTGCTCCGGGTGAAAAAGCCCGGTTCCGCTGATAACTACTGAGGTCATGAGGATTCCTGGCTGGTTTACATGCTGCCGTAGTTCGGGCCGCCGCCGCCTTCAGGCGTGACCCAGACGATGTTTTGCGTCGGATCCTTGATGTCGCAGGTCTTGCAGTGAACACAGTTCTGGGCGTTGATCTGCAAGCGATCGGTGTTGTCTTCGTTCTTGACGAACTCGTACACCCCGGCCGGGCAGTAACGTGACTCGGGACCTGCGTACTTGGCCAGATTGATGTTGACGGGCACCGAGGCGTCTTTCAACGTCAGGTGTGCCGGTTGGTGCTCTTCGTGGTTCGTGTTCGAGACGAATACCGAGCTAAGACGGTCAAACGTCAGCTTGCCATCGGGCTTGGGGTAGTCGATCTTGGGGCAGTCGGCCGCCAGCTTGAGGGTGGTGTGGTCCGCCACGGGGTTGGGCAGGGTCCAGGGCGGGGCCTTGAAGCCCAGTCGTGGCAACAGCCAGTGCTCGACGGCCGTCATGATCAT
The DNA here is from genome assembly GCA_040389805.1 of Pseudomonadota bacterium. Classification (GTDB taxonomy): domain Bacteria; phylum Pseudomonadota; class Gammaproteobacteria; order Burkholderiales; family Burkholderiaceae_C; genus Aquabacterium. Next base: position 4,269 of record JAZJZP010000044.1, read on the forward strand.
GCCGACAACCATGCCGCGCTTGAACCAAGGCTTGAAGTTCTTGGCGCCGTTGAGCTCTTCGTGCAGCCAGCTCTTTTCAAACGCTGCAGGGTAGGCGCTCAGCTCGTCATATTGACGGCCTGAGGTCACGGCCTCGAAGGTGGCTTCAGCCGCTAGCATGCCCGACTTCATGGCGGCATGGCTGCCCTTGATGCGCGAGGCGTTCATGTAACCTGCATCGCAGCCGATCAGGGCGCCACCAGGGAACACGGTCTTGGGCAGGCTGGGCAGGCCGCCGTTGTTGATGGCGCGCGCACCGTAGCTGATCCGCTTGGCGCCTTCCAGGTGTTGCTTGATGCTGGGATGGGTCTTCCAGCGCTGCATTTCTTCAAAGGGGCTCAACCAGGGGTTCTTGTAGTCCAGACCCATCACAAAGCCCAAGGTGACCTTGTTGTCGTCCAGGTGGTAGAGGAAGCCGCCGCCAAAGGTCTGCATGTCCATGGGCCAGCCAGCGGTGTGGACCACCAGACCGGGTTTGGCTTTGGAGGGGTCCACTTCCCAGAGTTCTTTGATGCCGATGGCAAAGCTGGGGGGCGCTTTGCCAGCGTCCAGCTTGAACTTGCTGATCAATTGTTTGCCCAGGTGACCGCGTGCGCCTTCTGCAAAGATGGTGTACTTGGCCAGCAGCTCCATGCCGAGCTGGAAGTTGCCGGTGGGCTCGCCACTCTTGTCGATGCCTTGGTTGCCGGTGGCCACGCCCTTGACCGAGCCATCATCGTTGTAGAGCACTTCAGCGGCCGCAAAGCCGGGGAAGATTTCCACGCCCAGGCTTTCAGCCTGCTGCGCCAACCAACGAACCACATTGGCCAGGCTCACGATGTAATTGCCATCGTTGTGGAAATTGTTGGGGACCAAGGCGTGGGGTGTTTTGAACGAGCCCGTTTCGGTCAGCACCAACACTTCGTCGCTGGTGACCGCTTGCGTCAGTGGGGCGCCCAGCTCTTTCCAGTTCGGGAAGAGTTCTGTGATGGCTCGGGGGTCCATGACCGCGCCCGACAAGATGTGCGCGCCCGGCTCCGAGCCTTTTTCCAGCACGCAGACCGAGATTTCTTTGCCACTGGATGCGGCCAGTTGCTTCAGCCGGATGGCCGTGGCCAAACCGCCAGGGCCGGCGCCGATGATGACGACGTCGTATTCCATCGATTCACGCGGGCCAAACTGGGCAAGGATTTCTTGGGGCGTCATCGTGTTTCCTTCTGCTGGAGGCTGAATGTAGTGGTTCGTTTTAGGCGAAGTCCGCGATTCTAAAACGTGATGAGGGCAAATTCTCTCCGAAAAATAGCACGACCGTTCTAAAACGTCGTGTCTAGATCGCTTGATCTGAGGGAATGAGGGCGCGTTTATGAGTCACTGAGCGCAGCCGTGCGTGCTAAGGTCGACGCCACAATCCCTCGGTTTTTGGTTTGACGATTCGCATAGGAAGTGCACGAGCATGAGCTACAACATAGACCTGTCTGGCCGCGTGGCCCTGATCACCGGTGCCTCCAGCGGCCTGGGCACCCAATTTGCGTTGACCCTGGCCAAGGCTGGCGCGGCCGTGGTGCTGGCCGGGCGTCGGGTGGAGTTGCTCAAGACCTTACGCGCTGAGATTCAGGCGGCGGGAGGTGATGCGCATGTGGTGGGCATGGACGTGACTGACCTGGACAGCATTCGTGCCGCGGTGGCCCACGCCGAGACCGAAGTGGGCACGATCGACATCCTCATCAACAATTCGGGTGTGAGCACCACCGAGCGTTTGCAGGATGTCACGGCCGACAGCTATGACTTTGTGTTCAATACCAACACCCGTGGCGCGTTTTTCACCGCCCAGGAAGTGGCCAAGCGCATGTTGGCGCGAGCCAAGGGATCGGCCCCCGGCACCTTCACTGGCGGGCGCATTGTGAACATTGCCTCGGCTGCAGGCTTGCGCACCATGCCCATGATTGGCGTGTACTGCATGAGCAAGGCCGCAGTGGTCCACATGACCAAGGTGATGGCGGCGGAATGGGGGCGCTTTGGCATCACCACCAATGCGATCTGCCCCGGCTACATCGAGACCGAAATCAACAGGCATCACCTCAACAGCGAGGCGGGGCAGAAGCTGGTCAACATGTTGCCGCGCAAGCGTGTGGGGCAGCCGCAAGATCTGGATTCGTTGATCGTGACGCTGTGCGCGCCGCAAAGCGACTTCATCAATGGCGCCATCATCTCGGCCGACGATGGGATGACGGCGGCCTGAGCGGCAATCCAAGACTTGAAACGGTGGGCGATGGCCTTATCTGGACACTATGCGCTTAGATATTCCTGAACACAAAATCCTGGTCCACGAAGTGTCCTTGCCCATTTACTGGGGTGAGATGGACGCGCTGGGCCATGTCAACAACACCGTCTACTTTCGGTACATGGAGCAGGTCCGGGTGTCGTGGATCACGGCCATCGGTGGTTCTGTCACCAATGGCACCGAAGGGCCGGTGATCGCCAACACTTTTTGCAACTTCTACAGTGAGCTGGTGTTCCCGGCTCAATTGCTGGTCAAGTTGTATGTGGCCAACCCCGGCCGCACCAGTTTTGACACTTACGCAACGATCGAGCGATCCGATGCGCCCGGTGAAATCTGTGCGGCAGGTGGTGCCACCTTGGTGTGGGTGAGCACGGTTGAGGGGCGGCCGATTCCGTTGCCTGGGTACCTGCGCGCGATCGTGGGGGGCGCTGCGGCCTTGCCCGGTAGCGACGTGCCTCCCGCATTGCCCGGATGAAGGCGTTTTTTTTAAGCCAATACACTCGATTTTGTTGATGGGCCCGGTGTACGCTGGTAATGTTGCAGTGCAGCGAAACCCGGGCGGCCGGGCCTGCACTGGTTCAAGCTGTGCACAAGGAGTGATTGGATGAACAAGGTCTATCCCGATGCCGCCAGCGCGCTGGCAGGTGTTGTCAAAGACGGGCAGTTGATGGCCGTGGGGGGCTTCGGCCTGTGCGGTATTCCTGAAGCGCTGATTGATGCCTTGCAGGCCTCCGGCGTCAAGGATCTGACAGTGATTTCCAACAATGCGGGGGTCGATGGTTTTGGCCTGGGCAAGTTGCTCAACACCCGTCAGATTAAAAAAATGATCTCCAGCTACGTGGGCGAGAACAAAGAGTTCGAGCGCCAATACCTCAGCGGTGAGCTGGAGCTGGAATTCACACCCCAAGGCACCTTGGCTGAAAAGCTCCGCGCTGGTGGTGCAGGCATTCCCGCTTTCTTCACCAAGACCGGTGTGGGCACCTTGGTGGCCGAAGGCAAGGAAACCCGAGACTTTGAAGGCGAGACGTATCTGATGGAGCGTGCGCTGCTGCCGCAGGTATCACTCGTCAAGGCCTACAAGGCCGACAAGTCGGGCAATCTGATTTTTCGCCGGACGGCGCGCAATTTCAATCCCGCGGTGGCGATGGCCGGCAAGATCACCATCGTTGAGGTGGAGCATGTTCTTGAGGTGGGCGAGATTGATCCCGATGACGTTCATCTGGCGGGCATCTACGTCCACCGCATCGTGCACAACCCGAACCCCGAGAAGCGCATTGAAAAGCGCACCATCACTGAAAAGGCAGGAGCTTGATCATGGCATGGACGCATGAACAAATGGCGGCTCGTGCTGCCCAGGAGCTGCAAGACGGCTTCTATGTCAACCTGGGCATTGGCTTGCCCACGCTGGTGGCCAACCATGTGCGCCCCGACATCGAGGTCTGGTTGCAGTCTGAAAACGGCTTGTTGGGCATTGGCCCATTCCCGACCGAGGACGAGGTCGACGCCGACATCATCAATGCGGGCAAACAGACCGTCACCTGCATGGCGGGTTCGTCTATTTTTGGCTCGCACGACAGCTTTGCGATGATCCGTGGCGGCAAGATCAACTTGTCGATCCTGGGAGCCATGCAGGTGTCCGACAAGGGTGATCTGGCCAACTGGATGATCCCGGGCAAGATGGTCAAAGGCATGGGCGGTGCCATGGACTTGGTGGCGGGAGTTGGCCGTGTGGTGGTGTTGATGGAGCACTGTGCCAAGAGCGGCGAGCACAAACTGCTGCAGCAATGCTCATTGCCCCTGACGGGCAAAGGCGTGGTTGATCGCATCATCACCGACCTGTGCGTGCTGGATGTGGTTGAGGACGGGTTCAAGTGCGAAGAGATCCGACTCAAAACCGGTGCCCATGTGCATCTGTCGCATCTGACAGCTTGATTTTTCTGCGTTGATCGACGTGTGTTTCAAGGCCGCCTTCGGGCGGCCTTTGACTTGGCGCCTCTGAGACAATGTGTGGATGAACTGGATTACTTGGTGTTTCCTGGCGCTCAACCTGGCGCTGTTGGTGTGGCTGTTGATGTTGGCGAGGCGTCGCACCGATGGTGATGGCGACCTACTGCGGCTGGCTGATGATTTGAAGAGCGAGCTTCGCAGTCGTACAGAGCAACTTGATCGCAACTTGCGTGATGAGGTGGCACGCAGTGCCGGTGGAACGCGGCAGGAGTTGGGAGCAGCGCTGGCTAATTTTCAGCAAACCTTGTTGGCTCAACAGGGGGATGCCACCCGCACGCAAAACGAACAGCTCGACAGCTTTCGCACGCAATTGGCCGCCATGCAGCAGGCGCTGATTGATGCGCTGCGAGACACCACGCATCAGCAAGGACAACAAGCCGCCGCCTTGCGGGAGGCTCAGGCCTTGGCTTTGGCGCGCTTCAATGAGGCCCAGGAAGCTTCATTGCGTCGATTGGGCGATGGCGTGACCGAGCAGTTGCGCGTACTGTCTGAATCCAATGATCGGCGCCTCGGTGAGGTGCGCACGACCGTTGAGACACGCTTGCTGGCTTTGCAGGCCGACAACGAAAAAAAGCTCGAGCAGATGCGCCAGACGGTGGACGAGAAACTCCACGCGACGCTGGAAGCCCGTTTGGGTGAGAGTTTCAAGCAGGTTGCTGAGCGCTTGGAGCTGGTCCACCGGGGCCTGGGCGAGATGCAGCGGCTGGCCAGCGATGTGGGCTCGCTCAATCGCGTGCTCAACAATGTCAAGAGCCGCGGTATTTTTGGCGAAGTGCAGTTGGCGGGCCTGTTGGAGCAAGTGTTTACGCCAGAGCAATACGCGGTCAACGTTGAGACGGTGCCGGGCAGCGGTGCCCGGGTCGAGTTTGCGATCAGATTGCCGGGCCGAGGCGAACCGGGGGGCGCACCCTTGTGGCTACCTCTGGACGCCAAGTTTCCGCGTGAAGACTATGAACGGTTGCTGGATGCCCAGGACCGGGCCGACGTGATTGCCGTTGAGGCGGCGGGTAAGGCCATGGAGCAGCGTCTGCGCCTGGAGGCCAAGACCATCAGCGACAAGTATCTGGCGCCTCCGCACACGGCCGACTTTGCCATTCTCTTTGTACCCACGGAAGGGCTGTACGCTGAGGTTCTGCGTCGTCCGGGCCTGTTTGAAGCTCTGCAGCGTGAGCATCGTGTGATGTTGGCAGGCCCGACCACCTTGCTGGCCTTGCTCAACAGCCTGCAGATGGGGTTCCGAACCCTGGCACTGGAAAAACGCTCATCCGAGGTCTGGCAGGTGCTGGGGGCGGTCAAAACCGAGTTCATGAAGTTTGGCGATGTGCTGGCCCGCACCCGCAAAAAGCTGGATGAAGCCAGCAACACGATTGCCTCTGTCGAAACCCGAACCCGTGTCATGGGTCGTGCTTTGAAGCAGGTTGAGGCCATGCCGGAGTCCCAGGCGCAGGTATTGTTACCCGCTGACCCTGGCGCTGAGTTAGAGTCCGAGGCTGAGTGAGCCCGTTGCGGCTCTTGTCTTTCTTCCCTCTCTTACGCCTCGTCCTGCATTGCCCCTTGCGGCGTCGTGCCTGTTCGATCCGAACGATTGGTTTCCGATGCCAGCGGTCTTGATGGCCGCGCAAGGAGCCTTGCATGACCGTCGCCACCGCGCCCGACCTGGGTTACCAGGTCAAGTTTGCGTCCATTGCCATTGAGGGGGGGGACGACCTTCAGATTCGATCCTTGCTGGATCGGCAGCAGTTTTTTGACCCTGAAGGCGAGGCTGAGGCCATGGGCATCTCGGCCGCGACCTGGCCTTTATTTGGCATGTTGTGGCCCTCGGCCCGGCGACTGGCGGGGGCCATGCAACAGCGCGATGACTTGGGCGGCAAGCGTATTTTGGAGATCGGCTGTGGACTGGGCTTGGCCAGTCTGGTGGCTCACCGTCGGCTGGCCGATGTGACCGCCAGTGACTGCCATCCTTTGGCGGACACGTTTCTGCGCGCTAATTTGCGGCTGAATCACTTGCCCGCCATGAAATACCACACGGGTCAATGGAGCACGGCCAACCCTGGCTTGGGCGAGTTTGACCTCATCATTGGCAGTGATGTGCTGTATGAGCGCAGTCATCCCCAGCAGTTGTCCGAGTTCATCAATCGGCATGCCGCCACTGACGTTGAGATCGTCATTGTCGACCCCAACCGAGGCCACCGCTCCCGGTTCACCCAGGACATGCAAGCCCTTGGCTTTTCTTATTGGGAGACCAATCTGGACAGTGCGGTGGTCGGTGAAGACGCCTATCGGGGCCGCATGCTGCACTTCAAGCGCGCAGGCACGGCGCACATGGCGCTGGCCTGAGCTTGGCGTGCTTATTGGTGTGCTTACTGGGTGGCACCCAGGGCAAGTGCCCGTTGTTGCTGGGCATGCAGCGCCTGCGCTGAAGGTTGCTCATCGCGCTGAGTGGGCCAACCCTGCAGGTGGCGCTCAACGAGGCTGCTGAGGGCTCGGATCCAATCCAGTCGGTCGTTCAGGCAGGGGATGTAATTGAACTCCTGTCCACCACTGGTCAAGAAGGCTTCCTTGCCTTCCATGGCGATTTCTTCGAGCGTCTCGATGCAGTCGGCCACAAAGCCCGGGCAGATCACGTCGACACGTTGGGTGCCGGCCTTGGCCAAGTCGCGCAAGGTGGGCTCGGTATAGGGCTGCAGCCACTTGGCCTTGCCAAAGCGGCTTTGAAAGGTCACGACATAGTCATCGGCCGACAGCCCCAGTCGCTCGGCCAACAGGCGTCCCGTCTTGAGGCATTCGCAATGGTAGGTGTCGCCCTTGAGCAGGGTGTGCTGAGGCATGCCATGAAAGCTCATGACCAGCTTGCCCGCGCGGCCGTGGCTCATCCAGTGGTCTCTCATGCTGGCCGCCAGGGACTCGATGTAGCCTGCATCGTCGTGATAGCGGCCAATGTGGCGCAGTTCGGGCAGGTTGCGAATGCGCAGACCCCAGGTAAAGACTTCGTCCATGACGCTGGCCGTGGTGGCACCGGAGTACTGCGGGTACAAGGGCACGACCAGGATGCGGGTCGCGCCTTCGGCCTTGAGTGCATCCAATTGCGATGAAATGCTGGGTTGACCATAGCGCATCGCGTGTTTGACGATGAGTTGGTGGCCGCGCTCGCCCAAGAATCCTTGCAGCAGCGTGGTTTGCTTTTCAGTCCAGACCCGCAGGGGCGAGCCTTGAGGCATCCAGACGCTGGCGTACTTGGCCGCCGACTTGGCGGGACGCACGCGCAGAATGATGCCGTGCAGGATGGGGAGCCAGACCAAGCGGGGTATTTCGACCACCCTGGGGTCGCTCAGAAACTGGCCCAGGTAGCGACGCAGGGCGCCTGGGGTGGGGGATTCAGGGGTGCCCAGGTTGACCAGCAGGACGCCGGTGCGGGGCGGTTGACCGTGTTGAAAGCGGGGTTCGGTGGCAAAGCTCATGGGGCCGGATTGTCCACCGGATCGGCCAGACCGCAGAGCACCGTGGTCACTTCCTGGATGTCGATCGGTTTGGTCCAGTAACCCGTGAAACCTGCCTCTTTGGCGCGAGCCACGTCGTCGGGCATGGCATCGGCAGAGCACATATAGGCGGGTACGCTGGCCAGGTGCGGCAAAGTGCGCAAGGCCTCCAGCACCTCAAAGCCCGACATGCCCGGCAGATGGGCGTCCAGCACCAGGACATCAGGGGTTTTTTCACGCGCCATGGTCATGGCCATCTGGCCGTCCTCGGCAACGTCAAGCGTGAGTTGCGGGTAGGGGCGCAGTGCTTCTTCAAACAGCATGGCATTGATGCGGTTGTCTTCAACGTAGAGCACATGCAGCGGCGCGTTGTCACCAGCGCTTGACCGTTGTTGTGTCGGTTCCGATGGGGGGGCCTTGGCATCAACGGCATTGGTCATGGGCTGTTGCTGTGGCGTATTGAGGGAGGTCGCTGAAGGCAAAATAATGTTGACCCGGGTTCCAGTGCCTGGTTGGCTGCGAATTTCCATCCGACCGCCCATGGCTTCGATCAATGAGCGGGTAATGATAAGGCCCAAGCCCGATCCTTCAATGGACGTGGTCTCGCGTCCAAGGCGTTCAAACGGTTGAAACAGTCGGCCCAACTGCTGGGGACTCATGCCGGGGCCCGTGTCCTGCACCACCAGTGCCATGCAGCCATCAGCGCGTGCCTCGGTGCTGAAGCTGACGGATCCGCCAGCTTGGTTGTACTTGATTGCATTGGCGCCGATGTTCATCAGGATCTGACGCAAGCGCTGTCGATCGGCGATGACTTGGTGGTGGGGTTCTACCTCGTCCAAAAGCGTGATGTGTCGCTGGGCGGCCAAGGGCCCCAGCATGTCGCTGCATTGCTGAACCTCGTCGCGCAGGGTCAAGGATTCAGCCTTGAGTGTGAGGATCCCGGCTTCGACTTTCTGCAGGTCCAGTACGTCATTGACCAAGGCCATCAAGTGCTGGCTACCGTGCAGGATCTGATCGACAAAGTTGACGTGCTGCGCGGTTTCCGGTGTATTGGTCAATTGCAGCTTGAGCAACTGTGCGAAGCCATTGACGGCATTGAGCGGCGTGCGGATTTCATGGCTCATGCGCGACAGGAACTCGCTCTTGGCTCGGCTGGCCGCTTCGGCTGACTGTTTTTCGCGCAAGGCCTGCTCGGCGCGCTTGATGGGCGTGATATCTGAATGGGTACCCACGACACGGGTCACCCGTCCGGCGTCATCTCGGGAGACGATCTTTCCGCGCGACAAAATCCAGACGTCATGGCCCTGTTTGTGGCGTATTCTGAATTCGGCTTTGAACAGCCCCCGCTCGTGCTGCAGGTAGTCCTTTAACTGTTGTGCAACAGTGGGGCGGTCATCAGGATGGATTCGGTTGATCAGCTCTTCCCGTTGATTGCTGAGCTCCTCATCATCGTAGCCCAGCATGGCCTTGAGTCGGTGTGAGAAGAACATACGGTCACTGGTCGCATCCCAGTCCCAGACACCGTCACCGGCGCCGTCCAGGGCGAATTTCCAGCGCTCTTCACTGATGGTCAATGTTTGTGCGGCTGCTCTCTCTTGGGTGATGTCCCGAAAAGTGGCCACCACGGCAAAGGGCGGTACGTCGGGCGAGATGCGCAGCAAATTGCAGGACACCTTCATCCAGACAATGCTGCCGTCCTGGCGCCGCAGTGGGTACGCTTGGTCGTCTACGCGCACGCCTGTGCGAATGGTCTGGATGATCGGCCACCGCTCACGGGGCAGCGGTTGGCTCAAATCCTCGGTGAGCAGGTCGTAACTGAGTGCCTGTTTGGTCGTGATGGAGGTCAGATCAGGTTGCTGCACTCCGAGGATGCGGCATCCTGCCGGGTTGATGGCAACGACTTTGCCGTCAAGCTGGACCACGATCAATCCATCGCTGATGGTTGAGGCGACAGATCGGTAGAGTTCTTCGCTGACGCGCAGCTTCTCGGCGGCGACCATGCTCTCGGTCATGTCGCGGGTGAGGAAGAGCGTGTGCTGGTCGGGCATGGGCGATAGGCGGGCCTCAAAGTGGCGCAGGCCATCGGTCGTGGTCAGGCTGTAGTCCAGTCGCTGGGGCTTGCCGGTGGCGTGGGCTTGTGCAATAGCCTGTCTTTCACGCTTGGCAAGATCCTCGGGTACGGCGTCGCTAAAGGGCGTGCCTTTGAGCTCGCTGAACGGCCGCAGTAGCGAGGGATGCTGTTCATGGGCGGCTTCGTAGGCACCGTTTTCGTCAATGACAAACCACAGGTCGGGTAGGGCGCTGAGCACCGCACTCAGGCGGGCCTCTGATTCTGTCAGCGCTTGCTGCTGCTGCGCGAGCGCGGCAGCGTTGCGTTTGCTTTCGCTGATGTCCATTGAAAAATGCACAACGTAGCCATCGGGCAGGCATTGATCCTTGGACAAGACCCAGCTGTTTTTCAGCCGGATTTCTTGTGGAACCGCCAGTGTGGCCAGACTCATTCGCCAGTGGAAGAACTCTTCTTCTCGTCCTTCCGCGTCGGGATAGAACCCGTTCCTGATACTTTTTCGCAGAATCTCTGGCCAGAGGGCGTGTTCGTCGAGGTCGGGGCAACCGATTCGTTTGCGCCAGCGGCTGTTGCTCAATACGACCCGGCCATCGGGCGCGCTGATCATGACCCCAGCATTGAAGGATTCAATGGCTTGTCGCAAAAGCAGGTCGCCTTGACGGCTCTTTTGTTCGGCAGCGATCTGCCGCGTGATGTTGCGGCTGGCACCACGGTAACCCATGTAGCGGCCACTTTGATTGAATACCGGCGTGCCGCTGATGCTCACGGTGATCTTGCCACGTGGGGTCATGCGGTCGGCAATGGCATCAGAGAACGGTTCGCGGCGGGTACGGGCGGCGAGCATCCGATCCCAAGAGATGCGGGTTTCATCCTCGCGAGGCGTATAAAGATCGCGCACTGTGCACCCGAATTCGTCGGACGGGTTCAAGCCGGTATGCTGCAAAAGGCTGGTAGACACCCATTGGACGAGGCCTTGATCGTTGGTCTCCCACAGCCAGTCACTGCCCGCGAGGCTGGCGGTACGTACCCGGGCTTCCAATTTACGAAAACGCTGTGCTTTGAAATGGGATTGCGCCAACTCGGAGGCGGCCTGGGCCAGATCGTTGAGCACTTGCAGTGACTGAGCAGAGAACTCGTGCGGTTGAGTGTCCAGGACGCACACCGTGCCGATGGCCTGTCCTTGGACCAGCAGTGGCACGCCTGCGTAAAAACGCACATAAGGTGCGCCGGTGACCAAGGCCGAGGTGTTAAAGCGTGGGTCTTGCTGCGCGTCCAGAACGACCAAGGGGGAACCCTGTGCGATGGTAGTGGCGCAAAACGCATCGTGGCGCGAAAACTGGCGCGCTTCAATGCCGACCTTGGCCATGGCCCAGACCCGATGCGCATCAACCAGATTGATCATACCCACGGGGCAACCCAACTGGCTTGAAAGCAGTCGTGCAATGGCGTCAAACGCCGGATTGACCTCAGCATCGAGAAGCTTGCTGGCGGTCAGCAGCGATAAGCGTTCGGATTCGTCAGGGGGCACTGCAGTGGAGGTCATGCGGTCGTCATGGGATGGACGGCAACGAATGACTCTAACCCATGCGCGAGCAGAAATGACTAGGCGTCACCACTGAGGCAGAGTGTCAGAAAAGCTCAACACTTCAAAATGAATTTGCGTCGCAGTGGTGTCTGTGGGGGGAGACCCCATGCAAATGACGCCGCTGCCGTGCAAGGTGCAGGTGCCGCGCCGCAAGGTCAGAATTCGATCATCGTGATCGAACTTGACGTGGGTGCCGTTGTAACTGAGGTCGCTCAGGTAGATGTGGCCGCTGTGTGACTCGATGCGGACATGCGAGCGCGATACCCGGGAATCGCTGACACAGAACGAGGCCTGGGGGCTGCGACCCAGCACCAGCGGCATGCTGGCGGTCGAGAAAATGCGTTCGGTTCCCTGCCAGGTCAGCCGCAAGCCGTCGGGCATGTCGGTGTTGGCCGCGCCTCCCACGATCATGGTGGACTCGGTATCGCCAAATCGGATGCTTTCCATGCGCAGCACGGGCACCGGCTCCTTGCGACCACGCAGGTGCAGGCTGTCGATGCTGCGAAAGCGTTCTTGCTGATCGGAGGGGAGCTCTCGGATCAGGGGGCCGGTGGTCAGTGTCTCGTTGTCACCGGCCAGATCCAAGATGCGTGCGGCGACGTTGACGGCAACGCCAAAGCAGTCGCCGTCGACCTCTACGGTCTCTCCCCAGGCCAGGGCGACCTTGAGTTTCAGGGCGGGGCCCTTGCTCGGCATGGTCTCCCGGGAGATGGGCGCGAGTCGGTCCAAGGAGTCTTGCGCGTTGGCTGCGGCTTCTACGGAGCGCTCGGCATCCTCAAACACCGCCATCAGGCCATCGCCCAGGGTTTTGACGACTCGTCCGCCATGCTTGGCAACGATTTGTCCGAGCATGGCCAGGCTGTGCGTGATGACTGTGGCCGCTTCGCTATTGCCCAATCGCAAATACAAAGCCGTGCTGCCGCGGATGTCGGCAAACATGATGGCGCGTTCTTTGGTGGTTCCCATGATCCCGTATGTTGAGGGATGGGCGCTGGGTTTGTCGTGAGGAATTACACGCGATTCAGGGTTGAGTTCTGATTTCACAGGCGCGAAAAAAAACAACCCGGGGTGAGCCGGGTTGTTGTGTGGTTCAGCGTGCTTGCCCGCCTTGGGTCAGAGATTGTCCAGATAGGTTCTGAGCTTGTCTGAACGGCTGGGGTGCTTGAGTTTGCGAATGGCCTTGGCTTCGATCTGGCGGATGCGTTCGCGGGTGACGTCGAATTGCTTGCCGACTTCTTCCAGCGTGTGATCCGTGGACATTTCGATGCCGAAACGCATGCGCAGCACTTTGGCTTCACGAGGGGTGAGGCTGTCGAGGATGTCCTTGACCACGTCGCGCAAACCAGCCTGCATGGCCGCTTCGATGGGCGCCGTGTTGTTGGTGTCCTCGATGAAGTCACCCAGGTGGCTGTCGTCGTCGTCCCCGATCGGCGTTTCCATGGAGATCGGCTCTTTGGCGATCTTCATGATCTTGCGGACCTTGTCCTCCGGCATTTCCATCTTCTCGGCCAGCGTAGGGGCGTCGGGCTCAAAGCCAAACTCCTGCAGGTGCTGACGCGAGATGCGGTTCATCTTGTTGATCGTTTCGATCATGTGAACCGGGATGCGGATGGTGCGGGCCTGGTCGGCGATCGAGCGGGTGATGGCCTGACGGATCCACCACGTCGCATAGGTCGAGAACTTGTAGCCACGACGGTATTCGAACTTGTCGACCGCCTTCATCAAGCCGATGTTGCCTTCCTGGATCAGATCCAGGAATTGCAAGCCACGGTTGGTGTACTTCTTGGCGATGGAGATGACCAGGCGCAAGTTGGCCTCGATCATTTCCTTCTTGGCGTCGCGCGAGGCCTTTTCGCCTTCGTTCATGCGTTTGTTGATCTGTTTCAGATCATCAATGGGCACGACCGCTTTGGTCTGCAGGTCAATCAGCTTTTGCTGCAGTTCTTGAATGGCCGGCAAATTGCGGGCCATCACGGTGCTGTAAGGTTTGCCCGTGGCGATTTCTTTCTCAGCCCACTTGAGGTTGAGAATGTTGGGCGGGAAGCTCTTGATGAACTGCTCTTGCGACAGGCCGAACTTGGTCGTCACGTCCCGCGACTCCAGCCGGTCGGCCCGCATGCTCAAGCGGGCGATGATGGCCGGTCTCAACGCGTCGGGCGTGAACGTGCTCGACCTCGAGGTGGCCACCGTGCCCGTCACGCGCTTCCTCACCCGGCGTCCCGAGTCGGCGGGCGGCATCACGA
>JAZJZP010000044.1:17956-35267 GCA_040389805.1 Pseudomonadota bacterium
TTATCCACCACGATCTTGCGCAACTCGCGCTCATAGCGGCGCACGTCGTCAACCTGCGAGCGCAGCACGTCGCACAGGCGCTCAATGGTCTTGACCGTGAAGCGGATGGTCATCAAGCCTTGGCTGATGCCTTCCTGGGCCTTGTTGTAAGGCGCCGACTTGTAGCCGTCTTTTTCGAAGGCCTTGGCCATCTTTTCGAAGTTGGAACGCATGGTGTCAAAGCGTTCCAGCGCCTGATTCTTCAGCTCTTCGAGCTTCTTGGTCAGGGCCTTGGAGCCACCTTGGCCGTCGTCGTCGTCTTCTTCGTCAAACTCGTCGAAGTCTTCTTCGGCCACGTAATCGTCGGCTTCTCCGGCCGACACAAAACCGTCAACCGCTTCGGAAATGGTCATCTCGCCAGCGCGGATCTTGTCCGACAGGGACAGGATCTCGGCGATGGTGGTGGGCGAGGCCGAGATGGCCAGCATCATGGCTTGCAGGCCACCTTCGATGCGCTTGGCGATTTCAATTTCGCCTTCGCGGGTCAGCAGCTCAACCGTGCCCATTTCGCGCATGTACATGCGTACGGGGTCGGTGGTGCGGCCGAACTCGGAGTCCACCGTCGAGAGCGCCGCTTCGGCTTCTTCTTCGGCTTCTTCTTCGGTGGCTGTGCTGGTGGTGGCACTGGCCAGCAGCAGCGTGGCCGCGTCAGGGGCTTGCTCATAAACCGCCACGCCCATGTCGTTCAACATGGAAATGATGGCCTCGAGGATTTCTGCCTCGATCAGTTTTTCGGGCAAGTGGTCGTTGATTTCCTGATGGGTCAGGAAGCCACGGGTCTTGCCCATTTTGATCAGGGTTTTGAGCTCCTGACGACGCTTGGCCACTTCTTCTTCAGACAGGGCGGTTTCGTCGATGCCAAATTCGCGCATCAGGGCGCGTTCTTTGGCCCGCGACACCTTCATGCGCAGAGGCTTGGCCTTGGGCTTGTCGTCCGCAACACCTTCGGCGGGCGTGGCTTCTACGACTTCGGGCTCACCTTCGAGCTCGGCTTCGATGTCGCCAATGTCTTCTTCTTCAAAGGCGGCTTTTTTGGAGTCCTTTTTGCCGGGCGCAGGAGCAGCCACAGCCTCAGCCTTGGGCTTGCGCCCGCGCTTTTTTGGTTCGCTGGCGGGAGCGCCTTCAGCAGCTTCTGCTTTGGCGACGCGTGTCTTGGCGACCTTCTTTTCGGTTGCGCCTGCAGCTAATACTGCAGTGGAGGCCGTCTTCGTGACTTTGGTGGTCACGGCGGTCTCTGCGGCTTCGGTCTTCGCGGTCTTCTTCGCGGTCATGCGGATCCTCGAAAGATGGGCAAGGGGGTCTTGTCGAACCTTCTATTATCCTTTATTAGTAGGGGGGTGTCAAAATTAGATCGCCGCTGCCTTCGGTAGTAACTTGAGAAATCGCGCTTTTGACCCTAGCTAGAGGCGGGGCGTACTTTGCTGATTTCCAGTTTCAGCACGAAAGATTGGCGTATTAAATCCATCTTGCGAGCTTCTGCGGCCTCTGATAACTCACCCGACTGGGTGAGTAATTCCAACTCGTCGTTCAATGCCTGCAATTCAAGGGGCTTGACCAGGGCCAGCAGGTCTTCGAGTGACTCGTTGCCAGTCGCTACATCCAGAAAATTGGTGATGCGGTCGGCCAGGGCCGAAAACCCGGGGTCATCGATCAAGTCGGAGGGGATTTCGTGGTGAGGTTCATCCCCGAGCGATGCGTGACGCATGCGTTCGATCAGTGCCGGTGAGCTGAGGGCCCCTTGGTCATGTACCAAGCGATCCAGCCAGCGGAAGAAGTCACCGTAAATGGCCGGTTGTTCGCACAGCAGATCGTGCGCGTTTTGGGGGAGGTGCTCCCAAAGGTCGCTTCGGGTCACCAGCAGCCAAACGATGCGATCCAATGGGCGTGCGGCCTGCGGCAGGGGTCGCCGCTCGACGGGGCTGCCTTTGCGTTGCCAGCGGCTGTTGCCGTCCCAGGGTTTTTTCTTCCAGGGGCGTTTGCCTTCGCTGGGGGGGTGGCCGCTGTCGCTGTAGCCACCACCGCTGCTGTAGCCGCCGCTGCCGCCTGTACTGTAGGACGCGTTGTAGTCGCCAGGCGGGGCGTTGGAGTAGCTTTCATCCCAAGACGGGGCAGCGTCGCGGTGGGCGGCTTGTGTACTGCCGCCACTGCGCTGACCGCTGCTGCGTTGGGCCGCGTCGGTGTTTGGGCTGAGCCGTCGACGGACTTCTTCGGGGGCCGTTCTGGCCATGGTGGCGAGGTCGTCCGCGATCTGGCCGCGCAGGGCGCCCTCGGGGAGTTGGGCGATCAGCGGGAGTGCCTGTGCCAGCAGTCGGGCCCGGCCTTCGGCGCTGTTCAGATCGCAGTCGACCTTGGCGTGCTCCAGCAGTTGACGCGACAGCGGCACGGCCTGTTGCACACAGGCTTCGAAAGCCTCCGGGCCAAACTCGCGGATGTACGAGTCCGGGTCATGCTCGGTCGGCAGGAACAGGAAGCTGATGCGGCGGGTGTCGCTGGCGTGGGGGATGGCCGCTTCGAGCGCGCGTCCTGCGGCTCTGCGTCCTGCGGCATCGCCGTCAAAGCTGAACACGATCTGCTCCGTGAAGCGAAGCAGTTTTTGCACGTGTTCTGCCGAGCAAGCCGTGCCCAAGGTGGCGACGGCGTTGCCATAGCCCCATTGGGCCAGGGCGACGACGTCCATATAGCCCTCGGTGACGAGTGCATAGCCTTTGGCTCGCAGGGCACTGCGGCCTTCATACAGGCCATAGAGTTCACGCCCTTTGATGAAGACGGGGGTTTCGGGCGAGTTCAGGTATTTGGGCTCGCCTTTGTCCAGCACCCGCCCGCCAAAGCCGATGACCTCGCCCTGTGGGTTGCGGATCGGAAACATGATTCGGTCGCGAAAGCGGTCGTAGCGTTTGGCTTCGCTTTCGGGAATGTCTGAGTCGGCATCCGGGGTGATGACCAGTCCGGCCTCCACCAACAAGGGGTCGTCGTATTTGGGGTAGGCGCTGGCCAGTCCGCGCCAGTTGTCGGGCGCATAGCCCAGTCCAAAGCGCGCGGCGATTTCGCCGGTCAGGCCGCGGCCCTTGAGGTAGCTCACTGCGCGCGGGCTGATCTTGAGTTGACCGCGCCAGTGCTGTGCGGCATGGGCCAGCACTTCGGTGAGGGTGGTCTGCTTTTCTTTGTGCAGGCGGGCTTTTTCGCGGTCTTCCGGGCGGCTGTCGTCATCAGGCACCGGCATGCCCAGTATTTGGGCCAGGTCTTTGACGGCTTCGACAAAACCGAGCCCACCGTTTTCCATCAGGAAGCCCACCGCATTGCCGTGCACGCCGCAGCCAAAGCAGTGGTAGGTCTGGCGACTGGGGCTGACGATGAAGCTGGGCGATTTTTCGCCGTGGAAGGGGCACAGGCCTTTGAAGTTGATGCCGGCCTTCTTCAAGGTGACGTAGCGGCCCACCACCTCGACGATGTCGGTGCGGGCCAGCAGGTCTTGAATGAATGACGGAGGGATCACAAAAACTTCAGATCAAAAGACAAAGGCCCCGGCGCGGAGGGCGACGGGGCCGTAGGGCAAACCTGCGAGCAGCCGTGGTGGCGTTCGGTCAGGCTCCCAGGGCTTGCAGTGCGCGGGCGGTGATGTCGTCCACCGACCCGACGCCGCTGATTTTGGCGTAACGGGGGGCAACTTGGTCACCGGTGGCGGCCCACTGCGAATAGTAGTCGACCAAGGGACGGGTCTGCTGATGATAGACCTCCAGACGCTTGCGCACGGTCTCTTCTTTGTCGTCGTCGCGCTGGACCAGATCTTCGCCTGTGGCGTCGTCTTTGCCGGCCACTTTGGGCGGGTTGAACACGACGTGGTAGGTGCGGCCTGAGGGCTGGTGCACGCGGCGGCCACTCATGCGTTCGATGATCGAACTGTCTGGGACGTCGATTTCAAGCACGATGTCCAGCTTGACGCCCGCGGCCTTCATGGCATCCGCCTGAGGGATGGTGCGAGGAAAGCCATCGAAGAGAAAGCCATTGGCGCAATCGGGTTGGGCGATGCGTTCTTTGACCAGGCCGATGATGATGTCGTCGCCGACGAGGCCACCAGCGTCCATCACTTGTTTGGCGGCCAGACCCATCGCGGTGCCTGCCTTGACGGCGGCGCGAAGCATGTCGCCCGTCGAGATTTGCGGGATGCCGTACTTTTGGCACAGGTGCGTGGCCTGTGTGCCTTTTCCGGCGCCGGGCGCGCCCAACAGGATGAGTCTCATGGTTCTCCTCAATATCGATGATGCCGCCCGAACGACCAAGTTCGAACAGCCTTTTCAAGGCGCGGAGGATAGCATGGGCACCCTCGCGGACCTCTGCGGGAAAGTCTGGGCACCAAAACGGGGCGCCCTGGAAAACAGGGTTTAAATGCTCAGTAATGCTCGCACGCGGGCCAGGTCTTCCGGGGTGTCGACCCCTGGGCCAGGGGCTTGATCTGCAATGTAGACGGCGATGCGTTCTCCATGCCAGAGCACGCGCAATTGCTCGAGCGATTCAACGGCTTCCAGCGGGCTGGGGGGGAGTTGCGGAAAACGCCGCAAAAATCCGGCCCGGTAGCCATAGATGCCGATGTGACGCAAGGGTGTCCCGGAGCCGCTGGCGGGCTGGCCTGAGCTGGGCGCATCGCGCCACCACGGAATCGGGGCGCGTGAAAAATACAGCGCGCGGCCCAAGGCGTCGGTCACTACTTTGACCACATTGGGGTTGCCAAATTGGCTGGCGTCATCAATGGCGTGGGCCGCGGTGCTGACCATGCAGTCAGGGCGCTGATCGAGTTGATCGGCGCAGGCGTTGATGAGATCAGGGTCGATCAAAGGCTCGTCGCCTTGAACATTGACCACGGCGTCGTCGCCGTCCAGGCCCAGCAGGACGCAGGCCTCGGCCAGGCGGTCGCTGCCGGTGGGGTGGTCCGCGCGGGTCAGTACGCAGCGCACGCCATGGGCTTGGCAAGCGGCAACGATCTCGGGCGCATCCGCGGCCACCACGATCTGGCTGGCCCGGCTGAGCGCAGCACGCTGAGCCACACGAACCACCATGGGGATGCCGCCAATGTCAGCCAAAGGTTTGTTGGGCAGTCGACTAGAGGCCAGCCGCGCTGGGATCAGCACCGAAAACGCCATGTCAAGCCGCTCCGCTGTCGTGGGCTGCGCCGGTCAACAGTGCGGCGTTGGGGATGAGGTCGTCGTTTTCTTCATAGTGCTGGGCTTCGCTCTCCAGCATGACGGGAATGCCGTCTCGAATGGGGTAGGCCAGGCGGTCCGACATGCAGATCAGCGCTTGGCCGTTGGGCCTGCGGTGGAGGGGGCCTTTGCACAGTGGGCAGACCAGCAATTCGATGAGTCGTGTGTCCATCGGAGGCTTCCGTTAGGTGGTGGGGAGTTGTTTGAGAGCGTGGTCCAGCGTCTGCCAGAACCCAGGCTCAGGACTGAAGTCTAGTGCCGCGACCCAGACTTGGGTGCCGGGGCGTTCGCGGTGAACCCGATCCAGCGACAGTTTGATGGCATCCTTTTCAGTCAGGATGACGTTGGTGATGCCCAGGGGCCAGGGCAGCGTGGTGTAGGGGTCATGATCGGCGCATGCCACCGGGTGAGTCGACCAGCCAAGGGATTGCAGCTGCGTGAAGAATTTGGGCGGGTGGGCGATGCCCGCGACCGCCCAGCAGCCTTGTTGGGGAGGCTGTGCCGTGGGGTCGGCAGGCGCGTTGTCCCACCATTGCTCCAAGGTCTTCCAGGGGGCCAGATGGCGGTGGCCCAGATAGCCCGGCACGACGCTGGATGCCTTGGAGGCGTTGTAAATGACGATGGGCGGTGCCACCAGCGAGGAGGGCGCTGGCGCGTGGATGGATTCTCGCAAGGGGCCTGCGGGCAGCAGCCACCCATTGCCTGCGCCGCGTTCGTCAAACACCACGACCTCAATCTGGCGCTTCAGCCGCAGGTGTTGCAGCCCGTCGTCGCAAATCAGGATGTCGACCTGGGGATGGTGTTTGCGCAACTCCACGCCTCCGGCCACCCGATCGCGTCCGACCATCAGGGGGGCCTGGGTGCGCCGCCAGATCAGCAGTGGTTCGTCGCCGACCTCGGCCGCGGTGAGTCGGTGTGCCGATGCCTGGTCAATGAGGGTCAAGGGCGCTGCGCTGGCGGATTGTTTGTAGCCGCGCGACAAGACGCCCGGCGTCCACCCCTGGTGCTGCAAATACTGAACGATGGCCACGGTGGTGGGGGTTTTTCCCGCGCCACCCACGACACGGTTTCCGACCACCAGCACTGGCAGGCCAGGAGATTGATCGTGCAACAGGCCCCATCGGTAGGCGGTGCGACGCAGGCCGACCAAGCAGCCCATCACGAGCGACAGCGGCCACAGCGCCAGTGCGAGCGGCCCACGCGATGCCCAGCTTTGTACGATCAACTCACGCGCTGAGGGCATCGATGGCAGAACAAGAAAGGCGCGGGATCAAGGTTGTGCAACAGGGGCGACCGCAGCCGAGCCGTCCGACTGGCCCTGGGTGGCAAAGGTCAACTGAGACAAGCCCGCCCGACGCGCCGCATCCATCACGTTGATGACGCTTTGGTGCGTGGCGGAGGCATCGGCCGTGATGACGATCACCGTGTCACGGCTTTTGCCTGCACCCGCGTTGAGCGCTGCGGCCAAACCCTCGACACTGCGGCTCTCGACGGGCTGGTTGTCGACGACATAGCGACCATCGGCAGAGACCACCACTACCAGCTCTTTGGCACGGGGTTTGATGGACTGGGCATTGGCCACCGGCAGGTTGATTTTCAGTTCCGTGAACTTGGCGTAGGTCGTGGTGGTCATCACGAAGATCAACACCACCAGCAGCACATCAATGAAGGGGATCAGGTTGATCTCGGGATCTTCGCGGTGGCGTCGGTGAAAGTGCATGGCCATGGCGAGTAATCCTCAGCGTCGACCCGACGAAGACAGACGCAAGATATGGGGAACCATGCGTTCTGCGGCCTGTTCCAGCACCAGCGTGTACTCGTCGATGCGGGCACGAAAGTGCCGATAGAACGCCAACGATGGGATGGCGACGATCAGGCCAAATGCGGTGTTGTAGAGCGCCACCGAGATGCCATGGGCCAATTCGACCGGGTTGGCACCAGACGTGCCGGAACTGGCGCCGGAGACTCCAAAAATTTCGATCATGCCGACCACGGTGCCCAGTAGCCCCAGCAAGGGGGCTGCTGAGGCAATGGTGCCCAGCGCGCTGAGGTTGCGCTCCATGTCGTGTACGGCTTGTCGCCCTGCGGTCTCAAAGACACTGCGCAAATTGAGCTCATTGATGCGCGGATCGGCTGCAGCAGCGCGCAGACCTTGCGCCAGCACCAAACCCAGGGTGGAGTTTTCGGCCAACTGGTTGATGGTGTCGGCGTTGGGCAGACTGGCGCGGGTCACGGCCACCACTTCGTCCACCAGGCGCACAGGCGCCACACGAGAAGCCTGCAGGCTCATGAACCGTTCAATGATGAGGGCCAAGGCCACGATGGAGCACAGCACTAGGGGCCAAATAGGCCAGCCGGCAGCTTGTAAGATCGATAGCAACGAAGACTCTCCCAGGAGCTTGAAACGAAGGCCTTGGTCCGGCATGAGCTCGGGCCCAAGGCGGGGGATCGGTGACGGGCTAAGCGTGAGATTATGGCGCCGAATTCGGCACTTTCCACGCACTGGGATCCGTGTTTGCCCGGGTGGCCATCGCTTCAATTGTGACAACCCAGTCATCCACCAAAGCTGTGGATAACTTTGTGGGTAAGTCCGCCTGACTGGCCGCAAAGCCACGGAAATTCACGGCCTAGAACAGAGTGCGACATTTTTAAGCAGGCAAAAGTCTATATAAATCATATACTTATGACAGTGTTAATGCTTTGTGAAGACCAAATAGCCCCGTGGGGCCATGAGTGGCGCGGCTGTGCACTACCACAGGCCCGTCGTTATTGGCTGTGGCACGGGTGTGAGCCGTTTGAATCGTTGAATGTGACAGAGGGGCAACCATGAATGGCGCCCTTGGTGATGGCCGTTCTGCGGTTCGGGTCTGGGGCGTGTCGGCCCTGGTCAATGCCGTCAGTGACACCCTTGCTTCGCGATTTGCCAACTGCGTGGTTCGGGGTGAAATCAGCGGTTTCACCCGCGCCTCCAGCGGTCATGGCTACTTCACCCTGAAGGATGAACATGGCGGGGCCAGCCTGCGCTGCGCGATTTTTCGGCGGGCCTTGTCTCAGCTCGATTTTTCGCCTGCCGAAGGCATGCTGGTGGAGGCGCGCGGCAATTTGTCGGTCTACGAAGCGCGCGGCGAACTGCAGATGGTGGTTGAAGGGTTGCAACGTGCCGGTGCGGGGGCCTTGTACGAGCAGTTTTTGCGCCTCAAGGCCAAGCTTGAGGCCGAGGGGCTGTTTGACCCTGATCGCAAACGTCCCATCAGGCACTTTCCTCAACGGATTGCGGTCGTCACCTCGCTGGCGGCCGCTGCCTTGCGTGATGTGCTGACGGCCTTGCGTCGTCGGGCGCCTCACGTCGAGGTGCTGCTGTCGCCCTGTACCGTGCAGGGCAGCGAAGCACCCGCGCAGATCGTCTCGGCACTGGCCGAAGTGGCGCTCGTGCACCACGCGGGTCACACGCTGGATGCCGTGATCGTGTGCCGAGGTGGTGGCTCGCTTGAAGACCTGTGGGCTTTCAACGACGAACGGGTGGTGCGGGCCATCGCCCATTGCCCCATCCCGGTCATCAGTGGCGTCGGGCATGAAACCGATTGGACCCTGGCGGATTTTGTGGCGGACTTGCGGGCACCCACGCCCACGGCCGCGGCCGAATTGGTGGCCGAGCCGCAAGCACAGGCCTTGGCCGATCTGGACGCCTTCCAGCGCGTGTTGCAGCAGCGACTGGGAAAGCGTCTGGACTCTCTGGCGCAGCAGCTGGATCAGGCGGCCATGCGCTTGGCTCGCCCGGCGCAGGCCTTGAGCCGACATGGACAAGCCCTGGCCTTGTTGGAGCGGCGCGCCCTCAACGCCTGCCAGCGGCGGCTGGGATTGGCGGCACAGAGTTTGCCCACGTGGCAGGGGCGCCTGGAGCGCGCGCTCGCGCAGCAAGTGAGTCGAGCTCAGCAGCGGACCGATGGCCTTGAGCGGCGCTTGCATGCGCTGGACCCGCAGCGGGTGTTGGAGCGAGGTTACGCCTGGTTGAGCGACGAGCAAGGCCAGCAGGCCCGTGCGGGCCAGACCCTGGATGCCGTGCTGGCCGATGGCCGCTTGCGGGTCGAGGTGTTGCCATAAGGCCCTATTGCGGCCCTGAAGCTTTTGAGGGCATGAGCCAGTTTTGACAAGGGTCTTGCCTACAATCAAAAGTTGTTCACATTTTTCTACCAACAGGATCAAGCACCATGGCACACACGCTTCCCCCCCTGCCTTACGCCCAAGATGCGCTGGCGCCTCACCTCTCGCAAGAAACCTTCGAGTACCACTACGGCAAGCACCATCAGGCTTACGTCACGAATCTGAACAACCTGATTCCTGGCACCGAATTCGAAACCCTGTCGCTGGAAGACATCATCAAGAAGTCCAGCGGTGGCGTGTACAACAACGCGGCCCAGATCTGGAACCACACCTTCTTCTGGAGCTGCATGAAGCCCCAGGGTGGTGGTGAGCCCACAGGCGCGCTGGCTGCGGCCATCAACGCCAAGTTCGGCAGCTATGCCGCCTTCAAAGAGGCCTTCATCAAGTCGGCCGTGGGTAACTTCGGTTCGGGCTGGACCTGGCTGGTCAAGAAGGCCGACGGCAGCGTCGACATCGTCAACATGGGCGCCGCTGGCACCCCATTGACCACGGGTGATACCGCGTTGCTGACCGTCGACGTGTGGGAACACGCCTACTACATCGACTACCGCAATGCCCGTCCCAAGTTCGTGGAAACCTTCCTCACCTCGTTGGTGAACTGGGACTTTGCTGCCAAGAACTTCGGCTGATCTGCCAGATTGATCTTTTGAAAGCCGGGCATTGCCCGGCTTTTTTGTTCATCGCGCGACCCTAAGACCGCGTTCAATCCCCTTGGGCCGTCTATAAATTGGCGCCCGTCTTGAAGACGTGCCGTGCGCAGTGGTACATTGACATCGGTTTTTCAGGCCCTTCCCGTCGCCCTTGTTGGATTTTTCCGAAGTCAGCAAGGCGGGTCGCAATCCGCCAACCGGTCAAGCCGTGTCGCGGAAGGTTTTTCTACCAGCCATATCCCAGCAGACCTGGGTAAGAGGTGAGCGAAATGATGCAGCAGTTCAGGTCGAACTCGTACCTGTTTGGGGGCAATGCCCCTTACGTTGAAGAGTTATACGAGTCCTATCTCGATAACCCCGGCTCCGTGCCCGACAACTGGCGGTCGTATTTCGACGCCTTGTCCAACGTTCCCGCCACGGATGGCTCCGATCACCGCGATGTGGCCCATGCGCCTGTCGTTGAATCGTTTGCCCAGCGCGCCAAGGCCAACGCCTTCATGGTCAAGACGAGCAGTGCTGATCTGGCCGTGGCCCGCAAGCAAGTCCATGTGCAGTCCCTCATTGCTGCTTATCGTTTCCTCGGCGCACGCTGGGCGGATCTCGATCCCCTCAAGCGTCAGGAGCGCCCCAAGCTGCCCGAGCTTGAACCTTCGTTCTACGACCTGACCGAGTCCGACATGGACATCACGTTCAGTGCCACGAACACCTACTTCACCAAGGTCGAGCATATGAGCCTGCGGGACATCCTGCAGGCCCTGCGTGAAACCTATTGCGGCAGCATTGGCGCCGAGTTCATGCACATCACCGATCCCGGTGAAAAGCGCTGGTGGCAAGAAAAGCTCGAGAGCATCCGCTCCAAGCCCACCTTCTCGGTCGACAAGAAAAAGCACATCCTGGATCGACTCACGGCGGCCGAAGGGTTGGAGCGTTTTCTGCACACCAAGTACGTGGGCCAAAAACGCTTTTCGCTCGAAGGCAGCGAGAGCTTCATCGCCTGCATGGACGAGTTGATCCAGCGTGGCGGCGAAAAGGGCGTGCAAGAAGTCATCATCGGCATGGCCCACCGTGGCCGTCTGAATGTGCTGGTCAATACCTTGGGCAAGCAGCCCTCGGAGTTGTTCTCCGAGTTTGATCACACCGCGCCTGAAAACCTGCCATCCGGCGACGTCAAATACCATCAGGGTTTTTCAAGTGACGTCACCACAGATGGTGGTCCGGTTCACTTGTCGCTGTCATTCAACCCATCGCACCTTGAGATCGTCAATCCGGTGATTGAAGGCTCCGTCAAGGCGCGTCAAGACCGCCGTGGTGACAAGGATGGCGATCAGGTGCTGCCGGTTCAAGTGCACGGGGATGCGGCTTTTGCGGGTCAAGGGGTGGTCATGGAGACGCTGGCCCTGGCCCAGACCCGTGGCTACTACACGGGTGGCACGGTTCACATCGTCATCAACAACCAGATCGGTTTCACGACTTCGGATCCGCGCGACAGCCGCTCGACGCTGTATTGCACCGACGTGGTCAAGATGGTGGAAGCGCCGGTCTTGCACGTCAATGGCGATGACCCCGAGGCCGTCGTGCTGTGCACGCAACTGGCCCTGGACTATCGCCAGGAGTTCAACAAGGACGTGGTGGTGGACATCGTCTGCTTCCGCAAACTGGGTCACAACGAGCAGGACACCCCCTCGATGACCCAGCCCTTGATGTACAAAAAGATTGCCCAACATCCTGGTACCCGCAAGGTCTATGCCGACAAGTTGGTGGCTCAAGCCACGCTGGCGGTCGAGGTTCCCGACCAGATGGTCAAGGACTATCGTGCGGCGATGGAGGCGGGCAAGCACACGGTTGATCCGGTTCTGACCAACTTCAAGAGCAAGTACGCGATCGACTGGACGCCCTACCTGGGCAAGAAGTGGACCGACGCGGCCGACACGGCCTTGCCCTTGGCCGAATTCCGCCGTTTGGCAGAACGCATCACCACCATCCCAGCAGATTTCAAACCGCACCCCCTGGTGCAAAAGGTGATTGACGACCGCGCCGCGATGGGGCGTGGCGAGGTCAATGTCGACTGGGGCATGGGCGAGCACATGGCGTTTGCCTCGCTGGTGGCCAGTGGCTACCCCGTGCGTTTGTCGGGCGAAGATTGCGGGCGCGGAACCTTCACGCACCGCCACTCGGTCTTGCACGATCAAAACCGCGAGAAGTGGGACACAGGGACTTACATTCCCCTGCAGCACGTGGCCGACAACCAGGCGCCCTATGTGGTCATCGACTCCATCTTGTCAGAAGAGGCGGTGCTGGGCTTTGAGTATGGCTATGCCAGCGCCGACCCCAACACCCTGGTGATCTGGGAAGCGCAGTTCGGCGACTTTGCCAACGGCGCCCAAGTGGTGATTGACCAGTTCATCGCCTCCGGTGAGGTGAAATGGGGCCGGGCCAATGGCTTGACCCTGATGCTGCCGCACGGTTATGAAGGCCAAGGCCCTGAGCACAGCTCGGCGCGCCTGGAGCGCTTCATGCAACTCGCGGCTGACAACAATATGCAGATCTGCCAGCCGACCTCGGCCAGCCAGATCTTCCACTTGTTGCGCCGTCAGATGGTGCGCATGTTCCGCAAGCCGCTGGTCATCATGACGCCCAAGTCCTTGCTGCGCATGAAGGACGCGACCTCGCCCTTGATCGAGTTCACGCGCGGTGAGTTCCGCACCGTCATCCCAGACACCGATGACACCGTCGATGCCAGCAAGGTCAAGCGCCTGATTGCGTGCTCTGGCAAGGTCTATTACGACCTCGTCAAAAAGCGCGCCGAGAAAAAGACCACCGACACGGTCATCATCCGGGTCGAGCAGTTGTACCCCTTCCCGCACAAGGCGTTCTCGGCTGAGCTCAAAAAGTATCCGAATCTGACCGATTTGGTCTGGTGCCAGGATGAACCGCAGAACCAAGGTTCGTGGTTCTTTGTGCAGCATTACATCCACGAGAACATGGCAGAGGGTCAGAAGCTGGGTTATGCCGGCCGACCGGCCTCGGCCTCACCCGCCGTGGGTTATGCGCACCTGCACCAAGAGCAGCAAAAAGCGTTGCTCGATCAGGCTTTTGGCAAGCTCAAAGGCTTCGTCCTCACCAAATAAGGTTATTGCGGTCACTGCGCCCGCAATAGCCGGTCACGAGCCCAGGCAAGACCTGGTGTGTGACGGGTGAGCGAGGCGGGTACTGCTTCAGGAGAAATACACATGGCAATCGTTGAAGTCAAAGTCCCCCAACTGTCTGAGTCCGTGGCCGAAGCCACCTTGTTGACCTGGAAGAAAAAGCCCGGCGAAGCCGTCGCGGCCGATGAAATCCTGATTGAAATCGAGACCGACAAAGTCGTGCTCGAAGTGCCTGCGCCCGCCGCTGGCGTGATGGCTCAACTGCTGCGCAACGATGGCGACACCGTGGCGAGCGAAGAGGTCATCGCCCGGATCGATACCGAAGGCAGCACGGCGGTCAGCCCGCTGGCCGTGTCCGTCGTGCCTGCGGCAGCGCCGGTTGCGCCAGCCGCGGCCGCCACCACGGGTGGCAGCAAAGCCGATGTGGCGATGCCCGCCGCCGCCAAGCTGCTGGCCGACAACAATTTGAGCACCTCGCAGGTGGCTGGCAGCGGCAAAGACGGCCGCGTGACCAAGGGCGATGTCTTGCAGGCTGTGGCGGCGGGTGTGGCCAAGCCTGCGGCAGCCGTGGGCGCCCCGGCTCCGGCGATCCCCACGGGTGTGCCTCGCAGCGCCTTGCCTGCGGTGAACATGCCGGTGGGCCTGCCCAACCTGGCTGATCGACCCGAACAGCGCGTGCCCATGAGCCGTCTGCGTGCCCGCGTGGCCGAGCGTCTGCTGCAATCGCAAGCCACCAACGCCATCTTGACCACCTTCAACGAGGTCAACATGGCCCCGGTGATGGAGATGCGCAAGAAGTTCCAGGAGAAGTTCGAGAAAGAGCACGGCGTCAAGCTGGGCTTCATGAGCTTTTTCGTCAAGGCCGCAGTGCACGCCTTGAAGAAATACCCCGTCATCAATGCGTCGATTGATGGCAACGACATCGTCTACCACGGCTATTTCGACATCGGTGTGGCGGTGGGTTCGCCTCGCGGTTTGGTCGTGCCGGTGCTGCGCAATGTTGACCAGATGAGTTTTGCCGAAATTGAAAAGAAGATCGCAGAGTTTGGCGTCAAGGCGCGCGACGGCAAGTTGGGCCTTGAAGAGCTGACCGGCGGCACCTTCTCGATCTCGAACGGCGGGGTGTTCGGCTCAATGCTGTCGACCCCCATCATCAACCCACCGCAATCGGCCATCTTGGGCGTGCATGCGACCAAGGACCGACCGGTGGTTGAGAACGGTCAGATCGTGATCCGCCCGATCAATTACCTTGCGATGTCGTATGACCACCGAATCATCGACGGCCGCGAAGCCGTGTTGGGCTTGGTGACCATGAAGGAAGCTCTGGAAGATCCGGCCCGCTTGCTGTTTGACATTTGAGTTTTTGGGGCGGGGCGGGCCTCACGAGGGCTCGCCTGGCCCCGCCATCCTGACCAAGGAGAAAACCATGTCAGTTGCCGATGAACTGGAACGTCTGGCCGCCCTGCAAGAGCGCGGTGTGCTCAGCGCCGATGAGTTTCAACGACTCAAGGCCCGCCTGATCGAAGAGGGCGCATCCACCTTGCCGATGTTGGGTGCAGGCTCGCCGGTCAATCGCCTGCGGCGTGCGCGCGATGATCGCTGGCTGGGCGGCATCTGTGGCGGTCTGGCTCGCATGACGGGCATGGAGTCCTGGGTCTGGCGACTCGCCTTTGTCTTGCTGTTTTTGTTCTGGGGCGCTGGCCTCTTGCTCTACATCTTGCTGTGGATCTTCGTTCCTGACGAATGACCGCACTCCCAACTGCTGCACACACCATGTCCAATCAATTCGACGTCATCGTCATCGGCGCAGGCCCTGGCGGCTACATCGCCGCCATCCGCGCGGCTCAACTGGGTTTCAAGGTCGCTTGTATCGACGACTGGAAGAACGCCAAAGGCGGCCCCGCACCTGGCGGCACTTGCACCAACGTGGGTTGCATCCCCTCCAAAGCCTTGCTGCAATCGTCTGAGAACTACGACCAGGCCGCTCACCATTTTGTGGACCACGGCATCACGGTTGAGGGCCTCAAGATGGATGTGGCCAAGATGATTGCCCGCAAGGACAAGGTCGTCAAACAAAACAACGATGGCATCTTGTTCTTGCTCAAGAAGAACAAGGTCAGCTTTTTTCATGGACGTGGCTCGTTCGTCAAGGCGGCCGAGGGTGCTTACGAGGTGGCGGTGGCGGGTGACAAGCCCGACACCCTGACGGCTAAGCACATCATCGTGGCCACGGGCTCCAGTGCTCGCCAATTGCCCGGTGCGGCGTTCGATGAACAACTGATCTTGTCCAACGATGGCGCTTTGCTGATCAACGAGACACCGCAAAAACTGGGCGTGATTGGCTCGGGCGTGATCGGTCTGGAGATGGGCTCCGTCTGGCGCCGCCTGGGGTCCGAGGTGACCGTGCTGGAAGCACTGCCAACCTTCCTGGGCGCGGTGGACGAACAAGTCGCCAAAGAAGCCTTGAAGGTGTTCACCAAGCAAGGTTTGAAGCTGCAACTCGGCGTGAAGATTGCCGAAGTCAAGACCAGCAAGAAGGGTGTGAGCGTGGCCTACACCGACGCCGCTGGCGCCGAGCAAACACTCGAATGCGACAAGCTGATCGTCTCCATCGGCCGGGTGCCCAACACCGTTGGCCTGAATGTCGAGGCCGTGGGCTTGCAACTGGACGAGCGTGGTGCCATCGTCGTCAACGACCAATGTCAGACCAACCTGCCCAATGTGTGGGCGGTGGGTGATGTGGTTCGTGGCCCGATGCTGGCGCACAAAGCTGAAGAAGAGGGTGTGGCCGTGGCCGAGCGCATTGCCGGTCAACACGGGCACGTCAACTTCAATACGATTCCCTGGGTGATCTACACCAGCCCGGAGATCGCCTGGGTCGGCAAAACCGAACAGGCGTTGAAAGCGGAGGGCCGGCCCTACAAGGCCGGTTCCTTCCCCTTTGCCGCCAACGGGCGTGCCCGGGCGCTGGGCGACACCACGGGGTTCGTGAAGTTTCTGGCCGATGCAGTGACCGACGAAATCCTTGGGGTGCACATCATTGGGCCATCGGCCAGCGAGTTGATTGCAGAGGCGGTGGTTGCGATGGAGTTCAGGGCCAGTGCCGAAGACATTGCTCGCATTTGCCATGCGCACCCGTCCTTGAGCGAGTCGACCAAAGAAGCGGCGCTTGCGGTCGATAAGCGCACTTTAAACTTTTGATTTTTCACTGAGTCTGTCACTGCATGGGGCGACCTGTGTTGCCCCGATACGCTAATGGCCGCGCTTTCTAAAATCTCTGTCACCGACCTGTACCACCAGAGCTTGCTGGAGCGGGGCTACCACGCCGATGCGGCGCAACTCAAAGGTATTGGGGCTTTGCAGCGCTGTCAGGATGAGTGGGGTGCCTACAAGTCGCAGCGCAGCAATAAATTGACCAAGATGTTGCGCTACCCGCCTTTGCCCAAGGGCGTCTACCTGTATGGTGGGGTGGGGCGGGGCAAGAGCTTCATCATGGACTGCTTCTTCCAGGCGGTGCCGCTGGAGCGTAAAACGCGCTTGCATTTTCACGAGTTCATGCGTGAGGTGCATCGACAGTTGATGGAGCTCAAAGGTCAGGCTGACCCGCTGGAGATCTTGGCCAAGCGCATGGCACGCCGCCATCGGGTTGTGTGTTTTGACGAGTTCCATGTGGCCGATGTGACCGACGCGATGATCCTGCATCGCCTGCTGGATGCGATGTTCCGCCACCGCATGAGCATCATCACCACGTCCAACTTCCACCCCGATCAGCTCTACCCCAATGGCCTGCACCGTGACCGCATTCTGCCGGCCATCGAGTTGCTCAAGAGCCAGCTTGAAGTGGTCAATGTGGACAACGGCACCGACTACCGGCAGCGCACGCTGGAGTTGGCCAATCTCTATCTGACGCCCTTGACCCCCGATGTCGATGCGCAGATGTCAGCGATCTTTGAACAATTGGCCGAGACGGCCGATGAAGATCCTGCGCTGAACATCGAGCACCGTGTGCTCAAGGCCAAGCGACGTGCCGGCGGGGTGGTCTGGTTCGATTTTCAGACTTTGTGTGGTGGGCCGCGTTCACAGAATGATTACCTTGAACTGGCCACCCGTTTTCACACCA
>JAZJZP010000045.1:0-1267 GCA_040389805.1 Pseudomonadota bacterium
CTTCAAGCGCATCAATGACCGACTGGGCCACGCGGCCGGCGATGCGGTGCTGTGCGCCGTAGCGCAAACTTTGCAGACACAAGCCCGAGAGATCGACCGCGCCGCGCGTTTTGGCGGCGAAGAGTTCTGTGTGCTGCTGCCGCACACGCTGCAAGACGGCGCCTTGCTGGCGGCCGAACGGCTGCGCCATGCCATCAGCCAGATCAACGTCCCCTGGGGCGACGAAAAAGTCACGGTGACCATCAGCACCGGCTTGGCCACCGCCAACGATTCGCAAGAGACTCTGTCGTCACTGCTGAGACGGTGCGACGATGCGCTTTATCAAGCCAAGCGAGAGGGCCGCAACAAGGTTGTCAGCGCCCCTCCTCCGGCCCGTCAGTCACCGTGAACCGTCACTTCAACGGTTGTTGCGGGCCATGGCCACCAGGCGATCAAACAAGCTGAGGTCTTGCTCGTTCTTGAGCAAGGCACCCACCAGTGGCGGCACCGAGGCTTTTTCATCCTTGTTTTGCAAGACTTCCAGCGGGATGTCTTCAGCCAGCAAGAGCTTGAGCCAGTCAATCAGCTCGGACGTGCTGGGCTTCTTCTTGAGGCCCGGCAGGTTGCGCACCTCATAGAAATGACGCATGGCAGCGGCCAGCATCTCTTGCTTGATGCCCGGGAAGTGCACGTCAACGATCTGCTTCATCGTCACCGCATCCGGGAAGCGGATGTAGTGGAAGAAGCAGCGGCGCAAAAACGCATCCGGCAGGTCTTTTTCGTTGTTGGAGGTGATGATCACCAAGGGCCG
Source organism: Pseudomonadota bacterium (assembly GCA_040389805.1). Taxonomy (GTDB): domain Bacteria; phylum Pseudomonadota; class Gammaproteobacteria; order Burkholderiales; family Burkholderiaceae_C; genus Aquabacterium. Next base: position 791 of record JAZJZP010000045.1, read on the forward strand.
GTGCTTGGCCTTGACGAGCTGGCGCGTCTCGTACACGTAAAACTCCATGCGGTCGATTTCGCGCAGGAGGTCGTTGGGGAACTCGATGTCGGCTTTGTCGATCTCATCAATCAGCAAGGCGACTTGTTGATCGGCATCAAAGGCCTGCCACAACACCCCCTTGACGATGTAGTTGTGGATGTCCTTGACCTTCTCGTCGCCCAATTGGCTGTCGCGCAAACGGCTGACGGCGTCGTATTCGTACAAGCCTTGCTGGGCTTTGGTGGTCGATTTGATGTGCCATTGCAACAGTGGCATGCCCAGCGCTTCAGAAACTTGCTCGGCCAACATGGTCTTGCCGGTACCTGGCTCGCCCTTGATTAACAGGGGGCGTTGCAGGGTGAGGGCCGCATTGACGGCCAATTTGAGGTCGTCTGTGGCGACGTATTGTTCAGTACCTTGAAACTTCATGAGATTGCTCAACCGGGTTGTTCCTGT
>JAZJZP010000045.1:1306-2965 GCA_040389805.1 Pseudomonadota bacterium
GCAATTCTCTCTTGCCAGAACCATGAAAACACTGTCTTCCTTGATTTGTTCCCTGGGCCTTGTCGCATCCGCAGGCCTGATGACTTCTGCAGCCCATGCCCAGGACACCCCATCAGGTGACCCGGTTGCAGCGCAAAAGAAGATCGCCATGTGCATTGGTTGCCACGGTATTGTGGGCTACCAGGCCAGCTTCCCTGAGGTGCATCGCGTGCCAATGATTTCAGGACAGAACGGCAAGTACATCGCCGCTGCCTTGAATGCCTACAAAAAAGGCGATCGTCGACACCCAACCATGAAGGGCATTGCCTCGCCACTGTCCGACCAGGACATTGCCGATCTGGCCGCCTATTACGAAGCCAACGGCAAAAATCTGCCGCCCACGCCGGCATCCGGTGGCAAACCCAGCGCTGAAGTGCAAGCCTTGCTCACGAAGGGCAATTGCGCTGCGTGCCATGGCGAGGGCTTGAACAAGCCCATTGATGCCTCGTATCCCAAGTTGGCCGGGCAGCATGCTGATTACGTCTACGTCGCGCTCAAGGCGTATCAGACCGACAAGAATGGCCCGGTGGGTCGCAGCAACCCCATCATGGGTGCCCAAGCGAAGATGTTCACCTTGGCCGAACTGAAGGTGCTGTCCAACTACGTGGGCAGCCTGGGTGGCGATCTCAAGACCGTCCCCCAAGCCAAGTTCCACTGATCGGCACCGCGCCTCCGGCTACTCAGCGGGTGGCGCGGCCCAGCACGCGATCAATGTAGGCGTGGCCATCAAACGGCAGGCCTGAACGCTGCGACTCCCAGACCATTTCACCCAGGCACTCCATCACCTCGTGGTGGGCCTCGTGCAATGAGGCTCGACTGTGCGCCAAACGCTCTACTGCCGCACGGATGCCGATGGGCTGATCAATACTGACCTGTTCGGTGATCGACAGGTGCATGGACAAATGCAAAAACGGATTGGTGCGGCCATCCTCAACGGCAAAAACCGCCTCAACGGCCGCCTCCACGTCAGACAAATCCGCGTGGTATTCGGGGTGCTGCGTGATCCAGTCAGCAGCCTGACCCTCTAACGGGGTCAAAATCTGCCCAGCCTGGTACTTGGCCCAGGCCTCACAGAAAAAGCGGCGTACCTGCTCCTGACTGGGGGCAAACATGATGGTCAGACCGCCAGCAGGTCCACTTCGAACATCAGCGTGGCATTGGGGGGAATGACACCACCCGCACCACGGGCGCCGTAGCCCAGTTCAGGCGGGATCACCAGCACGCGGGTGCCGCCGACTTTCATGCCTTGCACGCCTTCGTCCCAACCACGGATGACATGACCGGCGCCCAGAGGAAAGTCAAACGGATCGCCACGGTCCTTGCTGGAGTCAAACTTGGCACCCTTGACGCCACCTTCATAGAGCCAGCCGGTGTAGTGCACGGTGACATGCACGCCAGCCTGAGCGACTTCGCCCTCGCCTTCAACGGTGTCTTCATATTGCAAGCCGGATGCGGTCGTAGCCATGGCGAGGGTCCTTAAGTCAGGGGGTTAAATACAAACAGGGGCGCCAGTTTACTGCGCGCCCCTGCCCTTGAGGAAACCATGGCTTTATGACTCAGATCGACATCAACTGGCGGACGCCATCGGCTTCCATATCCGATCCTCGACCCCGCTGGATG
>JAZJZP010000045.1:2975-10109 GCA_040389805.1 Pseudomonadota bacterium
GCTGGATGATCTCGCCCCGCTCCATCACCAAATACTGATCGGCCAGCTCGGCGGCAAAGTCGTAAAACTGCTCGACCAGCACCACGGCCATCTTCTGACCATTGAGGCCTTCGTCGGCCAGCTTGCGAATGGCCCGGCCAATGTCTTTGATGATGCTGGGCTGGATGCCCTCGGTCGGCTCATCCAGGATCAACAGCTTGGGGCCGGCGGCCAGCGCCCGGGCAATCGCCAATTGCTGTTGCTGCCCCCCCGACAAATCGCCACCGCGACGGTGCAGCATTTGCTTGAGCACCGGGAACAACTCGAACAACTGCTCAGGCAAGGGCGTGCCGCCTGGTTTGCTGGCCAGCCCCATTTGCAGGTTCTCTTCAACGGTCAAGCGGCCAAAGATTTCGCGGCCCTGCGGCACATAGCCCACCCCGAGCCGCACCCGTTCATAAGGCTTGAGCTTGTCAATGGCAACCCCATCGAGCTTGATAGCGCCTGCTTTGATGGGCACCACACCCATCAGACTTTTGAGCAAGGTGGTTTTGCCGACGCCATTGCGGCCCAGCACCACGGTGACCTCGCCCACCTTGGCCTCAAAGTCCAGGCCGCGCAGGATGTGCGAGCCACCGTAGTATTGATTGACGGATTCAACGTTCAGCATGATGTCTCTTCTTGGAGTCCGCGCTCATCGACCGAGGTAAACCTCAACGACCTTGTCGTTGGCCTGCACTTCAGCCAAGGTGCCTTCGGCCAGCACCGAGCCTTCGTGCAGCACGGTGACCTTCTTTTTGGCGGCATTTTTGCCCTGCGTGGTCAACTCGCCGATGAACTTCATGTCGTGCTCGACCACCACGAGTGAATGCGCCCCTTCGAGCGACAAGAACAGCTCGGCGGTGCGCTCGGTTTCTTCGTCGGTCATGCCCGCCACGGGCTCGTCCAGCAACAGCAGCTTGGGGTCTTGCATCAACAGCATGCCGATCTCCAGCCATTGCTTTTGACCGTGCGACAAGAGCCCGGCGGTGCGCTGCGCTTGATCCTTCAGGTGGATGAGCTTGAGCATTTCGCCAATGCGGTCGAGCTGTTCGCTGCTGAGCTTGAAGAACACTGAGGCGCGGGCGCGGCGATCCGCCTTGAGCGCCAGCTCCAGGTTCTCAAACACGCTGAGGTGCTCAAACACGGTGGGTTTTTGAAACTTGCGGCCAATGCCGCTGCGTGCGATCTCGTTCTCGCGCATGGTCAGCAGGTCGATGGTCGAGCCAAAAAATGCCGAGCCTGAATCGGGCTTGGTCTTGCCGGTGATCACGTCCATCATCGTGGTCTTGCCTGCGCCATTGGGGCCGATGATGCAGCGCATCTCGCCCACCGCGATGTTCAAGCACAGTTTATTCAAGGCCCTGAAGCCATCAAAACTGACGGTGATGTCGTCCACGTACAGGATCGAGCCGTGGGCCAGATCGACCTCACCTGGCACCAGGATGCGACCGTAGCTGGTCTCGCGTCCGCCAGATTCGCCGCCGGTGGGCCGCGCCTTTGCTTTGCTCAGGGCCACGGCCCCGGCTTCCATCAGATCGGGCGTCATGCCTTGGTCTCCGGTTGAGTGCGGTTGAACAACTTCTTGAGGCCGCCGACAATGCCCTGGGGCAGCAGCAGGGTCACCAAGACAAACAGCAGGCCGAGAAAGTAGAGCCAGAACTCTGGGTACGCCACGGTCAGCCAACTCTTGGCCCCGTTGACAAAGAAGGCGCCCACGATGGGGCCAATCAAGGAGGCCCGTCCACCCACCGCCGTCCAGATGGCCATTTCAATGCCGGCCGCCGCCGACATCTCACCCGGGTTGATGATGCCCACCTGCGGCACATACAGCGCCCCGGCGATGCCGCACATCACGGCCGACAGCGTCCAGATGCCCAGCTTGTAGGCCAGCGGGTCGTAACCACAGAACATGACGCGGTTCTCTGCATCACGGATGGCTTGCAGCACGCGGCCAAACTTGGTGTTCACCAGCCAGCGCGCCATCAGGTAAAAACCGATCAAGGTCATGCCGGTGATGATGAACAGCACCATGCGGGTCGAGGGTTGCTGCAAGGGGATGTCGAGGATGCGCTTGAAGTCGGTGAAGCCGTTGTTGCCGCCAAAGCCCGTTTCGTTGCGAAAGAACAGCAGCATCGCCGCGTAGGTCATGGCCTGCGTGATGATCGAAAAGTACACGCCCTTGATGCGCGAGCGAAAGGCAAAGAAGCCAAACACAAAGGCCAACAACCCCGGCACCAAAATCACCAGCAACATTTGCCCGATGAAGGATTCGCTCAAGGCCCAGTGCCAGGGCACTTCCTTCCAGTCCAGGAAGACCATGAAGTCGGGCAGATCCGACTTGTAGCTGCCGTCACGACCAATCTGACGCATCAGGTACATGCCCATGGCATAGCCACCCAGGGCAAAAAACAGCCCGTGTCCCAGTGACAAGATGCCGGTGTAGCCCCAGATCAGGTCCATGGCCAAGGCACAGATGGCGTAGCACATGATCTTGGCGACCAGACCGACCGCGTAGTCGGACAGGTGCAAGGCATGGCCCTCGGGCACGACCAGGTTGAGCAAAGGAACCAGCAAGGTGACGATGAAGATGGCCACCATCACGCTGCTCCAGCCTTTGGCCCCCAGCGCACTGCGTGGCACGGCCACCGGCAAAGTAGATGTCAACACTGCACTCATGCTTCGGCACTCCGGCCCTTCATGGCAAACAAACCTTGCGGACGCTTTTGGATGAAGATCACGATGAACATCAACACCATGATCTTGGCCAGCACCGCCCCCGCCCAACCTTCCAGCAACTTGTTGAACACGCCCAGGCCCAAGGCCGCATAGACCGTGCCGGCAATCTGGCCCACGCCCCCCAACACCACCACCATGAACGAGTCGACGATGTAGTTCTGCCCCAGGTCGGGCCCCACATTGCCGACCTGAGACAAGGCGCAGCCCGCCAGCCCGGCAATGCCTGCGCCCAGCGAAAACGCCATGGTGTCAACCCGGGCGGTGTTCACGCCCACACAGGCCGCCATCGGGCGGTTTTGCGTCACGCTGCGCACAAACAAACCCATGCGTGTCTTGGCAATCAGCAGCGTCATGCCCACCAGAACCAGCACGGCAAAGCCGATGATGGCCAGGCGGTTGTAAGGCAGCGTGAGGTTGCTGAGCACCTCGTAGCCCCCCGACATCCAGGCGGGGTTTTCAACCTGCACGTTCTGCGCACCAAAGAGGCTGCGCACGGCCTGCATCAACACCAGGCTGATGCCCCAGGTGGCCAACAATGTTTCCAGCGGGCGGCCATACAAGAAACGGATCACGGTGCGCTCCAGCACGGCGCCCACCAGGGCCGCCGCCAGAAAGGACATGGGCACCGCGGCAAGGATGTACCAATCAAACGCGCCCGGCAGGTGTTGCCTGAACACGTTTTGCACCGCGTAGGTGGCATAGGCGCCGATCATCATCAGCTCGCCATGGGCCATGTTGATCACGCCCATCAGACCATAGGTGATCGCCAAACCCAGGGCGGCCAGCAGCAGGATCGAGCCCAGACTGATCCCGGTGAAGATCACCCCGGCCCGATCGCCCCAGGCCAAGCGGCTGGCGATGGAGTCGAGTGCGCGTTGCACGGCTACTTTAACTTGGGCATCGCCTTCAACGCCCTCTTGCAAGCGCTCCATCAGCAAGGCTTGGGTTTCAGGATCGGCACTGGCCGCCAGGGCCTGGGCCGCTTCGATCCGCTTGGCGGCATCGGCTGAGCTCAACAGGGCCTTGGCCCGCAGGTTCTGTAATTTGGTTTTGAGTCGGGCATCCGACTCGGCCGCCAAGGCCTTGTCGATCATGGGCAATTTGGACTCGTCCACGCCTTGAGCCAAGGACTGGACCGCCTCGGTGCGCACCGCCACATCGGGCGAGCTGAGCTTGCCGACCGCCAGCACCGCTTCAAGCTCACCGCTCATGCGGCCGTTGTTGATCACGTCTTCGGCGTTATCGGGCAATGTCGTGGCCTGCCCGGTGGCGGCGTCCAGCACCTTGTCGTCTTGCAAGATGTAGGCGTGGCGTCCGGCTACCTTGACGCTGTCGTCCAGCAAGGCCTGCACCAGTGTTGTCAGCCGAGCATCGCCTTTGACAACCAGCGTTTGCAGCGCTGCAATGCGCGCATCGTTGTCACCGGCCGAAATGGCATAGGCCTCCTCAAAGGTCAAGGCCGTGGCCATGCGGGGCAATCCCAGTGCGAACAATGCCAGCACCAGCGCCAGCAGGTTCGCTGCGTCAAATCGTTTCACAGCGTGTTCCTGTCATTTGAGTTCGGTCGCGGACAAAAAAAATGCCCCGTTGGGTGACCCCCCAACGGGGCAAACCGCTCTACTTCAACAATCCACCAGCATTACTTGGTCGAAGGCTCGTCCTTCTTCACGTCGTTGCCGGCGATGTAGGGGCTCCAAGGCTGGGCCTTGACCGGGCCTGGCGTCTTCCATACCACCTTGAACTGACCATCGGCCTTCACTTCGCCGATGAACACGGGCTTGTGCAGGTGATGGTTCTTGGCGTCCATCGTGGAGGTGAAGCCACCCGGCGCCTTGACGGTTTGGCCCGCCATGGCAGCGATGACCTTGTCGGTATCCGTGGAGCCGGCCTTGGTCACGGCTTGCGCCCACATGTTGATGCCGATGTACGTGGCTTCCATCGGGTCATTGGTCAACGGCTTGTCTTTATGACCGGCAATGTTCTTGGCCTTGGCATAGGCGGACCACTTCTTGATGAACTCGGCGTTGGTCGGGTTCTTGATGGACATGAAGTAGTTCCAGGCCGCCAGGTGGCCGACCAGAGGCTTGGTGTCCACACCGCGCAGCTCTTCCTCACCCACCGAGAAGGCCACCACTGGCACGTCAGACGCCTTCAAGCCTTGGTTGCCCAGCTCTTTGTAGAAAGGCACATTGGAGTCGCCATTGATGGTGGAGACCACGGCAGTCTTCTTGCCACTGGCTGCGAACTTCTTGATGTTGGCAATGATGGTTTGGTAGTCGGAGTGACCAAAGGGGGTGTACTCCTCCATGATGTCTTCGTCCTTCACGCCCTTGGACTTCAAGAAGGCGCGCAGGATTTTGTTCGTCGTGCGGGGGTACACGTAGTCGGTGCCCAGCAATACAAAGCGCTTGGCGCTGCCACCGTCTTTGCTCATCAGGTACTCGACAGCGGGGATGGCTTGCTGGTTGGGGGCCGCGCCGGTGTAGAACACGTTCTTTTCCAGCTCTTCACCTTCGTACTGCACGGGGTAGAACAGCAGGCTGTTGAGCTCTTTGTAGACGGGCAGCACCGACTTGCGGCTCACCGAGGTCCAGCAACCAAAGGTCACGGCGGTCTTGTCCTGGCTGATCAGTTGCTTGGCTTTTTCAGCAAACAAGGGCCAGTTGGAGGCCGGGTCAACCACCACGGGTTCGAGCTTCTTGCCCAACACACCACCCTTGGCGTTGATCTCGTCAATGGTCATCAAGGCCACGTCTTTCAAGACGGTCTCGGAGATGGCCATGGTGCCGGACAGCGAATGCAAGATGCCGACCTTGATGGTGTCAGCCGCGTGGGCCATGGAGCCGACGAGCAAGCCAGCCACGCCCAAAGCGACGGCGGTCAATGATGCGGTAGCACTGCGACGAGAAATATTCATGTGAATGCGCTCCTGGTAGACAAGGGGGGAATGCCTGGTTAAAACACCGGTCCGTTTGATCGGATAAGTTCAGTGTGACCAGGGCTTGTGTTTTGCGGAATACGCCATGTGGCGTATGCAGAGCCCCCGCGTGGCGCATGAGAAACTGGCGGACATGAATGAAGAACCCCGGCTGCACCAGAACAGCCAGACCATCTCCCTGAGCTTTGAGACGACGCTGATCCAGAGCTGCATGCGCCTGGACGACCCCGATGATCTGGTGCTGGACTACACCCGCACGATGATGGGGTTCTTGCTGTTCAATCCAGCCCCGGCCTCGGTTCTGATGATCGGCTTGGGTGGTGGCTCGATGCTGAAGTACCTGCACCGGCATCTGCCCGAAGCGGACTTCACCGCGCTTGAGATCAACCAGGGCGTGATCGACATGCGGCACTCGTTTTGCATCCCGCCAGACAGTGATCGGCTGCGCATCGTCTGCGCGGATGGGGCCAAGTTTGTGGCCAAGTCCCCGCGCAGCTATGACGTCATTTTGGTGGATGGGTTCACCGGCGCAGGCATGCCCGAGGCCCTGTGCTCCCGCAGTTTCTACCAACACTGCCGTGCGGCGCTGACGCCCGAGGGCTTGCTGGTGGCCAATGTGCAGGCCGATACCGCGCAGACGGTGGAGGTCAACCGCCGTCTGAGCAAGGCCTTTTCAGGCTGCATGATCTCGGTTGAGTCCGACGAAGGGGGCAACGCCATTGCCACCGCCGGTTCAAGACCGGCGTTTGAGCGTTGCATGGCTGAGTTTGACGCCCGCTGGGAGGCATTGGGCGCCAGCCATCAAGAGACGCTGGCGGTCAGCTCCAGCCGGGTTCAGCGGGCTTTGTTGAAGAACAGCCGCCCAACGAACGCAGGCCATCACCGCATCTTGAGTTGAGCCACCCGGCTCATGGCCAAGCCCGCCGCCGCCGTGCGTGTCTCCACGCCCAGCTTGGCAAAGATGTGCTCCAACTGCTTTTTGACTGTGGCCGGGCTGGTGCCCAGAATGTCGCCAATGTCGCGGTTGGTCTTGCCCTTGACCACCCAATAGAGCACCTCGCCCTCGCGGGCCGTCAGTTTGAACTCCAGGGTGATGGCCTCAATGGCCGCCTCGTCTGAGGTCTCGCGCATCACCAGCAGCCACTCGCCCTCGCCACTGGGCTCGTGCAGGGCAAAGGTCAGGCGCCGCCCGCCTTGCTGCACCAACCAGGTCGGGGCTGGCGCACCGGCCGCGATCTGCACCAACGCGCTTGGTGCGACTTGGCGCAGCCAGATCACCAGCTCTTCAGGGACCACCGTTTCAGGCGTATCAAAGTACTGCTGCAACAGTTTGCGCGCCAAGGGCGTCTGCCAAAGCACGCGGCCATCGGCCACCCGCACGGTCATCGAGGCGTGCCCGAAAGCATCCAGCGCATTGCGTGCTTGGCGCGCCTGCCGTG
>JAZJZP010000046.1:0-651 GCA_040389805.1 Pseudomonadota bacterium
GTGCGTTGTCAGCCAGAACCCACCGGCCGGACCATGATTGGGGCACTGAGACCCCATGCCCTTACCGCCAAGGAACATCGGCGCGAGACAGAACGCGCAACGGTATCGGTATTCTTTCCCAGCGAACGAGGCGATCATTCGCACGATCAAAGAGCAGGTCGAGGCGCTCAGGCCCGGCATGACGCGGGCGCAGGTCAAGGACGTGTTGGGCACGCCGCTGCTTGCCAGCATTTTCCATGCGGATCGCTGGGACTATGTCTTTACCCTGAAGCGCCAGGGCGTCGAGCCGCAATCCCTCAAATACACCGTGTTTTTCAAGGGCGATGTGCTTGAGCGCTCTGAAGGCGACACCATGCCGAGTGAATCTGAATTCATCGCCAGGCTCGACTCCCGCCGCAAGTTGGGCAGCGTACCTGTGCTGGAAGCCAGCGAAGAGCAGCTCAAGAATGCTGCCGCCAAAGCGCCTTCTACCATTCCCAACGCTGGGGGCGCCACCGCACCCAGCACCAGCGGCGCCGCTTCGGTGGGCGCACCTTCGGCTGCCTATCCTCCGCTTGAAAGCCCGCTGCGGTGAGCGCGGCGCAGGCAGCACACCGGCTGGCCATTGCCGGCGCCAGCGGGCGCATGGGCCAGATGCTGATAGAAGCGGTC
>JAZJZP010000046.1:661-1358 GCA_040389805.1 Pseudomonadota bacterium
CGGCGGCGCACTTGATGTCGCATCCAGCCCGGCGATAGGCACAGACGCTTCGGCTTTTTCGGGGCACGCCAGAGGTGTGCTGATCCAGTCCGACATCCGCGAAGGCCTGAAAAACGCCAGCGTCCTGATTGACTTCACACGCCCTGAAGGCACCATGGCGCACCTGGCCGCCTGCCGTGAGATGGGCGTCAAGCTTGTCATCGGTACGACGGGTTTTTCGGATGCACAGAAGGCAGAAATCGCCGCTGCCGCCAAAGACATCGCCATCGTGATGGCGCCCAACATGAGCGTGGGCGTGAACGTCACGCTCAAGCTGCTGGAGATGGCAGCCAAAGCGATGTCTACGGGCTACGACATTGAAATCATCGAGGCCCACCATCGCCACAAGGTTGATGCGCCTTCGGGCACTGCCCTCAAGATGGGTGAAGTGATCGCCGGTGCGCTGGGCCGCGACCTCAAGGACTGCGCCGTGTACGGGCGTGAGGGCATTACCGGCGAGCGCGATCCTTCCACCATAGGCTTTGCCGCGATACGCGGCGGCGACATCGTGGGTGACCACACCGTGCTGTTTGCGGGCACCGGTGAGCGCATAGAAATCACACACAGGTCTTCCAGCCGCGAAACCTATGCCCAGGGCAGCCTGCGCGCCGCGCGTTTTCTTGCAGGCAGGAAAACCGGCTTGTTTGACATGTTCGAC
>JAZJZP010000046.1:1368-1587 GCA_040389805.1 Pseudomonadota bacterium
ACCTGAAGTGATCCAGCGATGAACTTGCCCGGCGTCCTGGCCCAGGGGGGCTTTATCAGCCAGGCAGTGGCCGTGATCCTGCTGCTGATGTCCGTGGCCAGCTGGGTGGTTATTTTCTGGAAGGCCTGGCTGCTGCACCGCGCAGTCGGCGACACAGCCCGAAGCACGGCCGCCTTCTGGCAATCCGCGTCACTCGATGAAGCGACTGAAAAAGTAGCG
>JAZJZP010000047.1:0-2410 GCA_040389805.1 Pseudomonadota bacterium
GTTGATCGTGAAATACTGCCGCCCGGTGCTCGTCTGAACCCAGATAACCCCCGTACCGTCGGTGGCGACGGTTGCCAGGCTCGGCGAGCCGTCAAGCGTCCAGACCGATCCGGTGTAGGCTCCCGCCGTGCCGTAGTTCCACACCTGAACGCCCGTGCAGCGCTTGCTGCCATCGGGCTGGTCTTCGACCACCAGCTTGCAGACCTGGGCGCTGTTCCACAGCTCGAAGTTGGGCCGCGCATAACAGGCCGGGCGCAAGAAGGCCTTGGCGGTGTTCCAGCGCCAGCCGGCCTTCTGGTTGACTTCGAAGTAACCCACACCCTCGTTGTTGCCGCGGTTGAAGTCGTCTGTGGCCGGAATGCCGGCCTGCTGCGCGGCTTGGGCAAACGCATCCAGAATGTCCCAGCGCAGGCGCTGCTTTTCAACGCGCCATTCGCCGCCCGCATTGCGGTGCCGCAAGATCTTCTGGTAGGGCACGTTCTTGTCCTGCATCAGCGAGGGGGCCGTGCCGCGCGCACCGTGAAAGGCGTCGGCGCCCTTGTGGTGGTCTTCATGGAGCTTGAAGTGCGGCAGCGCGTTCTCCCAGCGCCAGGCCATGTCGCCGGTCAGCTGCGCCCACCCGTCGTAGTCGCGCGCCTGGCCGCGCATGTAAATCATGCCGTTGATGCTGGAGGAGCCGCCCAGCGTCTTGCCGCGCGGGTAGCGCAGCGAACGGCCATTGAGCCCGGCATCGGGCTCCGTGTTGTAGAGCCAGTCGGTGCGCGGGTTGCCTATGCAGTAGAGGTAGCCGACGGGGATGTGGATCCAGTGGTAGTCGTCCTTGCGCCCGGCTTCTATCAGCAGCACCTTCTTGGTGGCGTCTGCGCTCAGGCGGTTGGCCAGCAGGCAGCCCGCCGTGCCTGCGCCGATGATGATGTAGTCGAAGACGTGGTCGTTGTCTGGCGTTGCTTGCATGGTCTTGTCTCTTGTTGTCCCGTCGCGATGTCTTGTCGTGATGCGGCCGGCAACCGGCCTGCGCGAAGGCATTTTGCCTGCAACGGCTAACGCGGGGCTGACCGGCGTCGGGCCGGTCCGAACGCTGTGCTTCGCACGGTGCTGTAGGACGCTGTCGCTACAGCGAAAAGGCTGGCCGGGTTTGTGCATTCAGCAGTTACCATGGCAATTTTGTGCCGTGCGCAGGCACATGCGTGCACGCACCCGCCCCGTTTTCCAGAGGTCTATGGCTACATCCACTCCCCGTATTGAACAGCAGGACACGCCTCAGGGCCGTACCCTGATGGTTCAGGGTGCGTGGACGGCGGGCGACCTGACGGCCAGGCCGGCATGGGACGCGCTGACCGCCCAGCTCAAGGGCCTGGATAAAGGCCAATCAGCTTCTTCATGGAATCTCTCCGGGCTTGAAAAGCTCGACTATCTTGGCGCGCAATTGCTCTGGAATCACTGGGGCCGCGAATGGCCCGCGAATATCGAGCTTGAAGATGCCCAGCGCGCCGTGCTGGAGACGGTGGCGAAGTTCCCGGTCACCCCCGTCAGGAAAACGAAGGCCGACTGGAGAGCACCCTTGGTCGGCCTGGGCGAACGCCTGTTCTCGTTTGTCGATCACCTCAGGTCGCTGGTGCGGCTGATCGGCCAGTTGCTGCTGGACATCATCCGCCTCATACGTCATCCGCAGGAGGCGCCGCTGCGCGATTTCTCCGGCCACCTGTATCACATCGGTGCGACTGCGCTGCCCATCACGGCGCTGGTCGGCTTTCTGATCGGCGTGGTGCTGGCGTACCTGATCTCACAGCAGCTCAGGCAGTTTGGCGCGGATGCCTTCATCGTCAATATCCTCGGCATCTCGCTGATTCGCGAACTCGGCCCGGTGCTGGCCGCGATTCTGATCGCGGGCCGCTCGGGCTCGGCCATCACCGCGCAGATAGGCGTGATGCGCGTGACGGAAGAACTTGACGCCATGCGCGTCATGGGCATTGCCAAGGGCTTTCGCCTGGTCATGCCGCGCGCGCTGGCACTGGCCATTGCCATGCCGCTGATCAGCGTGTGGACGACGATTGCCGCGCTGGTGGGCGGCATGCTGGCCGCCTGGGTGGCGATGGACATCACGCCGTCCTATTTCATCAATGCGCTGCCTGCGGCGGTGGATCTGGCCAACCTCACGCTCGCGACCTCCAAGTCGGTGGTGTTCGGTTTGCTGATCGCACTGATCGGATGCCACTACGGCCTGCGCGTGAAACCCAACACCGAAAGCCTGGGGCAGGGCACGACGGCGTCAGTGGTGACGTCCATCACGGTGGTCATCCTGGTTGATGCGCTGTTTGCGGTTCTGTTCAAGAACGTGGGCGTATAGATTTATGAGCCCCCACGTTCGCTCACTGCGTGTAGCTCTCTGCCCCCCGAGGGGGCTGGCCTT
>JAZJZP010000048.1:0-8404 GCA_040389805.1 Pseudomonadota bacterium
GCCCACCATCCCGCCAGAACTACTGGCCAGTGGCAACACACCCGTGCAGCCATCCTCCGATCTGGACATGCGCCTGGATGCACAACGGCGTCAGCTTGATGAACTGATGCGGCGCTATACCGATGAACATCCGGACGTATTAAGCGCCAAACGGACCATTGCCCAACTTGAACAGCAGCGCAAAGTCGAGACCGAGAGCAGACTGCGTGCGCAAGCGGCTGGGGGCAGACGCGTCGCCCCCACCAGCCCGGTCTTCCAGCGCATCAGGGTAGCGCTGGCAGAAGCTGAAGCCAAAGTGGCCTCATTGCGCGGCCAATTGGGCGAAGAAAATGCACAACTGGAGCGTGCCAGATCGCTGGCAGGACGAATGCCACAGGTCGAAGCCGAATTGGCGCAACTCAACCGCGACTATGAAGTGGTGCGTAAAAACTATGACCAGTTGGTCAGTCGCCGAGAATCCGCATCGTTGGGCGAAAAGATTGATCAAACCACCAAAGTCGCAGACTTTAGGGTGGTCGAGCCGCCACGGGTGAGTCCCAGCCCAGTAAAACCCAGCCGAACCCTCATCGCGCTGCTGAGCCTTGTCTTGGCCCTGGGGGCAGGCGCAGCTGCCACGTTTGGTCTCACTCAACTTTTCCCGACAGTGGAAGACACCCGGCAACTCAAAGAGATTTCCGGACGCCCGGTACTGGGCAGCGTCTCGATGGTCATCAGCCCAACCATGAGTGATGCCCTCCAGCGAAGCAATCGGCTGTTTGGCATCAACGTCGCCGCGTTTTTCATACTGAACCTGGTGTGGTTGATCGTCGTGGCACGGCAACTTCTTCCTTGATGCGTCCATGAATACCATCGAACAAGCCGCCAAACGACTGGAAGAACTGCGTCGCGCAGGCGTGGATGTCTCGCCTGCCGAGCCAGGCCGCGCGCCGACCATGGCAACCGTCCAGGTCGGTGCCATGGACGCCAGCACTCAAGCTACTCCGCTGCCGCTGCCCATCCCCAGCCCCTCGCCAACAAGCCCGGTGAAGCCTGAACAGGTGGAGCCGGGGGATGAACGACGCTCGCGCACGGTTGAACTGGACCTGCTTCGCATGGCCCGTTGCGGATTACTGGTGCCCGGCAACCCCCGCTCTCAGCTTGAAGAAGAGTTCCGCATCATCAAGCGCCCTTTGCTTGAAAATGTGCGTGGGCAGACAGCGTCACGCCCCAAACGCGCCAACATCATCATGGTGACCAGCGCGTTGCCGGGCGAAGGCAAAACGCAAACGGCGATCAATTTGGCCGTCAGCATTGCCATGGAACTCGATCACACCGTGTTGCTGGTCGAAGCCGACGTCATCCGCCCTTCTGCGTTGGAGCGCATGGGCGTGTCGGAGTCCAAGGGTTTGCTTGATCTGTTGACGCACCCCGAAACAGACCTGTCCGAGGTTTTGCTCAAAACCAATATCCCCAAACTGACGCTGCTGCCAGCAGGCACGTCCAGCTCGCGTTCAACCGAACTATTGGCCAGCGCCTCCATGGACGCCCTGCTTGAAGAACTCGCCGTCACCTACGCTGACCGGGTCATCATTTTCGACTCCCCTCCCTTGCTGCCGAGCACCGAATCACGGGTTCTGGCCAACTCGATGGGGCAAGTGCTGATGGTGGTCGAAGCAGGGGCAACGTCCCTGGATGTCGTCAAACAGGCTTTTGCGATGGTGCAAGAGTGCCCCGTGGTGATGTCCGTCCTGAACAAGTACACAGGTCCCAAGGGCAACCGCTCCTATGGCTACTATGCGCCGTAATCACCTCGTACTTCCACACATTGGTCTGGCGTGGTTCTCCATGGTTTGGGCCCTGGGTGCACACGCCCAGAACATCGAGATCGGACCGGCCGTCAACATCCTCGTCGAGGCCACCACCAATGGCCAGGGCACATTGGATAAGGCTCCGCGCAAGGATCTGATCATCACCACCTCGCCCGAGCTCGATGTGAGCGTACGAGGCGTGCGCTCCAGCCTGAATGCACACCTGCGTGTTGACAACATCCAATATGTTCGCAGCAGCCAGCCTGATCAGAACCTGCCCAACGGCGACATCAAATTGCATTCCGCCTTGCTGGACCAGTGGGGCGGCGTGGATGCTGCGATCTTGGCCCGCCAGACCAAGGCCAGCCTCTTCAGTGTGCCAACAGGCACCTCGGACAGCTACACCACCACACAGGCACGGCTGAGTCCCTACCTTGATCATGCGTTCAACGCCAACACGGTGTTGCAAGCCCGCCTGACGCGCTCAGAGACCCACTCCACTGAAACACTGCCCAGCACTACAACACAGTCCGGCACACAGCGTCGACCCACTCGCTATCAGGACGAGCGCAGCCTGCGTCTGGAGCGCCGCCCGTCGCCGTTGGGGGCCTCCCTGGAGTGGAATTACAACAACACCCGTGATGCCGATAGACCGGACTCCCTGTTTACCCAGAGCATCGCCAGATCAGCCCTGATGTACGCGGTCAATGACCAAGTGCAAGCCGGTGTGCTGCTCGGTCGCGAATCAATTGAAGTTCCACAACAGCCACAACACTCCGACACGGTACGAGGTGTGCGCCTGGGCTTGCGCCCGAACGAGCGCGCCACGCTAGACGCCGACGTGGAGCATCGTTTCTTTGGCACCGCATGGAAGCTCGACCTACAGCACCGCATGCCCTTCATGGCCTGGCAGTTGCAGTCCAAGCGTGAGCCCAGCATCAATGCACCGTTATTGACACAGGATCTCTGCCTGCCTGACGAGCCTCAGATTCAGTGTGCGCTCAAACAACAACAGCGCGCAGCCTCTGGCGTGTACCCTTTGTCCGCCAAGTTGTTGCGGTCAACTTTCTTGCGCTGGGTGCTGATGGGCAAACGCAATACGGTGACCTTGTCCGCGGGCATGATCCAGACAGAGCAATTGCCACTGAAAGGCGAAGATATCCCCTTGGATCCGAGTGAACTTTACAAATTCACCAGAGAACGCTACGCAGATGCACAACTCACTCGGCGCTTGACTCCGCAAACCTCATTGACCACTGGCGTGCGTTGGAGCCTGAACTCAGCGACCTTGGTCAAAGATGGCTCCGAACTTGCCACACGAGACGTGACCATCAGGGGCGCCATCAACACCAAGTTGTCGCCCCAAACGACAGCCACCGTGGGGATGCGGCATCGCTCCCAATTCAATGCCAGCGACGAGTCCGCCATGTTCGTCGGTCTGGGTTATCGCTACTAGAGCCGGCCCATGTACGAGTCCTATTTCGGTTTCACCAGCGCGCCCTTCCTGCTCAACCCGGATCCCAGCTTCTACTTTGACAGCCGGGGGCACAGCAGTGCACTGTCCTACCTGAAGTTTGGGCTCTATCAAGCAGAAGGATTCATTGTCATCACAGGTGACATTGGCGCCGGTAAGACCACCCTGGTCCGCACCCTGCTGAGTGACATTGACAACGACAAAGTCGTCGCCGCCCAACTGGTCAGCACCCAACTGGAGGCTGGCGACTTGCTGCGCGCCGCCATCACGGCGTTTGGCATCGCACCCAAAGGCAACAACAAAGCCGACCTGATCTCGACGCTTGAAGCGTATTTGACCTTGCTCGCCACGCAACAGCGGCGTGCCGTACTGATCGTTGATGAAGCACAAAACCTGAGCCGCGATGCGATCGAAGAGCTGCGCATGTTGTCCAACTTTCAGTTTGGCAACCAGGCCCTGCTGCAGAGCTTTTTGATTGGCCAGCCTGAGTTGCGGACCATGCTGCTCTCGCGCTCCCTGGAGCAATTGCGTCAACGGGTCATTGCCTCTTACCACCTGGGGCCCATGGACCGCGACGAGACCCGGCGCTACATCGAGCATCGATTGCACAAGGTGGGTTGGACCCAAAACCCGCAGATCAGCCCAGAAGCCTTCGACGAGTTTTACGAGTGGACCACTGGCATCCCACGCCGGATCAATTTGCTGTGCAATCGCGTCCTGCTCGCGACCTACCTGGCAGGAGAACACGCCATCTCGGGGATCAATGTATCGCGCATTGCCCAAGAGATCCGCGCCGAGATTGGGGAGCCGCTCCTGACTGCTGCGCCCTCGGCTCCCGCAGGATTGGCCCTCAAAGAGATCGCCATTCCGACATTGACTCAGGGGCTTGATGGGTCGGCCGCAACGCCCAACTGGACCAGCCTTCCCTCCCAGGCACCGCTCGACAGCAATCCTTTCATTCTGTGCCTCACCGGATCACGGTCTGGCTGCCTCCGGGCCGCGCCCTTGCTCAAAGCCTTGCGCAACCGTGCCGATCTGCCTGCATCACGCCTGCTGCACATCGACACCCCTGGCCGATTTGAGCTGACACAGGACTGGGCTGAACACCTGGGCTTGGTCACACCCGACTACCGCCTCAGGCTACCCGCCGGCAGTGGCCTGACCCACTTGGCGGCCACCTTGCAACAACTGGATCAGTTTTTTGAGCAGCAGCGTCCTTGCGCACTCATGGTTCAGTCTGGCGATGACACGGCTTTGGCGGGGAGCTTGGCTGCACAGCGGCATGGCATCCCCATCATCCACATTGAAGGGGGCTTGCGCAGCTTTGACCGCAGTCGATCCCAAGAGGTCAACGGGATGATGTGTGACCACATGAGTGAACTATTGTTCACCTCAGAATGGGTGGCCCATGACAACCTGTCGCGCGAGGGGATTCCAGCAGACCGGGTGCAGTTTGTGGGCAATCTGCTGATGGATGCCATCCGAAACATGCTGCCGCAAGCTTCCCAGCCCAAGTACACCTTGCGGCAATTGAACCTACCAACCGACATCCTCAAGCACAAGGGGGGCGTCGGGGTGGTCTACCTGCAACAAATCGACAAAGTGAGCAACCCCGCAGAACTCAGCCATCTGGTGTCGATTCTGCGCTCCGTCAGCAAAGACATGGCTCTGATTTGGCCCATGCACGACAGCACCCGTGCCTGCCTGGAACACCTAGGCTTACTCTCGCCAGCCCAGGAAGGCCAGATCTTGCCGCTGCCGATGATCCCGTATCACAAAATGATTGGTCTCGTGGGGACATCGGCCTGCGTGATGACCGACTCGTCCACCGTTCAAGAAGAAGCCACCATTCTGGGCATTCCCTGCTTGACGCTGCACAACTTCACCGAACGTCGGATCACCGTGGAACAGGGGACCAACATTGCCGTGGGCCACAACGCCAGCTTGATCAGTCGCGCCGTGGCCGAAATTTTGCGGGGCGGTGGGAAAAAAGGCCGCTTGCCAAAATTCTGGGATGGCCAGACCGCCACCCGAGTGAGCGAACACCTGGTCGCTTGGTTCAAAAGCAGAGGTTTTCCAGAACAAACAAGCGTTGGCTCAGATCAAACCAATTTACCGCTAGAACAACGTGTAAGCTAATGCTACAGATCAAACATACAAGTTGAAATGATGAGGGAGACTCACCGTTGGTAAGCGTCACATTGACAGAGATGCGCTGGACATGACTGCACTCGCGCCGCTATTTCGTGCTGCGGGCAGCGTCCTGTCTCCTGGAGGCGCTCGCGCCAAGCTAACGATTCTGACCTATCACCGTGTTTTGCCAGAGGTGGATGCACTGCTGTCCAACGATCAGGTCGACATCGGCAAGTTCGCTCGGCACATGGCGGCGGTGGCAGAGTGCTTCACGGTGTTATCCCTGCCCGACGCCATTGAACGCTTGACGGCTGGAACCCTGCCCCCCCGGGCCGCATGCATCACTTTTGATGACGGCTATCAGGACAATTACAGCGTAGCGTTGCCCGTACTGCAAAAACACGGCCTCGTGGCCACATTTTTTGTATGCAGCGGTTACCTCAATGATGGCCTGATGTTCAACGATGTCATCACCGAAGCCCTGCGCGGATCACCCCAATCCGAATTGGATTTGAGCTGGCTCGGCTTAGGGATGCAACCATTGACGGACAACGCGTCACGACGCGACCTCGCCGCGAAAGTGTTGTTGGCGACCAAATACCTGCCGTTTGATAAACGCGAACAGACCTGCGACCGTCTTTGGGACATGGCACAACCCGGTCAAACACGGCCCAGGTTGATGATGACTGATGAGCAAGTTCAGCATCTGTCCAAACTGGGCATGACCATTGGCGCCCACACCCACACCCACCCCATCCTGACCCGGATCAGCTTGGACGCTGCGCGTCAGGACATTGAGCGCAATCGAAAGGTGCTGGGCGAGATCGTCGGTCATGAGCCCCTGGTCTTTGCCTATCCCAATGGCCGTCCCGTGCGGGACTATCAACATGAACATGTTCAACTCATCAAAGAGTTGGGGTTTTCTGCCGCAGTGTCCTCGGCCTGGGGCGTGTCCACCCAAGCATGCGACCGCTTCCAGTTGCCGCGTTTCTCTCCTTGGGACAATGACCCCAAACGATTGGTCTTGCGCTTGTTGAAAAACATCACGACGGGCCAGCATCCAACCGTTGCAACCGACTCGGACTGAAATCTGGTGAATGCGTGCGTTTCGCACAGTGATGCGAGTCGTACCCCCCACACTTAGGGCCTCCCCCCTTGATTGCAGGGTGATCCCGCAGGCCAGTCATGCCGATAATCTCGTA
Source organism: Pseudomonadota bacterium (assembly GCA_040389805.1). Lineage (GTDB taxonomy): Bacteria > Pseudomonadota > Gammaproteobacteria > Burkholderiales > Burkholderiaceae_C > Aquabacterium. The sequence continues at coordinate 6,597 of JAZJZP010000048.1, forward strand.
TTACAAATATTTACCGGTTGGGCGATGTGTGGCACTGTGTGCACCTAGCGCTTACCCTGTGCGAGAGGTCCTCCATGTTCCGTGTTTTTCAGCACCACATTTCGATAGCAACGATGGCAGAACTGCTGGCGGATAGCCTGACCAGTTTTCTGGCCGTTCTGCTGAGCGTGATGACGGTCGTCCATCTGTACGGTGGTGGCGCTGAACTCGTGAGCATGTCAACGGCGCTGTGGGCGGGCCTGGGTTTCGCTTTCGTCATCCCCCTGCACTGCGGCCTGTTGGGGGTGTACCGCGATGGATCCGTGCGCAAAACCTCCAAAGACAAACTGGGGCGCGTTTTACTGGCTTGCGCCTTGGCGGGGCCCATTGCCTATCAACTGGCCGTCAGAAATGTGGCCGATGGCACGCACGCGCAGCAGCTGCTGGGTTTTGCCGCCGCTTACCTCGTGCTGGGTTTGCTGCTGGTGCGTGGCCTGCTGCTGACCTCTTGGCGCGGCGCCTTGATGCAACAACGCATCCTGATCGTTGGCACGGGTCGTGAGGCCCACTCGGTGGCGTCTGACCTGAAGTCCCGCCGCGCTCATGGCCACTCCATTGTTGGCTTCTACCCTGCGGGAGAGACCCAGCACAACGTTCAAGACAAACGCTTCAACATTTTCTCCAGCGCCTTGTCCATCAACGACATCATTCAGCGCCACGACATCAACCAGATCATCGTGGCCGTCAAAGAGCAACGCGGTGGCAGCGTCCCCATGGACCAATTGCTGTCCGCCCGCATCCAGGGCATCCCCGTGTTGGACTTGGCCGCGTTCTACGAACAAACCACCGGCGAAGTGCAGCTAGACAGCCTCAAGGCCAGCTGGTTGGTCTACGGTCAAGGTTTTGCGCAGGGCACTGCCCGCATTGCCATCAAACGCGCATTTGACATTGTCAGTTCGTCCATCTTGTTGCTGCTGGCTTCGCCCATCATGTTGTTGACCATCCTGGCCATCAAACTTGAGAGCGAAGGCCCCGTCATTTACCGCCAGGAACGCGTCGGCCTGGGAGGCAAGGGCTTCATGTGCCTGAAGTTTCGCAGCATGCGAACCGATGCTGAGAAAGACGGCGTGGCCGTTTGGGCCAAGAAGAACGACTCCCGCGTGACCCGCGTTGGCGCCTTCATCCGCAAGACCCGCATTGATGAGCTTCCCCAGATCCTGAGCGTGCTCAAGGGTGAAATGAGCATGGTCGGCCCGCGCCCAGAACGCCCCTCGTTTGTCGAGCAACTCAAGCAACAGATTCCTTATTACGACATCCGCCACAGCGTCAAGCCGGGCGTGACGGGGTGGGCTCAGGTGCGGTACAGCTATGGTGCGTCACTGGAAGATGCTGTGCACAAGCACCAATACGACCTGTACTACGTCAAGAACAACTCACTGTTCCTGGATTTGTTGATCCTGTTTGAGACCGTCAGTGTGGTGATTTTCCGCGAAGGATCTCAATAACAGTACGGCCGCATTGAGCGGCCTCTGCTTTGCACATGGCGCACCCGTTGGTGCGCCATTTTCTTTTCACGGCGCCCCATTTCAAGGGCCGCGCCAAGATGCGGGACAATAGAAGGTTGCATACCCCCATCCAGTCCTGCATTCTTTGATCGCTTGTGCCCCTGTCTTCAGCCTCCCATCGCACCACCATCGCCGCTCGCATGAAGCAGGCGCTGGCATGGGCGCTCGGTTTGACGCTGCTGGGCTATTTGCTGTCCAAGACCCCGGTAGACCAACTTTATCTGGCGATTCAGCGCCCATCCATGCTCACCTGGGTTGTCACCA
>JAZJZP010000048.1:8414-11088 GCA_040389805.1 Pseudomonadota bacterium
CTTGACCATGAACGACATTGAACCACCGGCGGAGCACTCCGATAAGTGCCAGATCCTGCCGGCCCACCAGCCGGTCATTCTGGCCGCCCTGGAGGCCCTGGAGACCTTCGCCGGCCCGGACATCGACCGGAGCATGGCGGCGCTGCTGCTGAGCTATGGCCTGCGTGGCGCGCGCTTGCAGGTGGTTTTGAGCCTGGATGACCGCAGTCAAGCCCCTCACCGTTGGCTGGGTTTGCGCACTGATGCCCTGCGAGTGATCCTGCTGCACAACGCGGCCGTCAACCTGCTGCCAATGCGGGCAGGCGAATTGACTTTTCCTTGGTTAGCCGCCCGCGAGTTAAAACTCCCTATGTCGCGCGCGGTGGTTTGTCTGATGTGGATGCGCCTGCAGGACGTGGCGGTACTGGCCGCCTTGGGCTTGGCCATGTGGCCGAGCCTGAGCCTGAGCGTACGCATGACAGGGCTATTGGCGCTGCTACTGTCCTGGCATGGCGGCTGGTACGTGCTCAAACGAGTGCTGACCTCACAAACCTCATTCACAAGCCCCCCCGCCCTCACGGGTTGGCGCAAGCTCGCCAACAAGCTGAGAGAGGCCCTCTTGGAGCCTGCACACCACCGCCCGGCTGCCTGGGGACTGACCATGGCCAACTGGAGTGTCAAACTGGCAGCCGGGGCTTGTTTGTTGAGCGCCATCAGTCAGAGCCCTTGGAGCGCCGCGTGGGGCGGTGCGCTGGGCGGAGAGCTGGCCGCCATTTTCCCGTTGCAAGGCCCGGCGGGCTTTGGCACGTATGAAGCCGGTGTCTGGGCAGGCATGGCGGCCTTGTTGCCGGCCAAGGCCACCGCATTGAGTCATGCCGTGAGCGCCGCGTTGGCGCTGCATGTTTGCTTTCTGATCTGCGCCCTCATGGCTGCGGCCATGGCGTTTTTACTAAAACCGCCCACACGCTCAGCGTCCAGTCAAGAGGGCTCGCCCCCAGGTCATCCCGACTGAGCAAGAGTCTTGAAATTTGTTACAAAGAGTGTCCATGAGTCCTGACCCTACGGCCCCCATCACGTCTTTTCCCGACGTACCTGCGCACAGCCTGTCCATTGTTGTCCCGATGTACAACGAAGTGGACAATGTCGAGCCGTTTGTCCGCGCCGTTCACGAAGCGTTGGATGGCTACTCGCACGACTGGGAGCTCATCATCGTCAACGATGGCAGTCGGGATGGCACCCAGCAAGCCCTGGACGAACAACGGCGCCTGCGCGGCTCCCATGTACGTCCGATCCATCTTTGGCGCAACTTCCAGCAGACCGCCGCCATGCAAGCGGGCATTGATGCCGCCCGAGGCGATGTCATCGTGACCTTGGACGGTGACCTGCAAAACGACCCCAAAGACATCCCCGCCATCGTCGCCAAGTTGGTGATTGAAGACCTGGACTTGGTGGCAGGCTGGCGTCAGAACCGCCAGGACGGTTTCTTCCTGCGCAAAGTGCCATCGCGTATTGCCAATCGGCTGATCCGCAAAATCACCGGCCTGGAGTTTCAGGATCTGGGTTGCAGCCTCAAGGCCTACCGTGCCAGTGTGCTCAAGCGCGTTCGTCTGTACGGTGAAATGCACCGATTCATCCCGGCCTGGATGGCCACGGTCACCTCCCCCGCCCGCATGTCCGAGTTGGCGGTGAGTCACCATCCACGCACCCATGGCGAGTCCAAGTACGGCATCTCGCGCACCTTGCGGGTGGTGCTGGACCTGCTCGCGGTCAATTTCTTCTTGCGGTTCGCCGGGCGACCGGGCCACTTTTTTGGTGGTGTGGGCTTGGGCGTGGGTCTGATCGGCAGCCTGATCTTGGGCTACCTGGGCGTGCTCAAAATGCTAGGGAACAACATCGGTGGCCGACCGCTACTTTGGCTCGGCTTTTTCTGCGTGCTGGGTGGTCTACAGTTTCTGACCACCGGGGTGCTCGCCGAACTGTTGATCCGCATTTATTACGACCGCGGCGAAGTTGCCCCGTACCACACGACCGCAGCCCCAGAGCAAGCGCCTGACCAAGGCTGGCACCGCCCGGTTTGACCCTTTGCCGACGAATCACCTTTGCCTGATTGCACCATGAACACAGAGACGCCTGCACCAACGCCAGTTGCCAAAGAAGTGCCTCCCCCAGCGGCACGCCCTTCCGGGCAGCGCTGGCCACGCATTTGGGGACCTCGGCTCTGGAAGCTCCTCGCTTTGGCACTGGCCTTGACGCTTTACCGGGTGTGGGTCGTCAGTCACAGCGGGATCTCCTTGTTCTTTGACGAGGCCCAGTACTGGGACTGGTCACGTCAAATGGCCTGGGGTTATTTCTCAAAGCCACCACTGATTGCTGGCCTGCTGTGGCTGAGCACGCATCTGTTTGGCTCCGGCGTGCTGGGCGTTAAAGCGCTCTCCATGCTGCTCTACCCATTAACCGCCCTGGCCATGGTCGGCCTGGCACGCGCGTTGTGGCCCACCAGCAGTGGCGTGCGCACTGGCATGGTCGCGGGCGCCGTCTTCCTGTCCATCCCCCTCGTGGGCATTTTGGGGATGGCGGCCACAACGGACGGCCCCTTGATTTTGTGTTGGACGCTGGCCTCCTGGGCTCTGTGGCGCGCACAAGTCACCAACCGCCTGAGCCTGTGGTTACTGTGCGGCCTGGCCATTGGCTTGGG
>JAZJZP010000048.1:11098-25961 GCA_040389805.1 Pseudomonadota bacterium
AAGGCGGAAAAGGCCGTCAAGTTCGACCGGCGCACCCTTCAGTTTTCGGACAAGATCGAGAAGCGCAAAGTGCCGAAGATCCCGCCCGACTTGGTTCGTTCGGACAAGGTGCTAGCTGCCTTCCCTGGTGGCTTGGGCATGATGGGCAAATACACCATGATCGCCTTTGGCCTGACGGCGTTCTGGACGCTCTGGGGCGTGCACGGACCCAAACGAGGACTCATGCGCGTCGGCCCCTGGGCTGCCATGGCCGTGGCCGCCATGGTGGTCGCGCCCAATATTTGGTGGAACATGCAGAACGGCTTCCCGACCCTGCAACACACGGCCGAGATCACAACGCAGTCCACTCGCCATGGCGGGTTCTTGCCCATGCTGGAATTTGCCGTCGGACAGGTGTTGGCACTGGGTCCCGTCACCGTCTTCGCCGCACTGTGGTTGCTCAACCGAGTGTCGGGCAATAGGGCGAACAACGGCGCCACACCGCCCACCCAATGGGCCGCCTCAAGCCAGATGATGCTGCCCAGCCAATGGAGAATGTCAGGCTCCGCACTGTCGAACAGTCAATTGACCACCCCGGGGGCACTCAACACAGGCAGTGAGGGCGGCCGCGCACAGGCCTTGCGCACATCGGCCTATTACCTGGCCTCGGTCTCGTCCTATCGCTTTCTGTGGGCCATGAGCGTGCCTCTGCTGTTGATCGCGCTGGCTCAAGCCTTTCTCGCCGATGCACACGTCAACTGGGCCGCCCCCGCCCTGATCGGTCTGGTCATGCTGGCGGCTTCACGTTTGAGCCCTCCCCTGGTCTCGCTGGCCACACCCCGCCCCAAGCATTGGCTCACCGCCGTGGTGCTCAGCAACCTGATCCTGACCGGATTGGTCGTGCACGCCCGTGACATTGGCGGCGATAACCTGCCCTCTCGGTTGGACATGCTGGTGCGCATGCGGGGCTGGGAACAGGCCTATGCCAAGCTCGCACCGACCCTGGAAGAGCCCACCATCAAGGGTCTGCGCGTGATGGCAGACAACCGTGTCCTGTTGACCCAATCGCTTTATCAATGGCGTCGCCACAACATCGACATCGTCGCCTGGAACCCCAAGGGACTGCGCCAGGATCACTATCAGTTCAAGCACAGCTTTGAAGACAAGGTCGGGCAAGACGTGATCTTTGTCAGCGACCGAGCCAATCCGCAAGACGTGCTCAAGCGCTTTGCAATCGTGCGAGAAATGAACCAGGTCCACGTCCCGATTGGCCCAGACCGGGCCATCGACCTGCATGTATTTTTCCTGCGGGGCTTCTTGGGCTACAACGACCAGTCCTACCAAGATCAGAGCGGATCGGCCTCAGACTATGGCACTGGCCTCGAATAAGACAAGTCCATCGCCAGATGAGGCGTCGAGCATGGACACACGCCTGATCTGGGCGGGTTTGTTTCTGTGCATGGCCCTGTTCGCCAAAGTGCCCCAGATCGACCTGATGGTGGCCGCGCGCTATTACGCGCCAAGCGAAGGTTTTTTGCATGCGCAGGATCCTGTCGTGCGTGCGCTGTACGTCTGGTCGCCCATCATTGGGCGCACCATCTTGGCGGCGCTGGCGGTATTCGCTGCCATGGGCCCCTGGGTGGCACGTTTACTCCGTCCTCGCCATGAACTCCTGGCCCAGCAATGCGCTGGCCCCTGGCGACGCGCGGCCATCGTCGCCGTGCTGTGCGGGGTGCTGGGCCCAGGTTTGGTCATCGAAGTTTGGTTTAAAAATGCGGCAGGCCGCCCTCGCCCGGTGCAGGTTGTGCAATTCGGGGGTGACCAGGTGTTTCATGGCGCTTTCGAGCACGGACCGGACACCACCAAGCACCGCAGTTTTGTCAGCAGCCATGCCGCCGCGGGTTTCTGGCTGATGAGCCTGGGGCTGACCTGCGGTCCGGTCTGGCGGCGTCGCTGGTTTTTGATCGGGCTGATCACGGGCAGCATCATCGGAGTCGGCCGCATGATGCAGGGCGGTCACTTCCTCAGCGACATCATTTTTGCGTTCTACGCCGTGTGGGTCTCGTGCGAAATCATCGCCCTGCTGGAGCGCCGCTGGCAGCATCGCGCGCCATCCTGAAAAACCTCGGCAGCGAGTTGCACCGCCTTCTGGGCTAGCATCCTCACTTTGAGACCCATGGCGTGTCCTACCGCCATTGCGTGTCCATCTGTTTGCCCCTTCTTTCTTGCCCGATTGCCGACCATGAGCTCTGCCGAATCCGTCGTTTACGACTACACCCGCCAAGATGCCAGCGGCGCCAGCTGCACGGCCCATGCATGGGCCAAAGTGCCCACCGCACTGACGCCCACCGAGCGCGATGCCACCAAGGCCCGCATCAAGGACTTGCTGGTAGAGCGCAAAGCCGTCTTGGTGGCCCACTACTACGTCGATGGCGACCTGCAGGACCTGGCCCTTGAAACCGGCGGCTGCGTGGCCGACTCGCTGGAGATGGCGCGCTTTGGTCGTGACCATGAGGCCCAGACCCTGATCGTGGCGGGCGTCAAGTTCATGGGCGAATCGGCCAAGATTCTCAGCCCTGAAAAGCACGTGCTGATGCCCGACCTGGACGCGACCTGCTCGTTGGACCTGGGCTGTCCGGCCGATGACTTCGCGGCCTTTTGCGATGCCCACCCGGACCGCAAGGTGGTGGTCTATGCCAACACCAGTGCGGCCGTCAAAGCCCGTGCCGACTGGATGGTGACGAGCTCATGTGCGCTGGCCATCGTCAGCCACCTCAAAGCCCAGGGCGAGAAGATTTTGTGGGCGCCCGATCGTCATCTGGGGCGCTACATTGAACAGCAAACCGGTGCCGACATGCTGATGTGGAACGGCGCGTGCATCGTGCATGACGAGTTCAAGGGGCTGGAGCTGGAGCTCTTGCGCAAGGCCCACCCCCACGCCAAGATTTTGGTGCATCCCGAGTCGCCCGAGAGCGTGGTGGCCCAGGCCGATGTGGTCGGCTCCACCTCGCAACTGCTCAAGGCCGTGGTCGAGATGGACGCCACCGAGTTTGTGGTGGCCACCGACAACGGCATCTTGCACCGCATGCGCCAACTGGCCCCCCACAAGACCCTGATCGAGGCACCCACGGCAGGCAACAGCGCCACCTGCAAGAGCTGCGCGCATTGCCCCTGGATGGCCATGAACAGCCTGCAAGGCGTACTCAACTGCCTGGAGAACGGGTTTGGTGAGATCACCATCCCAGAGGCCATCCGCCTGGAGGCCAAAGGCTGCATCGACCGCATGCTGGACTTCGTGGCGCGCAACCCCGCCGCCATCCAACAACCCGCCCAGGGTTTTGTCCCCAACATTGGCGCGGCCTGATCCGCCCCCACTGGACCCCTCATGTTTGACCACAACGAAACCCTGCTCGAAGCGCGCACGCGCAACATCCACGACGCTTTGTTTGAAGACGTCGGCATTTGCGACTGGACCGCCCAATTGGTGAGCGCCGACCAGCGCGTCAAAGCGCGGCTGCTGGTGCGCGAAGCCGCCGTGCTGTGCGGCCGCGACTGGTTTGAAGGCTGCCTGCTCCAACTCGACCCCTCTGCCCGCGTGAGCTGGGCCTACGAAGAAGGGGCTTTGATGGCCCCCGACACCGAGGTCTGTGTGATCGAGGCCAATGGCCGCGCCTTGCTGACCGCCGAGCGCCCTGGCATCAACTTTTTGCAGACGCTGTCGGCCGTGGCCACGCTCACCCACCAGCACATGCAGGCCATTGAGGGCGCCTCGCCCAACCCGCGCGGCTGCGTGGTGCTCGACACCCGCAAAACCTTGCCCGGACTGCGTCTGGCGCAAAAATACGCGGTGCGCGTGGGCGGCGGGGCCAATCAGCGCCTGGCCCTGTACGACGGCATCCTGATCAAAGAGAACCACATCGCCGCGGCGGGCAGCGTCACCGGCGCCTTGCGCAATGCCCAAGCCCTGGTGGCCGCCCAAGCGCCGGCCTTGCGGGACCACATCAGCATCCAGGTCGAGGTTGAAAACCTGGAACAGTTGCGGCAAGCGCTAAGCGCCGACGCCGTCAGTGTCCTGCTAGACAACTTCGACCTCGACATGATGCGCCAGGCCGTGGCCATCAACCAGGCACTGAGCGGCGGCAAGGCCTTGCTGGAAGTGTCCGGCGGCGTCACCATGGACCAGTTGCGCGGCATCGCCTCGACCGGCGTTGACCGCATCTCGATCGGCAAGTTGACCAAGGACATCAAGGCCGTGGACTTCTCGTTGCGGGTGCTGGAGCGCATTGGGGGCTGAGGCCGGGCTTTCTGCACAACTGGCCCCGTTTGTGTGGTGATTTTTCATCACCTCACCGGCGCGGCTCAGGCCACACTGGAGGTTGATCTCCTTTGTCGAGAACCCCCATGCCTGCTGATTTTTCTTCGCTTCGCAATTACTACGAACGTCAAGTCCTGGAGGCCGTGGTGGAGGCCCACCCCCGCTACCCCATGCTGACCGAAGACCAACTGGCCGACGTGGCCTGCGTGGCGCTCAATCGGTTGCCACCCCGTTACATCCGGCACGAGGTGGATCTGGCCTTTTACCTGACCGAAAAAGAGCGCGAAGACAACGAAGCAGCACTGGCCGAGGCCGTCAAGTTCGCCTGCGAGTTCGTGCAAGCCCGCTTTGCGATGCGGGCACGTCGCTGATCAAGGCAACCAGGCGTCGCGCTTTTTGGTTTTCTTGAACAAGATGGTGGGGAAACTCACCGGCAGCGTGCGCGGGTAGTCACGGCTGAAGTGCAAACCGCGGCTCTCTTGACGAGACATGGCCGAGCGCACAATCAGCTCAGCGCAATCCACCAGATTGCGAAGCTCTAACAAGTCGCGTGTGACCCTGAAGTTGGCGTAGTACTCGTCAATCTCGCCACGCAATAACTTGATGCGATGCAGGGCGCGCTCCAGGCGGCGCGTCGTGCGCACGATGCCCACGTAGTTCCACATCAGCAGGCGCAACTCGTCCCAGTTGTGGGCGATGACCACTTCTTCATCGGCATCGGACACCTGGCTTTCGTCCCAGCCAGGCAGCGACGGTGCGGCAGACGGCGCTTGCGCTTCGATGTCGTCGGCGCAGGTGCGGCCCAGCACCACGCACTCCAACAGCGAGTTGCTGGCCAGGCGATTGGCGCCGTGCAGACCGGTGTAGGTGGTCTCGCCCACGGCATACAGCCCCGGCAGGTCGGTGCGGCCATGCAGATCGGTGACCACCCCGCCACAGGTGTAATGCGCCGCAGGCACCACCGGGATTGGCTGGCGCGCAATGTCGATGCCCAGCGACAGGCACCGTGCATGGATCGTCGGGAAATGCTCTTTCAGGAAGTCTTCACCGAGGTGCGTGGCGTCCAACCAGACATGATCCAGACCATGCTTTTTCATCTCGAAGTCAATGGCCCGCGCCACGATGTCACGCGGTGCCAATTCGCCACGCTCGTCGTGCGCGGGCATGAACCGTGTCCCATCGGGCAGGCGCAAGATGGCGCCCTCGCCACGCATGGCCTCGGTGATCAGAAAACTGCGCTCTTGCGGGTGGTACAGACAGGTGGGGTGGAACTGGATGAACTCCATATTGCCCACCCGGCAGCCCGCCCGCCAAGCCATCGCAATGCCATCGCCGGTGGCGGTGTCGGGGTTGCTGGTGTAGCGGTACACCTTGCCCACGCCCCCGGTGGCCAGCACCACGGCGGCCGCGGCCAGGGTCTCGACCCGCTGGTTTTCAATGTCCAGGGCATATACGCCGTGACACCCTTGGTTATTGGTGGACGCAGCACCGTTCTTGCGCAAATGCCGGTCGGTGATCAAGTCCACCGCCATCCAGCGCTCGCGCATGGAGATGTTGGGGTGCCGCTTGACCTCGGCCAACAGCACGTCATGAATGGCCTTGCCCGTGGCATCGGCTGCGTGGGCAATGCGCCGCACGGCATGACCGCCTTCACGCGTCAGGTGCAGCCCCAGGGGGCCTTGCGGGTCGGCCGAGAACGGTACACCGCGCTCGACCAGCCACTCCACGGCCTGAGCACTGTGGCGGGCAATGAATTCCGCCGTGTGCTCGTCCACCAGGCCGGCGCCCGCATCAAGGGTGTCCTGGACGTGTGAGGCAATGCTGTCATCACTGCCCAGCACGCCCACGATGCCGCCTTGCGCCCAGGCCGTGGCAGCTTCTTCCAGCTGGCGTTTGGCCAGAACGATCACGGGCCGCGTTTGCGCCAGATGCAAAGCCACGGTCAGGCCAGCCAAGCCCGCACCAATGATGACAACGGGGAGTTGGGGAGCCGAGGATTGGGCGGTCATGCGAGGGAGCGACTCGGTCGCGAAGCGGTCAAGGGTCTATCTTAGCGTGGACGCTCGCTGCTAACATGCGTCGCATCCCTTGGGTCCTAACTCGGAGTTCATCACCATGCGCTGGCAAGGCAACCGTCAAAGTGACAACGTTGAAGACGTGCGAGGTGACGAGTCCGCCGATGGTGGCGCTGGCCGACAAGGTTTCTCCTTGGGAGGTGGCGGCCTGAGCCTTGGCACCGTGGCCGTAGCATTGGTGGCCAGCTATTTTTTAGGCATCAACCCCATGACGGTATTGAGCCTGTTGAGCGGCGGTGGCGGCAGCCTCTCCAGCCCGGCGCCCACGCAAGCCAGCCAAGGCCAGTCCGCGATGGGCCCTTTTTACTGTCCCGCAGACCACAAGGTCTACATTGACCTGGCTTTTTACGACACGCTGCGCGACCGCCTGGGCGCTCCCGGTGACTTTGCGCAGGCCTACGTGATCGCCCACGAAGTGGGTCACCATGTCCAGAACCTGCTGGGCACCTCGGCCCAGATGGATGCCGCCCGCGGCCGCGTCAGCAAAGCGCAATACAACGCCTTGAGCGTGCGTCTCGAACTCCAGGCCGACTGCCTGGCCGGCGTCTGGGCCAACCATGCCCAGCGATCGCGCCAGATCATCGAAGCCGGTGATATTGAAGAAGCGCTCAACGCCGCCGCCCAGATTGGGGACGACACGCTGCAGCGCAAGGGACATGGCCAGGTCGTGCCAGAAAGCTTTACCCACGGCACCAGCCAACAGCGCATGACCTGGTTCAAGCGCGGGCTCGACAGCGGCCAGATGGATCACTGCAACACGTTCAACAAACAGCCCATTTAAGGGCTTGAGGAAACCACTCATGCACGCCTGGATTTGCGACAACCCCACCGGCCCCGACGCCCTGACCTGGAAAGAAACCACCACACCCGAGCTGGGCAAAGGCGAAGTGCGTGTGGCCATCAAAGCCGCCAGCCTGAACTTTCCGGACCTGCTGATCGTGCAGGGCAAGTACCAGATGAAACCCAACCCGCCCTTTGTGCCGGGCGCCGAATTCGCGGGCGTGGTCGAAGCCGTGGGCGAAGGCGTCAAGCACTTGCAGGTGGGCACCTCGGTGGCCGGGTTTGCAGGCACGGGCGGTTTTGGCACCCACACGGTGGCCCCCGCGGCCCTGCTGATGCCGCTGCCCCCAGCCTTTTCGTTTGAAGATGGCGCCGCGTTTTTGTGCACCTATGGCACGTCCTACCATGCCCTGATGGACCGCGCCGCGCTCAAGGCGGGCGAGACCGTGTTGGTGCTGGGCGCCGCAGGCGGTGTAGGCACTGCCGCGATCCAGATTGCCAAAGCGGCAGGCGCCAAAGTGATCGCAGCCGCGTCCACCGACGAAAAGTGCGCCGTGTGCCGCGAACTGGGCGCCGACGCAACCATCAACTACACCACCCAAAACTTGCGCGACGAGCTCAAAACCTTGACCGAAGGCAAGGGCCCTGACGTGGTGTACGACCCGGTGGGGGGCGACCTGACCGAAGCCGCGTTCCGCTCCATCGCCTGGCGGGGGCGCTACCTGGTGATCGGCTTTGCGCAAGGCCAGATCCCCGCGCTGCCACTGAACCTGGCCTTGCTCAAGGGGGCCTCGATCATGGGCGTGTTCTGGGGAGAGTTTGCCAAACGTGAGCCCATGAACAACGCCGCCTGCTTGATGCAGCTGGCGGCCTGGTACATGGAGGGCAAGATCAAACCCCTGATCGAACACAAGCTGCCGATGTCCCAACTCAAGGAAGCGTTTGCGCTGATGGGAACGCGTCAGGTGCGCGGCAAGGTCGTGCTGGTCAACGGGTGATTGGCTTCTTAATATTACAAACGGGAGTTCATCATCAAGTCCTTCATCTACCTTATCGCGCTATTGGTTTTTGGCTACTTCGGCTATCAAGAATGGAGCAAACACAAAGCCTCGGACAAGCTACAGGGCTACAGCCTATCTACGGCAGATCAACACCCCATACCAAGAGAAATCGCTTTCTCTCTGTGGCAGCAGAAAGCCGTTGACTTCTGTGACAAAACCAATGCCGACGATGTTGCGCTTACCAAGCACACGGCAACGCAATGCCGATCCAGGGTTCTTGAAAGACATACTGCTTGCGAACGCAAGCTGGAACAGAACTACTCCACCCAAATTAGCATCAACCTCGAAGCTCGTCGCCTCGGAAAAGAGTACTTTGCTTGCACCCTGCCCAAACCAGTTTGCAACGGCGTCGAAATAGAATCCTTAGAAATGGCAGAGCAGAAATGCAAATGAAGCCATGACAATTCCACCACTTTCAAAGTGACTTCGCGCAGCTGCCTAACTGTTGCTCAACAGGCGTTATATTTCCTAACATGACCATTACAAAAAATTTCTAGAGGTTATTTTCAATGCTTTCACCAGGCGAGCAGCCCAGATCAAAACCAATCAACGTTCTTCGCGTTACGCTTGCTGTGCTTACGTGCCTCGTTGTCGCAGCATTCTTGTTTTCACAAAGAAGGTACATCAAGGAGTACCAGTTGTACTTCACGGAAGAACGAAAGGCCGCAACTTTCGAATTTTCAGAGCTTTCAGAGCTTTCAGAGAACTGGACGGAGAAATCTCTCCAAGATAAATTCTCAGGCCTCCCTATTTCATGTAACCCGTACCAAGGAAACCTTGCGGCCGACAGAGTCTGTGCTGTTGATGTCAAGTCTCACAACGGCGTTCCAGCATTATTCATTTCGTTCTTCTTCGCCGGTGGCCAGCTTAACCAAGTTTCTGTCAACGTACCATGGTGGTCGCATGGAGCGGCCCAGGACAGACTTATTACTGCATTAGGTCAACCAACCGCGTCACAATTCTTTCCAAAAGAAGGTGGTCGCTTGCATGGGTGGCGCCTTACTAATGGCTCTGCACTTTTCTTCAACCGAGACTACCCAATAAATCCGCTTTTCTGGAATGCCATCTCTTGGCGTAGCCAATCCTCATGCGCACAGCGAGGTTGCTTCAAAAACAAAGAATGAGGGTCTGCCGTGACGTTAAATTTCAGTGAGTTAATAAAAATAAAATCCAGTTTAGCGACACATCCTTCACCGTTGCGCCTTGCCCCGGCCTGCATATTGATCAAGGGGACGCCTACACCTCGCATCGTTTCGGCAAAGCCATGCGGGCGCCCGTGAAATCGGCGTTAGAACTTTTCAATAATGGCAGCGAAGCTGAGCCAAGAGTATTGAATCGCCGTCTATTTTGTACACCATGCGGTGTTCCTCGGTAATTCTCCGCGACCAATACCCAGCCAACGCATGTTTCAACGGCTCTGGTTTGCCAATTCCAGCAAATGGCTCACGCTGAGTCTCCTTGATGAGCTTGTTTATCCGCTCAACCATGCGCTTGTCTTGTTGTTGCCAGTACAGGTAGTCTTCCCAGGCGGCGTCAGAAAAAATCAATTTCATTCGCTCAACACCCGCTCAGTACCCCCGCCTGCGTTAAGTTGCTCAATTGCACTCATCAAGCGCTTGGTGTTGGCAGGGCTGCGGAGCAAGTAGGCCGTCTCCTCTAGAGCGGTGAAGTCCTCAAGCGAGAGCATCACCACAGACTGCTGGCCATTGCGCGTGATGATCAATGCCTCGTGGTCGTTGCACACTCGGTCCATTGTGTTGGCCAAGTTGGCCCTTGCAGAGGTGTAAGAAATGGCATCCATAGTGGGGCTCCATGTGTGTACAAAAAATTGTACAGCAAGCATGCAAGCTGGTCCATCCACGCCCAAGCGCTTGGGCACCAAGTTCTCGCTAATCACCCCCGGCGCAGCTTGGTCCTTGCCCACGATCGTTACGGGCGCGCGTCAGTAGTTGATGCCGGAACGGTAGCCTTTGTACTTCAGCACCGCGGATTTGAGCTTGATCTGCTCCAGAACCAGCTCAGGTCCGGGGCTGTCGCCCTCGTGAAAGACCTGGCCATTGAGGATCAACATCCGACTCGACGGGGTCTCGGAGTACATGGCCCCGCCAATCGTCAAGACCGGCAGGGATCGCTTGATGGCCTCAGGCAGTTCATGCATGGCATAAACGCGCTCGTCGGGTGCTTGGGGTGCTTGGGGTGACACCGAAGCGCCTGGCTGGCGCTGCGGCACCACCACCGCCGGTGGCGGCAGCCGGACAGGCGCCGCCGCCCTGGTTGGCGGAGAAACCAAGGCGGGGGGCGGCTGCTGCCTGGCCTGCGGCATCGGGTCAGGCCCTGGTGTTGGTGTTGGTGTTGGTACAGGCGCTGGACTTGGGGCTGCTTGCGGCACGACCACCTCGTGCGGCTCAGGCACGGGGGTAGGCATTGGTGAAGGCAAGGGTGGCGGTGGGATCACTTCGGGCACCGCCACTGCCAACCGCACGGTCGGCACCGACGAAGCGGGCTCACCCCCCACCAGAACCCAGACCAGCGCACCGGCCAACAGCACCGCACCAGCGCCCGCCAGTCCCCACATCCACGGCTTGGCAGAACTGGCCAGCGGCGGTGATGGGTCAGACTCGGGCTGCGTTGACGGCACCGATTGCGAATGGATGGTCGGCACCGAGCCGCGCTCGCGTTCGGAGTCCGCTTTTCGCAAGGCGTCGAGAATGTAAGACATGGCTTATCTCTCCTGTTGCAGACGAGGCTCGTCCACATTCGCAACGCGGTTGAGTTGCATGAGGGTCATGGCACCGGCCACCCCATCGGGCTTGATACCCTGAGACATCTGAAAGGCATAAACCTGAGACTGCCACTTGGCATTGAAGGTCTGAGGCCCGATCGGCTCAGGCTCACCCTGCAGCTTGGACAATTGCGCGGTCAACCAGTCCACCGCGGGCCCCGTGTGACCGTTCACCACCTTGTTGTGATAGCCCGGCGGCACGCGCCAGTAGGTGGCAAAGTCGCCGCGCCAAACCTTGGCCAAGGCCAGCAAGGACACGGTTTGCACGCTGGAGCCCAAGCGCAAACTGGCACTCTGGCGGCCTAGACCGGTGAGCACCGCGTAGACCGGCTGGCCTTGTTCATCACGCAGTGTCAGGATTCCGGGGCGACCCAGTTGGCGGATCAAGTCCAGGCCGCTGCTGCTGCGGAAACACTGCAATTGACTGCGCTGCGCCACGATACAAGGATCGCCCTCGGGTAGATTGACATTCCACAAGCGCGCCAGGTCTTGCCACGCGTCTCGCTGATCCCTGGGGGCTGACTCGAAACGAATCCGCTGCGCAATGGCCCGGGCTGACGAGGCCGCGCTGCTCGGTGCCAAAGGGAGCGATGCAGCGACCCGCACGGGCGCGCTGGCGGCGGCGGATGCAGGGGGTGCGGTGACGTGCATGAAGGCGCGCCCTCCCCCCAATGCAGCCCAACCGGCCACGCCCAGCAAACCGGCGCCAGCCACCCCCACCAGGCTCCAGCGCACTGCAGGGCTGAGGTGTCGGCGGGGTGCAGCAACGGGAGCTTCGGGCAAAGCCAGGTCAAACACCTCGGCCGCGGCCTTGTCGACAATGCGCCGGTCCACCCGGCTCTTGCCCTCGGTGTAGGCGCCCAGCAAGGCCCGGTCGCACAACAGGTTGATGCGCCGTGGCACCCCCCGAGACAACTCGTGGACACGTTGCATGGCGTTGTTGTCAAACAAGCGACCCTTGACGCTGCCGGCCACCATGAGCCGGTGGGTGATGTACTGGGCGGTCTCGTCCTCGGACAAGGCGGCCAGATGGAAACGCGCGATGACGCGCTGGGCCAGTTGTTCCAGCTCGGGCCGGGCCAGCATGGTACGCAACTCGGGCTGTCCGATCAGGATAATCTGCAAGAGCTTGCGCTCGCTGGTTTCCAGATTGGTGAGCAGGCGCAATTGCTCCAGCACATCGGCCGAGAGGTTCTGAGCCTCGTCGATGATCAGCACATTGTTTTGCCCGACGGCATGCGTCTTGAGCAAAAACTCGTTGAGCGGGTCCAGGTAGTCTTTGACCGTCTCGACCCCGGGGCCCTGGTGCTGATGCGGGATCCGGAACTCGTCGCACACCGACTTCAACAGCTCGCTGACCGTGAGCTTGGGGTTGAAGATGTAGGCCACGTTGCAGCGCCGGGGGATCTGCTCCAGAAAGCAGCGGCACACGGTGGTTTTGCCCGCCCCGATTTCACCGGTGAGCAAGACAAATCCGCCCCCGCCTTTGACGCCATACAGAAGGTGCGCCAAGGCCTCGCGGTGCCGCTCGCTCATGAAGAGGTAGCGCGGATCTGGGGCGATCGAAAAGGGCTCTTTCTTCAGGCCGAAAAATTGCGCATACATGGCGACAGGATACCTGGGCTCAAGGGGCACAGTCGCCCTGCTGCAACGCCCATTGCACATGCTCGCCCACCAAATCCACATCGACACCCTGCGGTGGCTGAGCCTGCCACGCCCGCAAGGCCTCGACGATGGCCGCATCGCCCGTGGCCCGCAAGGCATTGCCCAGCGCCACGGCGATGTTGCGCTGCCAGCGCTCATGGCCGATGCGCCGGATCGGGCTACCTTCCAGCGTCCGCAAAAATGTAGCCTCGTCCCAGCGCCAGAGTTGCAGCAAGGTCGGGGCGGTGAGCGCCGCGCGAGGCTCGAAGTCGGGCACCTGGGCTCGCTGGGCGAATTTATTCCAGGGGCAGACCAGTTGGCAATCATCGCAACCGTAAATTCGGTTGCCCAGCAGGGGCCGCAGCGCCAGCGGGATGGGGGCGCTCGACTCAATCGTCAGGTACGAGATGCAGCGCCGAGCATCCACCAACTGATCGCCCACGATGGCCTGGGTCGGGCACACGTCGATGCAGGCCTGGCACGATCCACAGTGCGCCGTCTCTGCCGGGGTCAAGGGCAAGGCCAGGTCCACATAGATTTCACCCAGAAAGAAGGTCGACCCGGCTTGGCGCGACAGCAGCAGGGTGTGTTTGCCACGCCAGCCCAAGCCGCTGCGGCTGGCCAGCTCGACCTCCAGCACCGGCGCCGAATCGGTGAACACGCGGTGCCCAAAAGGCCCCAGCAACTCGGCCAGTTGATCCGCCAGCGTCTGCAAGCGGGCACGCAAGACCTTGTGATAGTCCCGCCCCCGGGCATAGAGCGACACTGCGGCATCGTGGGGCCGGCTCAGGCGATCCCACTCGATGCGCTGCCAGTCGGTCGGCGTGCTGCCGGGCAGGTAATCCATGCGTGCCGTGATCACCCGCACCGTACCCGGCACCAGCTCGGCGGGGCGGGTCCGTTTGAGTCCATGGGCGGCCATGTAGTGCATTTCACCGTGGAAACCACGCGCCAGCCAGTCCAGAAATCCGGCCTCGGCACTTGACAAGTCAATGCCTGCGACCCCAATCTGCGAAAATCCCAGTTGTGAGGCCCACAAACGCAAACGCGACAGCACCTCGTCGGGACTCAATCCCGATGACGCAGTCGTTGACAATGGTGGCCGCAGTTCCTGATGCATGTGACGATCGTACCAAGCTCCCCTCTTAACCCGAGTCCCCCCAAGACCCGTGGCGACTTCATCTGGACCGATGAGGCTGCATGCAGCGCCATGGCCAGCCAATGCGCCAACGCGCTGCGGCCCCTGCTGGCGGGTGGAGGCTCCGCCGTGATCGAACTGCGCGGCACGCTGGGGGCGGGCAAAACCACCTTCACGCGCCATTTGTTGCGGGCGCTGGGGGTTGAAGGCCGGGTGAAAAGCCCCAGCTATGCCGTGGTGGAACCGCACGAGGCCCCTGGCTTGTCGATTTGGCATTTTGATTTTTACCGCTTCAACGACCCCCAGGAATGGGAGGACGCTGGCTTTCGGGATCTGTTTGCCAGCCCCGGGCTCAAACTGGTCGAATGGCCCGACAAGGCCGACGGCCTGCTGCCCACGCCCGACCTGATCATGACCATCACTCCTGTCGATGAAGACCGCCGCGAGGTCCGCATCGAATCGGGCACCTTGCCGGGCGCGCAGTGCCTGGCAAGCCTGATGCAAGCGGGGGCGCCCCATGCCTGACCACCAACCCGCCCCCTCGTCGATCTCGCTGTCGCGGCGCAAGTTGCTGACCCGCGGCCTGCAAGGCAGCCTGGTGTTGCTGCTCGGCCCGCTGGAGCTGGCCTACGGTGCGCAACTTCTGGCGGTGCGGGTGTGGCCCGCGTCTGACTACACGCGCGTCACGCTCGAGTCCGACACCCCGCTACAAGCCAAGCATTTTTTGGTGGACAACCCCTACCGCCTGGTCATTGACATCAATGGGCTGGAGCTGAGCCCGCAATTGCGCGAGCTGGTCAGTAAAGTGCGCGCCGATGACCCTTACATCGCCGGCGTGCGTGTGGGTCAATTCAAGCCCCACGTGGTGCGACTGGTCTTTGACCTCAAGCAACCCATCAAACCGCAGGTGTTCAGCCTGGAGCCCGTCGCCGCCTATCAACACCGTTTGGTGTTTGATCTGCACTCGGCGGTGGACGTCGATCCGCGCAAGGCGCTGCAAGGCACGGAGCCGAACAGCCCGCCCGCGTCATCCCCCCCAGGCGCCAGCGCGCCCGGCGCGGCCAACAGCGTCGAGTCCTCACCGATTTC
>JAZJZP010000048.1:25971-33740 GCA_040389805.1 Pseudomonadota bacterium
AGACATCAGCCCATCGGCACAGGCGGCAGGGGCCGTCAACGATGCCCTGGGCGACTTCATTGGCGACATGCGGCGCCGCAGCACCGACCGCACCGTGGCCCGTGCCACGCCCGGCCCCGCCATCAAAGGCGGCAACCGATCCGAAGAGCGTGCCTCCGAGGCGCCCGACACGCCATCCAACAAACCGATGCGCTCCACCCAGCGTCTGGTGATCATCGCCTTGGACGCTGGCCATGGCGGTGAAGACCCTGGCGCCATCGGTCCCAGCGGGCTGTTCGAAAAAGACGTGGTGCTGTCGATTGCCAAGCTGCTGCGCGCCCGCATCAACGCCCAACCGGGCATGCGCGCCATGCTCACCCGCGAGTCCGACTATTTTGTGCCGCTGCACGAACGCGTCACCAAGGCACGACGCGTTCAGGCCGACCTGTTCATGTCCATCCATGCCGATGCCTTCATGAACCCGCAAGCGCGCGGTGCCTCGGTGTTTGCCTTGTCAGAGAACGGTGCCAGCAGTGCCACGGCGCGCTGGATGGCCAAAAAAGAGAACGCATCGGACCTGGTCGGCGGGGTCAACATCAAGGCCAAGGACGCGACGGTGATGCGCGCCTTGCTGGACATGTCAACCACAGCGCAAATCAAGGACAGCCTCAAGCTGGGCAGCGTCCTCCTGGGCAACCTGGGGAAAATCGGCCGCTTGCACAAAGCCAAGGTCGAGCAAGCCAGCTTTGCCGTGCTCAAAGCCCCCGACATCCCGTCGGTGCTGGTCGAAACCGGGTTTATCTCCAACCCGGAAGAAGAAACCAAGCTGCGCGACGACGACTACCAAGCGCAGATGGCCGACGCCTTGCTCGCCGGGATTCAACGCTATTTTGCGAAGAACCCACCGATGGCGCGCGACCGGGCGATCTAAGCCTGAGGGTTCAGGCCTGAACCGCCGCCTTGCGCCCTGCCCGCCAAGCCCCCAATACCGCCAAAGCCCCGGGGATCAGGATCATCGCCCAGATGATTTTGTCCAGGTGGGTTTTGACAAACGGGATGTTGCCGAAGAAATAACCCGCCAAGGTGACCCCACCCACCCACAAGGCGCCGCCGGTGATGTCAAAGAACGTGAACTTGCTGCGACTCATGGCGGCCACCCCCGCCACAAACGGCGCGAAGGTGCGCACAAACGGCATGAAGCGGGCAATCACGATGGCGATGCCGCCGTAGCGCTCGTAAAACGCATGGGCCTGCTCAAACGCACGCTTGTTGAAAAATCGGGACTGCTCCCACTGAAACACCTTGGGGCCGATCTTGCGTCCGATGGCGTAGTTGCTCTGATTGCCCAGCACCGCCGCCATCAACAGCAGCCCAATGGACAAGGGCAGACTCAGCAAGCCGATCCCGCACATCGCCCCCACCACGAACAACAAGGAGTCGCCCGGAAGGAACGGCATGACCACCACGCCGGTCTCGACAAAAATGATCAAAAACAGCAAGGCATAGACCCACAGACCGTGATCTTGAACGAAGGCCACCAGGTGCTGGTCGACATGAAGGATGAAATCCAGAAGGAAATGAGCAATGTCCATGCACCCATTATCGGGGGGCTTCGTACAATCCCTTGATGACGACCTCCTCCATGAACGCCCAGCCCCCTCAGATTGAGGGCACCCCTGTGGCGCCACCACCCACCGCCCGGCGCACGATTTGCGAGCTGCCCGACGAGCTGATCAGCCAGATTGCCGCCGGTGAGGTGGTCGAGCGCCCGGCCTCGGTGGTGCGTGAACTGGTGGACAACGCCCTGGACGCCGGGGCACGTCAGGTCACCATCAAGCTGCTGGCGGGCGGGATTCGCCAGATCCTGGTCGAGGACGACGGTAGCGGCATCCCCCTGGACGAGTTGCCCTTGGCACTCAAACGCCACGCGACCAGCAAGATCCGCTCATTGCACGATCTGGAAAGTGTTTCGACCATGGGCTTTCGGGGCGAGGCCCTGGCGGCCATTGCCTCCGTATCGGACATGGCCGTGGCCAGCCGCACCGCGGCGGCCGAGCACGCCCACCGGCTGGACGCCCGATCCGGCGAGCTGAGCCCGGCGGCCCGCGCCGTGGGCACCACCGTGGAGGTGCGTGAGCTGTTTTTCAGCACGCCCGCGCGGCGCAAGTTCCTCAAGACCGAAGGCACCGAGCTGGCCCATTGCCTGGAAGCCGTGCGGCGCCATGCGCTGGCCCGGCCCGATGTGGGCTTTGCCGTCTGGCATGAAGGCAAGCTGGTGGAGCAATGGCGTGCCGGCTCGCCCGAGCAACGCGTCAGCGACGTGCTGGGCGAGTCGTTCATCGACACCAGCCGCGCGGTCGACCTCACCATCGGCCCCATGCGCGTGTATGGCCACACCGGCTTGCCGGACCACGCCCGCTCACGGGCTGACCAGCAGTATTGCTACGTCAATGGCCGCTATGTGCGCGACAAATTGCTGACGCACGGCGTGCGCGCGGCCTATGAAGACGTGCTGCATGGCGCGCGCCAGCCCACCTACGTGCTGTTCATTGAAATCGCGCCCGACCGGGTCGATGTCAATGTGCACCCGACCAAGATTGAAGTGCGCTTTCGCGACTCTCGTGAGGTGCACCAGGCGGTGCGCAAAGCGGTGGAAGCGGCCTTGGCCCTGTCGCGCGCTGGCCTCGGTCTGGGCGCGCCCCTGCTGTCCGTGGTGACACCAGAGGCGACCTCATCCACCACCAACGTCGAGGGTGCCAACGGCGAAGCCACGCAGGCCCCGCTGTCGGTCAACCGCCAAAGCCCCCTGCCCTGGCAGCGCCATGCCGACGCCGCCCCGCAGCAACGCTGGGCGGGCTGGCCAGGGTCTGACAGTGTGGCCGCGCCCTTGTTTGCATCAGAAGGCTTGCCGAGTCATGCCTTCAAGCGCGTCGAGCGTGATGACGATGCGCCGACTTCGTACGGCTTTGCGCCTGAATCGCTCAAACCCCTGGCCGCCACGACTCAGTCATCCACCGAGCACAGCCCGGCCCATGAATGGCCGCTGGGGCGGGCGTTGGCACAGGTCGGCGGCATTTACGTGCTGGCTGAAAATGCCCAGGGTCTGGTCATCGTGGACATGCACGCCGCGCACGAGCGCATCGTGTACGAGCGCCTCAAGGCACAGCTGGCCCATGAGCGGCTGGAGAGCCAGCCCTTGCTGATCCCCCAAAGCTTTGCGGCCACCCCGCAAGAAATCGCCACGGCTGAAGGGCAGCGTGACGCCCTGCTCAGCCTGGGCCTGGACATTGATCCCTTGGGGCCCGGCACCCTGGCCTTGCGCTCCGTGCCTCAGGCCTTGACGCAAGCCGATGGCATTGAGCTGGCCAGGTCGGTGCTGGCCGAGTTGGCTCAACTCGATGCCAGCGACGTGATTCGCCGCGCCCAGCACGAACTGCTGGCGACCATGGCCTGCCATGGCGCAGTGCGGGCCAACCGACAATTGACCTTGACTGAAATGAATGCTTTGCTGCGCGACATGGAAGCCACCGATCGCGCCGACCAATGCAACCACGGCCGCCCTACCTGGCGGCAACTTTCCCTGCGTGAACTCGATGCCCTGTTCATGCGCGGCCGCTGACCGCCCCCAACGAGGCCACCCCCATGACTGAACGCAAAAAACTCATCCTGAACAAGCCCGTCGCGCCCGAGGCTGAACGCGGCGACGCCCCTGCCCATTACCGCGCCCCCGTGCGTGGCGCCGGCTCGGCCCCGCGCAAGCGCATGTCGGCCGCCGAAGCGGCTGAGGCCATCCAAGCCCGCATCGAAGCGGAGGCCCGAGCCTTGGCACAGGCCCAGGAGGCGCAACACCAAGCCCAGGAAGCCAGAGCCCAGGCGCAGACCGCCCGAGCCCAGGCCCAAGCCGCCGCCCCGCGCGCGCCGGTGGTCGACCGCTGGCCAGGCCAACGCCGGGCCGCCGAACCGGCACGCCGCGATCAACGTGATCCGCGTGATCAACGCGACGCGCGTGACCCCCGTGAACGCCCGCCCATGCAGTACCGCGATGATCGCCCCCGGCAGTCGCCACCACCGCCACAAGAGGCTCGTCGCGATGGCCGCCGTGGCACAGGCCTGTACCCCACCGCAGCCAGACCACTGACGGACAGCAGCGCCGAACACGACGGCAAGGTTCGCTTGTCCAAGCTCATGAGCGAGCGGGGATTGGCCTCGCGCCGCGAAGCCGACGAGTGGATCGAGCACGGCTGGGTCCGGGTCGATGGGCAGATCGTCAGCGAACTCGGCTCACGCGTCCACCTGCATCAATCGATCACCATTGATGAGGCCGCCAAGACCCAACAAGCCCAGCGCGTCACCATCCTGATCAACAAGCCGATTGGCTATGTCAGCGGTCAAGCCGAAGATGGCTACGAGCCCGCGTTTGTGCTGGTCCGCCCAGAAAACCACTGGGCCGAAGGCGACCGCAGCAAGATCCAGCTCACCCGAGGTCACCTCAAGCACCTGGCACCGGCCGGTCGGCTCGACATCGACTCCACCGGCCTGCTGGTGCTGACCCAAGACGGTCGCATCGCCCGCGAGCTGATCGGCGAGGACTCCAACATCGAGAAGGAATACCTCGTGCGGGTGGAGCTGGGCAGCAACCCCGAAGAGCGCAACATCTCGGGCGTGTTTCCCGCCGACTTGCTGGAGAAGCTGCGCCACGGCTTGATGCTTGATGGCCGCGAACTCAAGCCCGCCAAGGTGTCGTGGCAGAACGAGCAGCAACTGCGGTTTGTGCTGCGCGAAGGCCGCAAGCGCCAGATCCGCCGCATGTGCGAACAGGTCGGACTGAACGTGGTGGGCCTCAAGCGCGTGCGCATGGGCAGCATCGTGCTGGGCCACCTGCCGCTGGGCCAGTGGCGCTTCTTGCACCCTGATGAGCGCTTCTGAGGCGACGCGCCTGCCGCCCACCTGGGTGACCGTGGTGGCGCTGGGCATGCTGCTGGGTCTGCAGCCCATCACCACCGACCTCTACCTGCCCGCCCTGCCGCAAATGCAACGGGCGCTGGGCGTCAGCCCCTCGGCCGCGCAATTGACGCTGTCGGTGCTGGTGCTGGCCTTTGGCGTAGGCCAACTGGTGTGGGGCCCCGTGGCCGACCGCATTGGTCGCCGCCCCGTGCTGCGTTGGGGGCTGAGCCTGTTTGTGCTGGCCAGTGGCCTGACCTGCATCGCCAGCAGTCTGAGTTTGATGGTGGCCGCCCGCGCCGCCCAAGGGGCCTGCCTGGCCGCCGCCGTGGTCTGTGGTCGCGCCATGGTCCGCGACCTCTATGCGCCGGTCGATGGCGCTCGCATGATGACCTGGGGCATGGCCGGACTGGGCCTCATCGCCCTGGCAGGACCCATCATTGGCGGGGTGACCGCCACGCATCTGGGTTGGCGCAGCACCTTGGCCACTGTCGGCATCTTTGGGGCCTTGACGCTGCTGTTTGTGGTGTGGCGCCTGCCCGAGACACTGCCGCCTGAGCGACGCACCGTGCATGCCCACCCGGCTCAACTGCTGCACGATTGGTGGACCATTGCCCAACACCCCACCTTTCAAGCCCACACCTTGCTGACCTCGGCCACCTATGCGGGGCTGTTTGTCTGCCTGGCGGCCTCGTCCTTCGTGTTCATCGACCTCCTGAACTGCACCGGCCAGACCTATGGGGTGGTGATGGCCAGCTTGTCCTTGTCCTACCTGGTCGGGGTCAGTTGGTGCCGCCGCCTGCTGACACAGCGCGGCCTGATCGGCACCGTGCGGATCGCGGGCCTGGTCACCTTGTCGGCGGGTCTCTGGATGGCCGGGGTCTCGGCCATCACGGCGCTCACCACATGGCCGCCCACTCTGTATGGCCTGCTGCCCGGCATGTGGCTCTACGCCTGCGCGCACGGCATCCACCAGCCCTGCGGTCAGACCGGGATCGTCTCGGCCTTTCCGCGCCATGCCGGGGCGGCGTCCGCCTTGTCGGGCTTTGTGCTGGCCACCGTGGCCTTTGGCGTCAGCGCGGTGTTGGCCGCCGGCATGAAACTGCCCCTGTGGGCCAACACCATCCATCCGATGACGCTGGGCATGGCCGTGGGCGCAGCCTGCACCGCCTGGGTCGCCTTGAACCTGGTCCAGCGCAACGGACTGGCCCCAGCGCTGAACACGGACCCGTCATGACCACCGCACTCCAGCCCACCCTGATCCTTGCGGGCCCCACCGCCTCAGGCAAAACCGCCTGCGCCCTGGCACTGGCCCGGCACACCCCGATTGAAATCATCAGCGTCGACTCGGCCCTGGTCTATCGCGGCATGGACATCGGCACCGCCAAGCCCTCGCCCGAGGAGCTGGCCGCCGTCCCCCATCACCTGATCGACCTCATTGACCCCTTAGAGAGCTACAGCGCGGCGCGCTTTGTGCAGGACGCCACCCGCTTGATGGCCGAGATCAGGGCACGTGGCCGCCAACCTTTGCTGGTGGGTGGCACCATGCTCTACATCAAGGCCTTGCTGGACGGCCTCGATGACATGCCCCCCGCCGACCCGGCCGTGCGCGCGCGGCTGGACGCACAAGCCAAGGCGCAAGGCTGGGCCGCCCTGCATGCCGAACTGACCCTGGTGGACCCGATCACCGCCGCCCGCCTGCCCCCTGGCGATACGCAACGCATCCAGCGTGCGCTGGAGGTCTGGCACAGCACTGGCCGCCCCTTGTCGAGCTTCCATCAGCGCGCCCCCAAAAGCGACCAAGCCCCCGCCAACACCATCCTCGTGTCGCTAGAGCCGTCGGAGCGCACCTGGCTGCACCAGCGCATTAAACGGCGTTTTGAATTGATGATGCGGGCCGGCTTCATTGACGAGGTGCGCGCCCTGCGCCAACGAGGCGACCTGCACCTGGATCTGCCCTCCATGCGCTGCGTGGGCTACCGACAAGTGTGGGAAGCCCTGGACCAAGGCTTGGACCTGGACGACCCCAAGCAACTCGCCGCCGTGACCGAGCTGGGCGTGATCGCCACGCGGCAATTGGCCAAACGCCAGATCACCTGGCTGCGCAGCATGCCTTGGCGCCAGGTGGTGGCCTGCGATGCGCCCGATGCGATGGTCCAGGTTCAGTCTCGGTTGCTGCCCGCCACCCGCCTCAATGCGCCCCACCCGCATCCATGACCTCGCCCGCCCGCCTCACCGGCTTGGCCAACCACACCAGCGGCACCATTGCCAAGAACAACCAGGCCGACAGCAGGAACACATCGTCAACGCCCCGCGTGAACGCTTGCTGATCGATCAGACGGTTGATTTGGGCGGCCGCCTGCTCAGGGTTGAGGCCCACCTTGGCCAGTACGCTGAACGCATCCATCGCACTGGGGTCGGCATTGCTGAGGCGCTCGGTCAGGTGCGCGTGGTGCAGGGCCGCACGGTGCTCCCACAGCGTGGTGACCAAGGACGTGCCCATGGCCCCCGCCATGATCCGCGTGAAATTACTCAGGCCCGAGGCGGAAGGGATCTTGTCTGGCGGCAGCCCCGACAAGGTGATCGCGCTCAAAGGAATGAAGAAAAAGGCAATGGCGCCGCCCTGCAAGACAGTGGGCAGCAAGATGGTGCCCATGTCCGCCAGGGTGTTGAAGTGAGAGCGCATCCACATCACTCCCGCAAAGCCCACAAAGGCGACCGTCGCCAGGCCGCGCGGGTCCGTTCGCGTGACACTGCGCCCGACCAAGGGCGATAACAAGATCGCCAGGATGCCGACCGGCGCCATGGCCATGCCCGCCGCGGTTGCCGTGTAACCCATGTACTGCTGC
>JAZJZP010000048.1:33750-36893 GCA_040389805.1 Pseudomonadota bacterium
AGCGACCGACAAGGTGAAGGCGCCAAAAGCAAAATTGCGCCCGGCAAACAAGCGCAAGTCCACCACGGGGTGCTCGGCCGTCAGCTCCCACGCGATGAAGACCACCAGACCCACCGCCGCGACCACCCCCAGGGCCACGATCTGCCCGCTTTCAAACCAGTCCAGCTCCTTGCCTTTGTCCAGCATGAGCTGCAACGCGCCCACCCACAGCACCAGCAGCGCCAAGCCCACGGTGTCGATCGGCAGCTTGCGCGTGGGCGTTTCTCGTGACTTGTAAATGCGCCAGGTCACAGCCGCAGCCCACAAACCCACCGGCACGTTGATGAAGAAAATCCAAGGCCACGACATGTTGTCGGTGATCCAGCCGCCCAGCAACGGCCCAGTCACCGGCGCCACCAGCGTGGTCATGGCCCACATGGCCAAGGCCAGCCCCGCTTTGCCTGGCGGATAGCTCGACAGCAGCAATACCTGCGACAGCGGGATCATCGGCCCGGCCACCAGGCCTTGCAGCACCCGAAAGCCAATCAGCACCTCCAGACTGGGCGCCAGACCGCACATCAGCGAGGCCAGCACAAACAGCACCACGCTGGCCATGAACAAACGCACCGCGCCAAAGCGCTGCGTGAGCCAGCCCGTCAAGGGCACGGAGATGGCGTTGGCCACCCCGAAGCTGGTGATGACCCAGGTGCCTTGGGTCGGACTCACGCCCAGGTCACCCGCGATGGCCGGCAAGGACACGTTGGCAATGGACGAATCCAGCACATTCATGAAAGTGGCCAGGGACAAGGCCAGCGTGCCCAGCACGATGCTGGAGCCCACCAAGGGCCCCGCACCCGCCGACGCGGCAGGGCTCGGCTGCGCCCCAGAAGACGCCAAGGACGCCATCTCAGCCCCCTCGCGCGCCATGGCCCAGGTTGGCCGTGATGATGCGTTTGACCAAGGCCTCGGCATCACGCTGCGTGGGGCTCACCACCTCGGTGATGGCTGCGGCCTGGCTGGCCTCAAGACCGGCCACGGGCGGGCCCTTTTGCTCGGTCACGTCCACCGCCACCTCCATCGACAGCCCCACCTGCAGCGGGTGCGCCTTGACCTCATCGGCCTGGAGCGCAATGCGCACCGGCACGCGCTGCACCACCTTGATCCAGTTGCCCGTGGCGTTCTGGGCCGGCAGCAAGGCAAACGCCGCACCCGTGCCAGCCCCCAGTCCCACCACAGTGCCATGGAACACCACCTTCTGGCCATACACATCGGCAGTCAGTGTGGCGGGTTGGCCAAGGCGCACACGCTGCAACTGGCTCTCCTTGAAATTAGCATCCACCCAGGGGTGGTCCAGCGTGACCAGGGACATCAACGGCGTCCCGGCCTGAACACGTTGACCCACCTGCACACTGCGCTTGGCAATCGTGCCCTCCAGTGGCGCCGTCAACTCAACGCGCTGGAGTGCCAGGTAGGCCTCGCGCACCCGCGCTCCGGCCCGCGCCACATTGGGGTGCTGGGCCACGCTGGTGCCCTCGGTCAATGACTGGTTGGACGCCAGTTGCTCTTGCGCCGCCGCTTGTGCGGATCGGGCCGCTGCCAGTGCATTTTTAGCGCTGCTCAACTGCGCAGTGGCGTGGTTGAACTCTTCTTGTCCGACCGCACCGGTCTTCACCAGCGGTGCACGTCGATTGACATCGTCCTGCGCCCGGGCGACTTCGTCTTGCACCTTGGCCACATCGGCCTCACGCAGGCGCACCTGCGCTTGCAAAGTTTGGTTGTTGGCAAACAGGGTGCGCACCTCGCGCACGGTCTGGGCCAGCTGGGCTTCGGCCTGATCCAGGGCCACCTGCGCATCCGCAGCATCCAGCTTGACCAGCATCTGCCCGGCCTTGACGTGCTGCGTGTCATCAGCCCCGATGGACAACACCGTGCCACCCACCTGCGGCGTGATCTGGATGACATGGGCCTGCACATAGGCGTTGTCGGTGTGCTCCACAAAGCGACCTGTCAGCCAGTAATGCACACCCCAGGCCAGCCCTGCGATCCCGACGACCGCGGCAATCACGGTCAACGCCTTCTTTCGCTGAGGGTTGCTCGGGGTTTGGTCTTGGTCTGCGGGGCGGCTCATGAACGGTCTCCTGACGGCGAGGGGGTGGTTTCGGGTGAGGGGGCACGGCCCCCGATGGCACGCACCAGGGCCACTTGGGCCTCCATGGCTCGGGCCTGAAGATCGACGCCCAAGCGGCGTTGATTCAGCACGGCGGTCTCGGCGTTCAGCACCATCAGGTAGCTGCCCAGGCCTGCGCGGTAGCGTTGCAGGGCCAGGTCATAGGCGGACTCGGCACTGGTCTGCGCGGCCTGCTGCTCCAGGCGCTGACGCCCCAGTGAGTCGACACTGCTGAGCTGATCGGCCACCTCGTGAACAGCCTCGACCACCGCCTGGTTATAGGTCGCCACAGCGGCGTCCTGCTCCGCCACGCTGCCTTGCAGATTGGCACGGCGGCGATCGCCATCAAACAAGGGCAGGTGAATGGCCGGAAAGAGTCCAAACTGGCGACTGCCCGCCAACAGCAGGCGGTCCAGCCCGATGGCGTTGTAGCCCGCAAAGGCCACCAGATCGATGATGATGAAGATGTGCGTATTAGGGGTGCCGGCCCGCCAACGCGCGGCCATGATGTCCGCTCGCCGGGCCAGCAAGTCCATCGGCAGGTTTTTAGGCACGTCCATCAGCTTGAGGGCCTGGATGGCGGGGCTGAGGTTGAGCGTCGCGGCAGGCGGCTGCCCGCTCAAGGCGGCCAGGGCATGGCGTGCCAGTGCAATTTGCTCGTCCACCGCCTCGATCTGCTGACGCACATCAGGCAAAGCACCTTCACTTTGGCGCAACTCCACCGTGGTGTCCAAGCCCCCCTGGACGCGTTGCCGGATCAGACCCAACACCTCTTCACGCTGCGCCAGGGTGCGTTGCACCACCTCTTTTTGTGCCAACCAACGGGCCAGTTGCACATAGGCCCGCGCCACCTGGGCCGACAACAGCAACCGCGCCGCCTGGGCATCGGCCTGCGCCGCACGGGACTGACCAATGGCGGCATCGAGCAAGGCGCGCTGGCGACCAAACAAGTCCAGCTCCCACTCGCCTTCCAGTTGCAAGGTACCCGTGTCGCGGA
>JAZJZP010000048.1:36903-38593 GCA_040389805.1 Pseudomonadota bacterium
GCGGGGGCGGATACAGCCCATGCTCGGTAAAGCGCTGGCGCTCGACCTTGGCCGTGGCCTGAATTTGCGGAAACTCTGCCCCATTGGCCGCCACCGCCTGGGCCCGCGCCCTGGCGAGCCGGGCCTCCACCACCTGAATGGACGGCTGTGCCGACAAGGCCCGCTCGATCAAGGCATTGAGTTGGACATCGTCAAACGCCGTCCACCACGCAGCGCTTTGAACCGCCCCCTCGCTTGTCAAGGTCTGTTCGTCCAGGCCCCACTGGCGTGCATCCAGTCGCTGTTGCTGGGGTTGAATATCTTGCTGATTGGCACAGGCACTCAAGGCCAAAACACAAACAGCCACGATGGCCCTCATCGAATGGCTCATGCTCGGTCCTCGGCGCTGCCCTTCAAAACCTCGGCGTTGTGCGCGATGCGGCGCAAAAAACCCAACAAGCTTTGCC
Source organism: Pseudomonadota bacterium (assembly GCA_040389805.1). GTDB lineage: Bacteria > Pseudomonadota > Gammaproteobacteria > Burkholderiales > Burkholderiaceae_C > Aquabacterium. The sequence goes on from JAZJZP010000048.1 coordinate 37,350, forward strand.
ACTCTTCGTGGGTAAAGCCCTCCAGATAGGCATTGAGCGTGTCGCACAGCACTTTGGGAACGTGCCCCGAGGCCGCCTGACCTGCGTCGGTCAGCGTCAAATGAACCACCCGGCGGTCTTGAGTCGAGCGTTCTCGCCGGCACAAGCCTTTGGCTTCGAGGCGATCCAGGGTGCGGGTCAACGCCCCCGCATCGATCTGCAGCTCGCGCGAGAGCTCGGCCAAGGTGGTCGCCCGCCCTTGCAACAGCATGAACAACGGACCCCATTGCGCATGGGTCAGGTCGTGCACCTCCAGCTGCCGATCCACCTGGGTGACCAGCGACAGCATGATGCGCCGCATTAAAAAGCCAATGCTGTCTCCACTGCTAAAGCCCTCGGGCTTGTAGAAGGCCTCGCCTGCCGGCGCTGAATTTAGGGATTGATCCATGGCCGATAATTTATTTGCCTAAGCAATTATTGTCAAGGCATCATAATCACACCATGAGTTCAATCACAGCCTCCAGCACCACAAAGTCACCCCCCGCCGCGAGCGCCTCGCCGCAATCGCTGAAAGGGCTGCAACCCTATCTGCGGGCTTACCGTGGTCGCATCGCCTTGGCCTTGGTGTTTTTGCTGCTCGCCGCCCTCACCACCTTGGTGTTGCCGATCGCCTTGCGCGAATTGATCGACAAAGGCTTCCTGCCCGCCGACCCTGACCAGCGTGTCATGGCCCTGCGCGAGCATTTTCTGGCGCTGTTTGGCGTCGGGCTGGCCATGGGCGTGTTTTCGGCTTCGCGTTATTACTCGGTGACTTGGTTGGGCGAGCGCATCACGGCCGACCTCAAAAGCGCCGTGTACAGCCATGTGCTGCGCCAAAGCCCCGCCTTCTTTGAGACCACGCAAACGGGTGAAGTGCTGTCGCGACTGACCGCCGACACCACCTTGATCCAAAGCGTGGTGGGCAGCAGCCTGTCCATGGGCCTGCGCAACTCCATCATGGCCGCCGGCGCGCTGGTGATGCTGGTGATCACCAATCCCTACATCATGGCCCAGGTGCTGGGCGTGCTGGTGCTGGTTGTGCTGCCCTCGGTCGCTTACGGGCGCCGTGTCCGCAAGCTCTCGCGCAGCAGCCAGGACCGGGTGGCCGACTCCAGCGCCATTGCCTCCGAAGTGCTCAACGCCATCCCCATCGTGCAAAGCTACACGGCCGAAACACGCGAGGCCCAACGCTTTCCAAAACGAAACTTCCATTTGCCCTGCAATAA
>JAZJZP010000049.1:0-1415 GCA_040389805.1 Pseudomonadota bacterium
CGCCACGACGGGCGCGTGCGAGATCTACCAGGACAGCTACGCCTGCTCGACGGGGGCCCAAAGCATCACCGCGGCATCGAACTGCCCATCCAATGTGTTCTGCCTGGGCAGTAGTTGCTTCAACACCAGCTACACCAACGATGCCGACTTCGCCCGCTCGATGTCGATGCTGGAGGCGGCTCGGGAAGCGGGCGTCTACCTCGACACCAGCAACATGCGGGTTTTCAGCGGCGAGGCCAACCACTGCCGAGACCGGCTGCTCAAGGATTGCTGTGATTCGGACCGCTCTGGTGCGGGCATGAGCAACCAGAGCGTCTTCGGCACAGGCTCGCGGCTCGTCTACGACACGCTGATGAACTCGGAGAACCGCGAATTCGTCTACCAAGGCATGCAGGCCCTGTTGGCCAGCGGCGGCTTCAGTGGCTCGTTCACCAGCTATGGCGTGACCTTGGCGGTCAACGGCACCGCCCTGCCCGCCGGGTCGTCCGTGCTGTACGCGGGTGACAGCCTGGTCGTCGCCTTCGACCCCTGGTCACTGGCGATCGCCGTGGTGATCTACATCGTCATGTCGATGATGTCCTGCAACGAAGCCGAAGGAAAACTGGCCATGAAGGAAGGCGCGGGCTTGTGCCACAGCTCGGGAAGCTGGTGCTCCTCCTGCCTGCGCATCCTGGGCAAGTGCGTCTCCTGCCTGGAGCGCACCACCGGCAAGTGCTGTTTCAACAGCATGCTCGCCAGAATCGTGAACGAACAGGGCCGCAGGCAGCTCGGCATGGGCTGGGGCAACGGAAAGACCCCCGACTGCTCGGGCTTCACCATCCCTCAACTGCAAAGCCTGGACTTCGCAGCAATGGACCTCAGCGAGTTCTACGCCTCAATCGTGCCGAATCACCCCGACCTCGGGGCGATCCAGGGCGGCAACAGCGCCAAGGTGCCCAACTGCTACTACGGACAGGGGCGTTGCCAATGAAAACACCCCTCGCGCTCGTGCTGCTGGCCTGTCCGCTGGGGTGTCTCGCTCAGACACCGGAACGCACACCGGTGACGGATCCCAAGGCGCTGATGGTGAGCGCGCTGATGGCCGCAGACGGACAGGCCCACGGCATGCTGACCGGAGAGCTGGCCGAGGCCATCGGCCGGCACTTCAAAGCCACCACCCCCATCTTCATCGACGTCACGACGGACAAGCACTACCACCAGGCCGGTTGCAGCCGCTTGAAGGTGAGCTTCTGGCAAGACGGGGTCGTGCTGCCAGGTGCCAAAGCCCCACGCAAACAAACCATCGAGTTCGGCATCAATTACTGCCTCGATGGCCTGCCACCCAAATCACTGCAATAAGGGATGCCGACATGCCAAGTTCATTCAAGTTCCAATGGTCGGCCCCATGCCTGGCCGTGGGCTTGGTGCTTGCCTTG
>JAZJZP010000049.1:1425-3714 GCA_040389805.1 Pseudomonadota bacterium
GCACAAGAGCGTCCTCGCCAGGATGACGCATCCATGCACGTCTCTCCCTATTGGGCTGACACCTGGCGCGGCTGGCATTTTTATGAAGAGCCAGAACCTGATCCTCCAGAGGCTCCAGGCTCAGCCCCCAAGCTGCCCGCCAATCCGCCCACACAGGCTCAGGCCAAGCTGCCGACCAAAGCGCCCGAACTGGTGGAGTTCGAACGCCTGCAAAAGGCGGTCGAGTCCTATCGCAACATCGCCATCATGCGGCCCACCGAGGCCAATGTGCGCCGCTACATGGCGCTCGAAGCCAAGGTGGTGGCCCGAGCCTCCTATTTCGCCGATGTCGCCCAACACGTCGCCTGGTCCACGCCGGAGCTGGACCCCACGCAGCAAGGCCGCCCGGTCAATGCCAAGGCGCTGGAAGTCTTCGACCGGGACCAATTGGCCGAGCGGTCCCAATCTATCGCCACCCTGGGCAAAGACCATGTGCTGTTCTTTTTCTTCCGAAGCGACTGCCCTTACTGCCATGCCCTGGCACCCACACTGGCCGCCTTCGAAGCACGCCACGGCATGAAGGTCGTGGCCATCAGCCTCGATGGTGGGCCCATGCCCGGCTTTGCCGATGCCCGAGTCGACAACGGCATCGCCAACACCCTGAAGGTTGCCCAGGTCCCGGCCGTTTTCCTGGCCCAACCCTTCACCGGAAAGATCACCCCCATCGGCTTTGGCGTGCTGTCGGAAGCCGAACTGCTGGAGCGCATCACCACGGTGAGCACACCCGCTGCTCAGGCCATGCTGCCTGGCGTAGCCCGACAGGTCGTTCTCCAATAGGAGCGGATCATGAAGACTTCACTGCTCAGCCGCATCACCGCCACGCTGATGGTGCTCATCCTCGCCATCACGCCGTTGAGCTTGCATGCTGGCGATCTGAACGCCGAGGTGAACAACATGTTCAACAACCTGGGCGCCATCGGCAACTACACCGCCCCTGGTGCCTTCAGAGGCCAGACCTTCAACACCTACACCGGCGGCAGCTTCTTCATGCGCTCGCCCAACAAGGTGTACCAGTTGGCCGCCATCCAGTTCCCCAGCGGCAAAGCCGGTTGCGGTGGCATCGACGTGTTCGGCGGCTCGTTCTCGCACATCTCGGCCACCGAGTTCAAGAACATGCTCAGGAACATCACCGCCGCGCTGCCCGGCATCGCCTTCCAGTTGGCGCTTGAGGCTGTCTCACCGCTGCTGGGCGGCCTGACCAAGTGGGCCAAGGGCCTGGAGACCTGGATCAACAACGCCCGCATCAACTCCTGCGAGACCGCCAAAGCCATCGTCAGTACAGCAGCCGAAGCCACCGGCTACAGCTCACAAGAAACCTGCGCCGACCTGGCCATCGAGATGGGCCTGGAGAGCGACCGCGACTCGGCACGCAGGCGCTGCGCCACCGACCGCCCCGGCATCCTGGCGTCAGCCCGAACCTCCGGCGATCTCAACGTGCGCAACAAGGCGCCCTTTGTGGGCAACCTGACCTGGAAGGCCTTGCAATACACCGGCGTCGCCCTGGACGATGCCGAGCGCGAACTCATCATGAGCATGGTCGGCACCATCATCTACCACCCCGAAGAAGCTGCGCGCGATCCCGAGCCCATCGCCCCCACCCTCACCTCGATCAGCCAGTTGCTCTATGGCCAGACGCCTGCGGCCGGCATGAACGTGATGCAGCACCTTCTTAAGTGCAACGACTACGTCAACTGCGATGTCGTCACCCTAAACGCCGCGTACACGCACACCCCGTTCACAGCCAAGGTCGAGACCTTGATGCGCTCCATCGCCGACAAGATTGCGGCCCGCACCCCGATACCCAACAACTCCGCCGAAGTCGGCTTTGTCAACCAGACCACCGAGCCGGTCTACAAGATGCTGTCGGTGGGCTCGACAATCCCCGGCTCAGGCCTGGCAGACAGCCTGATCGCGCAATACCGCGACGTGATCGCCGCCGACTACGCCTACGTCTTCCTGGAGCGCAATGTGCGCCTGGGACTGGCCGCGCTCGACAAGGACTACCAGCTCCAGCAGGCACAGCGCGAGCAAGCGCAGCAGATCAAGCTGCGCGCCCAAGCCATGCTGCAGCAGATCTCGCAGGAGAAGAACCTGCTGTACCAAAAGGTCGGCTCCTACCGCGCGGTGTCCAGTCACCTTGAACAACTCGAACGCCAGTTGCGATCCAGCATGCCCCAGCACGTGATGGACATGCTCGGGCAACAAGCGGCTTACATGACCCATTGAGCTGCAGCCAAAGCCCAAGCCACC
>JAZJZP010000050.1:0-4523 GCA_040389805.1 Pseudomonadota bacterium
CGCATACGAGCTGCGTGGCGATCGCCCGGCCGACGAAGTCCTGGGCGTTGTTCGGGACGGCGTCCTTGATGATCGTGATCGAGCCCGGGAAGGTGACCGCGTCCGCAGAGAGCGAGCGGTCCTGGTTGCCGCCCGAGCCGTCGAGGTCGACGAGGCGCATGTGGTACGGCGAGCCGCTGATGTCCTCGGACAATCTGGACTCGATGCAGGTGCCCAATGTGGCCACCGGGCGGTGGCCTGGGCTGTCAGCGCTGGGCATTGAGCCTGCAGCGCTGACGTCGGTGGCCCCCAGCTATCTGGGTTGCCAGCCTTGGCAAGATCACCTCAACCGCTGGCGCGCTGGGCTTTAGCGCTTGAGGCGCTGGCCTGGCTTCAGGCAGCGACCAGCAAGATGGCCGTGTCGAACGCGCTGCTCATGGGGGGCAGGTTCATGGTCATGGGCTGCTGGGCGTTTTTAGACACCTTGGTCGCCTTGACCACCACCGGTGTGTCGTTCTGCGCGACTTCGGCGCGGTCCCAGTTGCCAGCGGACTCTTTGCCTGACACGGCGATGGAGTAGAACACCCGGAAGGCGATCTTGCGTTCGCTCCAGAAGTCAGCGGCATCGCGGAACGAGTCGAGCAGCAACTCGCGGGTTTCGCGGTCGAACTTGGCGCCGTCAGGGATGAGCTCGAGCACCACCACGAACCCTGGCTGCGGGCCCGACTTGTGAACCAGGTCGGTCATGCAGTCGTACAGGGCGTCCAGGTTCTTGCCGAAGTGATCCGGAAACAGGAAGTCGCGGGCAATGATGTCCAGCACATCCTGTTTGGACTGCGCTTCGCTCAGGTTGGTGTACAGAAAATGCTGCCCCAAATCCTGGGCGGCATGTTGCAGGTCTTCCGGGCGGAATGCGCGGATGGATTGAACGATGTTGGGTCGAACGGATTGCAACAACATGATCAGATGTGGCCCTGGGTGCATTGAGAAACTCAGTGCCCCCGACAAGCGAATTAAAGGTCAAAGAAAAAACAAAAGAGCGAGGCGTTTCAACGCCGTGGATCAATGAGACTAAAGCTGTAGTAGTGATCCTCGGAGTAAAAACAAGTTTCAGGGGATTGCACTACTTGACCTCCGCACACAATGCGCCGGGCTCCTCGATCACGCGAGCCCGGGGTGGGCACGGTGTATTCGTGATAGAACCCGCGTTGTCTACGAGGCAAGGCACGCTCCCGGTTGCCAAAGACGCTGCCGTCTTTGGCGTAGCGAAAAGGACCGCCGGCATGGATGCGCCGATGGACGTCTTGAGCCGGTGCTGGCAACTGCGACAAACCCACCGTGATGGTTTGCTCGGTGGTTGCTGCAGGCCTGGAACGAGCCCAGGCTGCAGAGGCGCCAGCATCGGTTAGTGCGATGGTGCAGAACAATCCTGCCGAAACCACCAGAGACGTCACAAACTGCATTGTTCTCATGCGGTGATTTAGGCTTTTGCACTCATCAAGGGCGCAATGCTACTGAAAACGGGCCAAAAGCTCAAGGCCCCAGTCACCATAAAGTGGTGAGCTGGGGCCTTTGCGTGAGGGGTTGACAGTTTGTGATATACGCCGCGCGGTGCGGCGGCGGTCACCTGATGGCGTTGGCGTCGGCCACCGTCATCGCCGTCATGTTGACGATGCGGCGCACCGTGGCCGAGGGGGTCAGGATGGTCACCGGCTTGGCGGCGCCCAGCAGCACCGGCCCCAGGGCGATGTTGTTGCCCGCCGCGACCTTGAGCAGGTTGTAGGCGATGTTGGCCGCGTCGATGTTGGGGCAGACCAGCAGGTTGGCCTCGCCGGTCAAGGTGCTGCGCGGCATGAGCTGGTTGCGGTAAGGCTCGTCCAGCGCCGTGTCGCCATGCATTTCGCCGTCAATCTCCAGCCAGGGCGCCTGGTGCTGGATCAGGGACAGGGCCTGGCGCATTTTCACCGCCGAGGGCTGGTTGCTCGACCCGAAGTTCGAGTGCGACAGCAGCGCGGCCTTGGGGCGCTGGCCAAAGCGCATCATCTCTTCGGCCGCCATGATGGTGATTTCGGCCAGTTGCTCGGCCGTTGGGTCGTAGTTGACGTGGGTGTCTAGCAGGTTGACGGTGCGGCCCGGCAGGATCAGCCCGGTCATGGCGGCGTAGGTTTTGACCCCCGCTCGCTTGCCGATGACCTGGTCGATGTAATGCAGGTGCAGCTCGGTGCTGCCCCAGGTGCCGCAGATCTGCTCGGTCACGCCCTTGCGCTCGGCCAGGCGGTGGTAGGTCTGCCAGTAGTCGCGGTAGCGCGGGTCGCTCTCGACACTGACGACATCGAAGTCGATGCCGGACTTGAGGCGCAGGCCAAAGCGCTCGATGCGCTGCGCGATCACCTCGGGGCGACCGATCAGGGTGGGGCGGGCGATGTTTTCGTCCACCACGATCTGGGCGGCGCGCATCACGCCTTCGTTTTCACCTTCGGCATAGACGATGCGCTTGTTCTTGGCGCGCTTGGCCACGCTGAAGATCGGCTTCATGGTGTGGCCGGAGGCGTAGACAAAGCTTTGCAGCTTTTCGCCATAGGCCACAAAGTCCTTGACCGGGCGCTGGGCCACGCCCGAAGCCGCCGCCGCCATCGCCACGGCGGGCGCAATCTTGATCATCAACCGAGGATCAAAGGGCTTGGGGATCAGGTACTCGGGCCCAAAGCTCAGGGACTCGCCCACATAGGCCGCGGCCACCACGTCGCTTTGTTCGGCCTGCGCCAGCTCGGCAATGGCGTGAACGGCAGCGATTTCCATCTCATCGGTGATGGTGGTCGCGCCGGAGTCGAGCGCGCCCCGAAAGATGTAGGGAAAGCACAGGACGTTGTTGACCTGGTTGGGGTAGTCGCTACGCCCCGTGGCCATGATGGCGTCGTCGCGCACGGCCTTGACCTCTTCGGGCAGGATCTCGGGTGTGGGGTTGGCCAGGGCAAAGATGATCGGTTTGGGGGCCATCTTGGCCACCATGTCGGGTTTGAGCACGCCGCCGGCGCTCAGGCCCAGGAAGATGTCCGCGCCTTCAATGGCTTCGCTCAGTTTGCGCTGCGCCGTCTTTTGCGCAAAGAAGGCCTTGTCCGGGTCCATCAGCTCGACGCGGCCCTCGTAGACCAGGCCGGCCAGGTCGGTCACCCAGATGTTTTCGCGTGGCACACCCAGCTTGACCAGCAGGCCCAGGCAGGCCAGGGCGGCGGCGCCTGCGCCCGAGGTCACCAGCTTGGCGGTCTTGATGTCCTTGCCGACCACCTTCAGGGCGTTGAGCAGGGCGGCGCCCACCACGATGGCGGTGCCGTGCTGGTCGTCATGAAAGACGGGGATCTTCATGCGCTCGCGCAACTTGCGCTCGACGTAGAAGCAATCCGGGGCCTTGATGTCCTCCAGGTTGATGCCGCCAAAGGTGGGCTCCAGCGAGGCGATGATCTCGACGAGCTTTTCGGGGTCCTTCTCGTTGATCTCGAGGTCGAACACGTCGATGTCGGCAAATTTTTTGAACAGGACGGCCTTGCCTTCCATCACCGGCTTGGCGGCCAGCGGGCCGATGTCGCCCAGGCCCAGCACGGCCGTGCCGTTGGTGATCACGGCCACCAGGTTGCCGCGGCTGGTGTACTTGAAGGCGGCCGCCGGGTTCGCGACGATTTCTTCGCAGGGCGCGGCCACGCCTGGCGAGTAGGCCAGGGCCAGGTCGCGCTGATTGGTCAGCTGCTTGGTGGCGCTGATGGCGATCTTGCCGGGCGTGGGGAACTCGTGGTATTCAAGCGCCGCTGCTTTCAGTTCGGCGCGCTTTTCTGCGGGGGTGGTCATGCGGGGAGCCCTTTCATGGGCGCCGTCTTTAAGGGAGACATGGACGGCGTCCGACCCGCCATTGTAGGAACCTGTTCCAAGGTTGGTGCACGTGCCTATCGCCAACCTTGCTTGGCGCGGCGACAATCACGCCATGAGCCTGGGTGAATTTGACCTCATTGAACGTTTTTTCTGGCGCCCTGCCGGTCAGGGGCCACGCCGCGCCGTGGTCGGCAATGGCGACGATTGCGCCGTCATCGCGCCCGCGCCGGGCATGCAATTGGCCATCTCGACCGACACCTTGGTGGAGGGCCGGCATTTCTTGTCCACGGTCGACCCGACTCGTTTGGGGCACAAGGCCCTGGCCGTCAACCTGTCGGACCTGGCGGCGTGTGCGGCCAAGCCCCTGGCGTTCACCTTGGCCTTGACCTTGCCGTCGGTGGACGAGGCGTGGTTGGCGGGTTTTGCCCAAGGCCTGCTGGCCTTGGCCGATGCGCATGACTGCGAACTGATTGGTGGTGACACCACGGCCGGCCCGTTGGCCGTCGGCATCACCGTGATGGGTGAGGTGCCCGCCGGGCAGGCGGTGCTGCGCAGCGGCGCGCAGGCGGGCGATGACCTGTGGGTGAGCGGCTGGCCCGGGCTGGCGCGACTGGCCCTGGAGGTGTTTCGTGGCACGGTGACGCCGCCATTGTCCGGTGAGGATTTCGAGTGCGTGCGTGCGG
>JAZJZP010000051.1:0-1579 GCA_040389805.1 Pseudomonadota bacterium
CGGGCTGTGCAGCGCCCTGGTCGCGACCCAGGGCTACGGCCTGCTGGCGGCGGTCAGCGCCGGGATGTTTGCCGGGGCGATGCTGGGGGTGGTGAACGGTTTTATGGTGGCCAACCTGTCGATCCCGCCCTTTGTCGCCACCCTCGGCATGCTGAGTATTGCCCGGGGCATGACCTTTATCCTCAACGACGGCAGCCCGGTCACCGACCTGCCGGACGCCTACCTGGCCCTGGGCATCGGCAAGCTTGGGCCGATTGGCGTACCGATCATCATCTTTGCCGTGGTCGCGCTGATTTTCTGGATGGTGCTGCGCTACACCACCTACGGGCGCTACGTGTACGCGGTGGGTGGCAACGAAAAAAGCGCGCGCACCTCGGGGATTGGCGTGCGCAAGGTGACGTTCTCGGTGTACGTGGTCTCGGGCCTGCTCGCCGGCCTGGCGGGTGTGGTGCTGTCGGCGCGCACCACCTCCGCCCTGCCCCAGGCCGGCATGTCCTATGAGCTGGATGCGATTGCCGCGGTGGTGATCGGCGGCACCAGTTTGTCCGGCGGCGTCGGCACCATCGTCGGCACGCTGTTCGGCGCCCTGCTGATCGGGGTGATCAACAACGGCCTGAACCTGCTCGGTGTGTCCTCCTATTACCAGCAGGTCGCCAAGGGCCTGATCATCGTGCTCGCGGTGTTGATTGACGTGTGGCGCAAGAAAAAACGCTAGTCGCTTTTGCTCTGATCCGAACTGAACGACCACAACAATAAACGGGGTTCTCATCATGAAATTCGCTACATCGTTTGCCGCCGTGGCGGCCCTCTCCCTGCTCGCCAGCAGCATCACCCTGGCCGCCGATGGCAAGACCTACAAAGTCGGCGCCGCCGTGTACGGCCTCAAGGGCCAGTTCATGCAGAACTGGGTGCGCGAGCTCAAGGAACATCCGGCAGTCAAGGACGGCACCGTGCAGTTGACCGTGTTCGACGGCAACTATGACGCGCTGACCCAGAACAACCAGATCGAAAACATGGTCACCCAGCGCTACGACGCGATCCTCTTCGTGCCGATCGACACCAAGGCCGGGGTGGGCACGGTGAAGCAGGCGATGGCCAACGATGTGGTGGTGATCGCCTCCAACACCAAAGTCGCCGATGCCAACGTGCCGTACGTGGGTAACGATGATGTCGAGGGCGGGCGCCTGCAGGCCCAGGCCATGGTCGACAAGCTCCAGGGCAAGGGCAATGTGGTGATCATCCAGGGCCCGATTGGCCAGTCGGCACAGATCGACCGCGAAAAAGGCGAACTGGAAGTGCTGGGCAAGCACCCCGGGATCAAGATCATCGAGAAAAAGACCGCCAACTGGGACCGCGCCCAGGCCCTGAGCCTGACCGAGGACTGGCTCAACGCCCACCCCAAGGGCATCAACGGGGTGATCGCACAAAACGACGACATGGCTCTGGGCGCCGTGCAGGCCCTCAAATCCCATGGCCTGACCTCCAAGGATGTGCCCGTCACCTCCATCGACGGCATGCCCGACGCCATTCAGGCAGCCAAAAGAGATGAAGTCACCACCTTCCTGCAAGACGCCCAGGC
>JAZJZP010000052.1:0-689 GCA_040389805.1 Pseudomonadota bacterium
CCAGGCGTAGCGCCTGCGCGCGTTCTGGCAGGCAGCCCCTTTTAGTTGGGTGCAGGCGGCGTTGTAGGCACCCACGCCATCCCAATTCAGGCCATGCCTGGCGAATGTCTGCGCCAACAACCAGGCGCCCACATGGATGCTGGTGCAGGGGGCGTACAGATCCCGTTCGGTGATGCCGTATCGCGCCAAAGCTGGCAGGTTCGAACTGTTGATCTGCATCAGGCCAATGTCGTAGCTGCCTGTGCGCTGTTGATGTGTGAGGTTGCGGGCCTGTGGATTGAGGCCGGATTCGGCCCGGGCGATGGCATACAGAAGCTGTCGCGAGATGCCATAGCGCTGGGCGGCCTCATCCCAACAGGCCATGGCATGGGTTGGCAGACTCAGCAGCAAGACCGTCCCTAACAAACCAAGCTGTTGCATGGTTCACTCCCAATGGATGCCCGGTGTGCCTGCTTTGCTGTATGCAAGGCAGTGCGATTTGGGTGAAATCGGCTGATGCCGATCTAGGCTTTTTGGGGTGGGCCTTGGGCGTATGGCTCAGCCAGGGTTATGTCGGCTGAATCGATCGGTGGGCGAGTGAACATGGCGGAACCCTCATGTCGGATGCGGCATCAACTTTGGTGAGCGCATGACTGAAGGGTAGGCGTGTGCTGCCTTTGAGGCTCGGGCGAATGCGGGCTTTGTGGTGG
>JAZJZP010000052.1:766-11067 GCA_040389805.1 Pseudomonadota bacterium
TGAGGCCGCGACGCGGATGAACCATGCGACGCAACAGAACGCGGCGCTGATCGAGCAAAGCGCCGCTGCTGCAGAGAGTCTGCAGCAGCAGGCTCACCACATGGCGGAGTCCGTTGCTGTGTTCAAGATCGGGTAGGGTGCGCGGTCACCAAACTGGCCGCCCTCTGCGTACGACGCGCGGTCATCGTCATCCGTGTGACAGGTTGGCTGACGTTCCGTGTTGGACATACCTTGATACAGAAAGCCTGCTAAAGCATCGGTGCCACTTCAATATTTGGATTTAACCTGTTTTTGTTCTGCAGAGAGATTTGATTTTGAGCAGCCAGGGAAACAGTGAATGAGTGGAATTCGTTACGCGTGGTGTGTCGAACTCAACGAAGTGGTGAGTGCCCGAGATGCCAAACGGGCCTACTTCGAGGCTGATCCCAAGCCCGCGAAGTTCTCTTTTCTCTGTCAGCATGAAGCTTGCCGTGCAGCCAAAACCAGGGTGACTTGCGTCAACTACCGAGACATGGCCGCAGAAACCAGCCAGTCTGTGGTGGTTCATTTTCGAGAGCTTGATCAGCATATCGATGGTTGCCGGGACGGGCACAGCGAGGATGCTGATCCTCAAGCGTTAGATGCCGTCCAGCGTAAGAAGCGGCGAGCCCTTCTCAAGTGTGATGACTGGATTCAGGTGTTTGATCCAAACGGCGAGAGTGGCAAATCAGGATCACTCAGCCCCATGGGGCAAGGAACCCAGCGATCTGCTGAGCCCGGGTTGTCTGATGGTCGATCACGCACCGCTGCTTCGTCAGGTGGCGCCGGTGGGCAAAGCACGACCAGGTTCGTCGAGGACCTGGCTGCGCTGCATGTGGAGGCCAAGGCCGATCCACTGGTTGCCTCAAAACTTGATGACGAATTGGCCGTTGTTGGGTACGGACGGATCTCATTGCGAAATCTTCTGTGCCACGTTGGCAGCGCTCAAGTGGGTGGTGGCATTTGCGTTTACTACGGCGGCGCAACGGTCAAGCGCTATGGTGAGGGGTTTGCGCTCAATTTCATGGACAAGGTGGCAGGGCTCAAGTTGAGCGCCTACGTCAGTGCCAAGGTACTCAGTGAGTACCGACATAGAAAATACCTTGCCTCGTTGATTGAAGCAGCGCCAAGCAAGCGGTATGTCACGGCTTATGTCTGGGGCAGTATTGGGTTGGGAGAGAAGGATGGGCTTGCCTCGTTGTCACCCCAGAAACTTCAGCATCTGGCCATTGTGCTGGGCCCCAATCGGCCGCCTGATCAGTGACCAAGCCTGGATTGTCCAGTTCGCCCTGGGCAACATCGCTGGCGCAATGATCTTGTAGACGGGCGCCATAAAAAAGGCTCGCTGATCAGCGGGTGATCAGCGAGCACAAGACGCATCGCTGTCATCACGGTGCGCCACCGGCTCAGGGAGGAAAAGCCGGGCCGAGGTACGAACCAGCGGCCCGGCAATGATACTGGGCTTCATCCAAACAGGCATTGACCTTCTGGGGAACTGGCACCCGGATCGCGTATTGCCACCTGCATATGGCCAACTTTCCGGGTGAAGTTCGACAAGTTGCCGCAATGTCTCACGCAGTACGCCCGGCGCCATTTTGCCGGTCGCATGGTGTCCGTATTCTTCAGGCGAGGTGATCAGGCGGTGCAGCCGCCAGGCAAAGAATCACCATGTGATGGATGTAGGTGCCGAGGTCGGCAACGGCGTGCGCTTTGTCAACGATGAAGAACACCTCTCCTTCGTGTGGCAGGTCGTGCCACGCGCTTGTATCGAACATGTTGTGGTGGAACTTGTCTCCTATGGCGAAGGCCTGAAACGTGCTGTCGGCTTCGATTTGCGCAACCGGGTCATTGCGCATGGATCGAATCCGGATTTCCAGAGCGTGGATGACGGGCTTTAAACTCTTCATTTGAATTCCTGGGTCACTGAAAGACGCCCATTGTTGGTTGTCGCATCTGAAGCGCCCCGGGTTTCGCGGAGGCCAGTTGGTTTAAGTCAGACGGTCGCGGCCTGACCAGCGCGTTGTTGGTGGTAGTTTGCCTCGAACTCAGCAGGCGGGACGTTGCCCAGCGGCCCCATCAATCGATGGTGGTTGAACCAAGAGACCCATTCCAGCGTTGCCAGTTCTACAGCCTGCTTGGTCTTCCATGGGCCACGTCGATGAATGATCTCGGCCTTGTACAAGCCGTTGATGGTCTCGGCCAGGGCGTTGTCGTAGCTGTCTCCTTTGGAACCAACTGAGGGCTCAATACCAGCCTCGGCCAATCGTTCGCTGTAGCGAATCGAGAGGTATTGCGAGCCCCTATCGGAATGATGAATCAGACCATCCTCCTCTGAGGGCCTGCGGTCGTACAGGGCTTGTTCCAGTGCGTCGAGCACGAAGTCGGTGTGCATGGAACTGCTCTGGCGCCAACCCACGATGCGGCGGCTGAACACGTCAATGACGAAGGCCACATAAACCCAGCCCTGCCAGGTCGAGACGTAGGTGAAGTCTGAGACCCACAGCTGATTGGGCCGCTCAGCCCGGAACTGCCGGTTGACGCGATCAAGCGGGCACGGGACCTTCGGGTCAGCAATGGTGGTGCGCTGCGCTTTGCCTCTGCGCACGCCCTGCAGGCCTTGCAGTCGCATCAGCCGCTCTACGGTGCACCGCGCCACGGTGATGCCCTCCCGATTGAGCTGCAGCCAGACCTTGTCTGCGCCATAGACCCGCAGGTTGGCTTGCCACACACGTTGAACCTGCGGCGCCAGTTCTGCGTCGCGTTGGGCGCGCAGCGAGCGCAAAGCAGGTTGCCGCTGACGTGCGGCGTGAAGCCAATATGCCGATGGGGCGATCTGCAAGACACGGCAGATCGACTCGACCCCAAACTGCCTGCGGTGCTGGTCGACGAAGGCCTTCAGGACTTGATGCGGCGGTCGAGCTCCGCCTGGGCGAAAAACGCGCTGGCCAGCTTGAGGATCTCATTGGCCTTGCGCAGTTCGCGGTTCTCACGCTCAAGGTCTTTGATGCGCTGGGCATCTACCGTTGAGACCCCGTCACGTTGGCCGGCATCGACCTCGTGCTGACGCACCCAGGTGTGCAGGGTCTGGGGCACGCATCCAATCTTCTCGGCAATCGATTCGATGGCCGCCCATTGCGACGGATGCTCTGCCCGATGTTCCTGGACCATGCGCACGGCACGCTCACGGACTTCAGGCGAAAACTTCGAGGACTTCTTCATGGCTCCATTCTCCAGTGTTGGAGCCTCCGCGAAACCCGGGGCGCTTCAATCAGCTGCCTTGCGGGCTGTTTTCCGAATCGAACGGCCATGGCGATCTGTCTGAATTTCAGAACTATTTGCCACCGAGCTGGTCGTGCCCACACCGTGCGTCACATCGTCTTGGCGTACGCCGACATCGCCAGCAACCCGAATTTTTGAGAGCCACATGGACAAAGCAGAACAGATCCTGCTCAACCAAAGCACCTGTGATGAGGTGCTTCGCAAGGTCGGCCGTAATGTGCTGTTGTTTCAGCAGATCGAGGCGTTGCTGAAATTTCTCGTGGCCAACCACAGGAGAGATGGCAGCACGTCGAATTTCGAAGAACGGCAGCAGCAGCGCACTGAGAAGGCGCACAAGCAGATGATGGGGAAATTGGTCGAGCAATTCACCGATGGCATCCTCTCTGACGCGGGTGAGCCAACTGTCGAGCCGGAGGACCTCACCGAGGTGTGGATGTCATTCACGTTCACGACGTCCGGGGATTGCGAGTTCTACGAGGCGCAACGTGCGGACATGAAGCGCATGGTGGACGAGCGCAACGAGCTGATTCACCATTTCGTGCCCCGTTGGCAACCAGACTCTGTGGAGAAGATGGCCGAGGCAGCCAAGTATCTCGATGAGCAGCGTGCCAGAGTGCTGCCCATGTTTGAACATCTACGATCTGTCTCCAAGGCGCTGATTGATGTTGGGCAATCCATGGTCGCGTTCAGGGCGTCCGAAGAGGGCCAGCGCCACTTCGAGTTGATCCTGTTGCAGCACAGCCCTTTGGTTTCGGTTCTGAAAGACGTGGCTGAACAAAAGCATCGCGCCGATGGCTGGGCCTACCTTGCTGACGCGGGGCGCATTGCATGGCTGCAGGAGCCCGAGGCGATGACGCACATGAAGGAGCGACATGGCCATGCCACACTCAAGAAATTGGCTTTGGCCTCAGATCTCTTCGACGTGTTTGATGAACCCTTGCCCGCAGGCGGATACCGTACCTTGTACAAAGCCAAAGCCGGGTCCACGATCAAGCGCGACGGTGTTTAGCTTCGTTTCCCTCTCAACGCCAAGCCGGCGCCGACCACGGCAGCCAGTACAACTGCGCAGCCCCACGCGATGAAAAAAGCATTTGCTGCCGATGGGTTTGTATCGAACAAGCTTCCCTGTCCATGGCGCACAAGTACACCGTACGCGTACAAACCGGACCAAGCGAGAGTGGTTGCTGTTATTGAGCCCGACAGCGCACCCAGTAGGACGCGAATGACTGTCATAGGATAGGGAAGAACAAGATGCTCTTTGAATCGCGAAGCTCGGACCAAAAACCTGGAACAACGATCCCAAAGCGAGCACGCAAGCCCGTGCCAAATCCCGTCATTTTCTCGCCATTCCATAGGTCGATGTGACCACCTGTGGCCCTTTCTGCGACCTCGTTGTCTCTGCGTGGCCACTACCCACTCGTTGCATAGCCTAAAAGGTACAACATTGTGGTGATGGCTATTAACGCTAAAAGTCTACCGAGCCGCCGACGTGTTGTCGTGCTGGGGCCCGCACTGATCCAACCAGTTGCTGCGAAGACTAGAGAGGGGCCGAACAGATAGATTGCAAATAGAGCCGCAACCCACCAAGGGACGGCGCACAGACCGATTTCGTTGCATGCACCGGAGATGTGGGGGAGCAGTGTGACGTTGAGGTGGAACGACATGTGACTACCCAGATACATCGAGGCCCAGGATGTAAGCAGTCCAAAGATGAAGAACGTAATCGCAAGACCAGCGCGTTTCACTTGATCTCCCAAAACAAGATAAGCCTTGCATTGCCCAAGTCCGAGTAGCCGATAGAGGTGCCTGGAATGTGGGCATTTGATATGCCAATCCGTCGACCCAGCATGACAAGAAAACCTTCGGGTCCAGAGACTGTCATTCGCTGACCGTTCCAAAGGTCAATGTGCCCACCACTGGCGTTCACAGGAGTCTCACCTGCACGAGCCCAGTATGCGTGAAACATGATGATGCCAGTGCGCCCCTTTACCTTGGACTCCCAACCTTTGCCTGTGATGTTCTCGGGCTCCTGCGGTAAGCCGCAAAACGGCTGTAGTTTGAGCCATTCGCCAAGTTCGTAAGCACGCACGGCAGCTGGGTACCCGTCCATCATCACACGTCCCAACGTCTGTGCACCTGGCATTGGTTTGACGCTTCTTTGGGAAAATGATTTCATCTGAACGCCTGCCCTATGAAAGGTCGCGCTCATGCGCAAGGCACACTGGTTGCTGTAGTCCCCCTTGTCGTTGGGTTCTGGCTTGTATGGGGAGCCATCCACGTAGTTGTTCCAAAGGTCCGCAAACTTGACTGCCTCGATCTGAATCTTGCAGATTGAATTTTGCGTGGCATTCGTTCTGACCTTTGCACTTTGCTTCAATGCTTTGGTCATGAAGCCTCCGTCATGTGCTCAAGCGCTTCTTCGCCCCAGAGCGTTTCATAGTCTTGCTCGCTTTCTGTGATAACGCGTGGCAACTGGCCATTTTCATCCAGTCGGCCAGAGAATGTCCGCCCATCAGCCGTTTTGATAAACCAAGGCAATCCAACCAGCGTGGCTGTCCCGTTCGAGACGACTAGTTCTGTTTGCTCATCGAACTTCACCGGATTGCGCGCTTCGGCAGTCACGTACCCTGCGGCGACAGCACTTGCCGCTTGAGAGGCGGCTGCGGCTTGAGGGTTGGATGACCCACCATCGGATACCGTTGACACGGCTTGGCCTGCAATCAACGTAGCTCCGCATGCGCACTTGTCGCCGTGGCGGGCAGCAGGTTTGCCGTCGATGATCATCGTCGGATCACCAGTGACGATCACCGTCGGGCCATGTCCACGCTTCGGACACGTTACCTGATCGCCGACACGGGCAATGCCTTTGCCGTGCGTGTCGGTCATCATTGACGCTTCAATCACAACGCCACCGTGGTCGGTCTGGTCACCCAGAACGATGAAAGGTCGTCCCATTTGTCTTGCCCTGCTTTTTTTGTTGCCCGGACTCTATCAATCAGGTGTAACGAAATTGTTTCGCTCGTAATTCAAATTAATGAATGGGCCAATCTCAAGCTCTTCGGTGAAAGTCCCTGATCGCCGTCCCCATCAACGTGCCGATGACCACAGGCACGCATGGCACGGCCAGAGGGTGAAAGGTGAAGGGCAGCACAAACGCCAGGACTGTTGCGCAACTGGTCAGGATGGCCAAGCAGGCATACAAGGCGAACATCTCCGGGCTGTGGTGCAGGAACTCTTTGGCTTTGACCAGTCGCACAAGGTAGCCATCCACCAAGGCAGCAACCGGGAAGGCCAAGAGCCAGGGCAGCCACTCCAGCAGCATGGCCAGGCGGAAGCTGGCGAGCAGCAGCAGTGCGTCAATCGAGCGGAAGTAGGGGTTGTTGAAAAGCCGTTGGTTGACCGAGGCCATTTCTTGCCCGACAGCCGCGTTGACGCCACCCACGGGGGCCGCGTCTTTGGATGAAGGGATGGGTGATGCCTGACGTGCCGACTCCTGCATGTTCATCGCACGCGACAGCACGCGGGTGCCTGCGTCCTTGCCCCAGAACACCGCCGCATTGGTGTATTCCGTTCGCAGTTGCTCTATGAACCGTTCTGGTGGGTGGGCGGACGGCACATAGAGCACCAGAACCAGCAATGCCAGCAGAGACACCACGGCCATCGCCCTGATCATGCTGCCCTCCTGATGGGTTGATCGCCCCTTTGCGCATCCGGATCCAGGATGGGGAAGCGGCCTTTGATGATGCGCCCGCCAGACACCGAGGCAAAGTACTGAAGGTTGGGCAGTTTGCCCAGGACATCGGCGGGCACCATCTCCTCGAAGCTCTCGGAGAGCTGGCTTGAATAGCTTGTCGAGAAATCGCCCAGATGGGTGTCTGCACCATGCCCGAGCCCAACTCTCATCGAATGGATGGCCGTCTTTCCAAAGGTCTCCACGATGAAATCTTGCGTGGGACGGTCCTTTGATCGCAGCGCGATCAGGTTGTTCAGGTTGCCCAGTGCCATGCGGGCAGCCGCTTCGCTGCCAAGGCGTTTGGCCAGGTCGGCCAGCGTTTGCATTGCGCAGGTGGTGTAGATGCCGCCTTCTGCGCCCTTGTTGAGGATCTCGATCAAGGGTTGGTTGATGACGTTGGCCACTTCATCCACAAACAGGGCAATGCGCCGGTAGCCGCCCAGGTTGTAGCGCATGCCTGCCCGGGCGGCCAGGTCGGCCAAGGCCAGGGCACCGATGGCCGAAGCCACCGAGGGGTCGGGTAGCGAATCCAGGCACATGTACAGCACATGCCCGCCGCGTTCGATCTTCTCGAAGTTCATGATCGGGCGCATGTCGTCGGCGTCGAAAGGGTCGGGCGACAGCGTACGACCCAGGTCGCCCGAGGTCAGCATGGATAAGATGGGCAGCAGGTTGGCCGTGATCTTCTGGTAGTGCTCGCGGTTGTGCCTGAAGGTGCGCACCTGGGCATCGATCACCTTGCTGCGCTGTGACTGGGCAATGTGGTGTTCGTAGTACGCGACGAAGGCCAACAGCTCGGTGCTGGCGGCTTCTGAGGGGCGCTTCATGTGCCCCCGGTTCGCCTCCTGCATCAGCTTCTTCATCTCGGGCAGCTCACGCCAGGCAGGCCCCAAGGTTGCATCGTAGAAGCGGCGCAAGGAACCTTCCAGCACTGGTTCGATGCCGCCCTCGATGTAGCGGGTCAGCTTGGCGAGGTTGGGGCGCTCCTCCAGCTCGACCAGGCCTTGCACGACCACGTTGACGGCGTCCCAGCCGAATGCGGAGAACGCGCCAGCCGTGTCGGGCGGCATGATGGACTGGATGCGGGAGGCAATTTCAGTGGGCTTCTGCCAGTTGAAGGTGAAGTCCAGCCGCACACCGGCTTCCGGAAACGCCGGGTGAAACTCCATGAAGGTGTCGGACTCCCGCCAGTCCTGGCAGGCGCGCTCAACCACGCGCTTGAGGCGACGGCTGTTCTTGGGGTCGATGACGATCACCACGTCGCCGCGCCTGACGGCTTGGGTGATCAGGTTGGCAAGGGCCACACCTTTGCCGGATTGGGTGGTGCCGACCAGCAGCGTGCCGCCTTCGAAGTTCTGCAAGGGGCGATGCAGCGGCACCTCATGGGGCTCGACGCCGTGTATGTAGGGCAAGCCGATCTCGGCATCGGGTTGGGGCGCGCTGTCGTAGCCCAGCAGGCTCAAGAGGCGAGGTGACACTGCGAACTCGCGGTAGTCAATCTTGGCCAACTCATACAAGCGCTGGGAGTGCACGGGCTGCCATTCGAAGCCGAAGCCAAGGAAAACGGCTGTTGGATCCTGACACCACCGCGCCTGAGTCTGCGTGCTGATCACCTGGATGGCATGACCAGCCAGCGATGCCCTCAGCACGAGAATGCGCAGCGCCTGCGAGAACCTGAGGGCGCTCATGCCGAGGCAAGTGATGGACAGGGGGACAGCAAGAATGCGGGGTAGTTGGCCGATGGCGCCGACCGCTGTGAAGAACATCAACGCGATGCCCCAGGCAAGGCCTGCATAGGCCTCGTAGGCGTGGCGCCATGGCATCTCGTAGCGGCGGATGGACATGTCACTCTCCCTGAGCTTCGGGTGAGGCAAAGGCTTCCATGTCTACGCCGTTGATGAAGCGCGGGGCTATGGTCAAACCCACGGTCGATGTGCCGCTGAAATCCCTTGAGGTTGTGGGTGGGCCTTTGCCCGGGGCCCGAACCAGCATGTGCACATCAGACAGGGCGCGCAGGGCTATAGAGGGTTGAATGCCGCGGCGCTCGAATTCGTGCAGAGGCACAAACACCCCCAATGCGACAGTGCAACACTGGGCGGGTCCAGCACCTGTGTTCATGGAGTTGACCACGTCGGTCAATGCTTCGCGCACCATGGGGTTGAGGCGCAGCGGTGCTTGAAGACCAATGGTCGCTTGCTGAGTTGTTTGGGCGTCGCTTGTAGACGCCAGGGCAGATGGAGGGGCGGTCGACAAAAGTGCCGCTTCAGCTTGAGCGTCTTGGCTATTCGAAGCTGCTTGTTGGGTTTGCTTGGCGTTGCCTGGGATGAGCGAGAGCTGGGTGCCAGGCGGGCCATCCGGTAGAGGCCGTGGTGCGGCGGGTTGGGCAGCTTGCGCTGATGGAGGGTTGTTGCGAGGGGGACTTGTGAGGCTCTCCGCCAAGGGAGGTGGCAACGGGTCATGTCCTGCAAAAAGAATGGCCGCAGAAGATAGTTTGACCGCTTCGATCTTGGCCTTGCCGCCTGGTGGTTGGATGAACCAAGTCGGGTTTCCTGCAGACGTGGGTTCGAAGACCCCGGCCAGCAGGAGTACTTCCATGATGGTCTCTGGTGCTTTGGGGATGCCAGGCAACTGCTCAGTGTCCAGCAGCTTTTGGATGTCTTCTGCAGCGCTGGGCCAGGCCAGGAACAGCCCATCTGGACCGAACCAGACGCGAGACTTCTCACGATTGGCCTGCCACCCCGAGTTGGAGCCCGCGAGATGCCTCAGCGCGTCAACCAGGTAGCGTTCGAGGTGCGAGCCATATTGGGGCGTGCCGTAGCGGTCAGCGTTGGCCAGCAGGTTGCGGTCAATCACCAGCGCCAGGGAGCGGCGAACCAACTCGTCCAGCACGTTGTGATCTCGATAATGCGAGATGCCGCTGACGCTGGCCATGAGGTGAGGCACGATGACTGTGTTGTCTTCTGCCAGGTAATGCATGACTGCTGGTGGCACGACATGGGCCAGCGTGAACACACCCAGGCTGCGAGTCTCAATGGCTTGTGGGCGCCAGCGCAAGAAGTAGCGGTCTGCCTGGCGTGCTGTCAGCCACTCACTCAGGGGATGCAGGTAGGCCGGCCAGACGTCGCCCTGGGCGTCGGTCACGATGATGTCGTACGAGCCCCCGGGGATGGACGACGTGAATGATCCCGTCTCCATCTCGTTGAACAGGTCTGCGAAAGTCTGCTCAGCCACTACGCTTCTCCTCTTCCGGTCCGTAGATCAAGTCGAGCAT
>JAZJZP010000053.1:0-5474 GCA_040389805.1 Pseudomonadota bacterium
GCCCAGCGTGCGCGGGATCGGCGTGGCCGTCAGCGTGAGCACGTCGATGTCGGCACGCTTGGCCTTGATGGCCTCTTTGTGGCGCACGCCAAAGCGGTGCTCTTCATCAATCACCAGCAACCCCAGGCGCTTGAACTTGACCGACTCGCTCAGCAGCTTGTGGGTGCCGATGACGATGTCGATCGTGCCATCTTCCAGGCCCTGCATGGCGGCCTTGATTTCTTTGGCCGAGCGAAAGCGCGACATCTCAGCCACGCGCACGGGCCATTGCGAGAAACGGTCCGAGATGTTCTGGTAATGCTGTTCGGCCAGCAAGGTGGTGGGCGCCAGGATGGCCACTTGCTTGCCCCCGGTGACGGCCACAAAAGCGGCGCGCAGGGCCACTTCGGTCTTGCCAAAACCCACGTCGCCGCAGACCAGTCGGTCCATGGGACGGGGGCTGATCATGTCCTGGATGACGGCATGAATGGCGGCGCGCTGGTCGGCGGTTTCTTCAAAGCCGAAGCTGGCGGCAAAGGCCTCGTAGTCTTGTGCTGAGAAGCGGAAGGCAAAGCCTTCACGGGCGGCGCGGCGGGCGTACAGGTTGAGCAACTCGGCGGCGGTGTCGCGCACCTGCTCGGCGGCCTTGCGCTTGGCCTTTTCCCATTGGCCGGAGCCCAGGCGGTGCAGCGGGGCTTCGTCCGCGCTGACGCCGGTGTAGCGGCTGATCAGTTGCAGTTGCGACACGGGCACATACAGCGTGGCTGCGTCCGCGTAGGTCAGGTGCAGGAACTCGGATGGGCCATTGCCCATGTCCAGGTTGATCAGGCCCTGGTAGCGGCCAATGCCATGGTTGGCATGCACCACCGGATCGCCCACGTTCAGCTCGGACAGGTCCTTGATGAGCGAGTCAACGTCGGTGGTCTGCTCCTGCTTGCGGCGCCGGCGTGCGGTCGGGGCTGCATCAAACAGTTCGGTTTCGGTGATGAACTGGATGCCGTTGGTCGGATTGACGGGATCTTGCCAAATGAAGCCGCCCGCGAAGGGTGCCACGGCCATGGCCATGCGGTGGTCGCTCTTGGCAAAGGCCTCTAGCGAGTCAACGCTGCTCAGGTCGATCTGGTGGTCACGCAGCAACTCCAGCAGGCTTTCGCGGCGGCCGTTGCTCTCGGCAATCACCAGCACGCGCTGGGTGGCGCTCTTGAGGTGGGCTTGCAGCTTGCGCAGCGGCTCCGGGGTTCCGCGCTCGGTGGACAGGTCGGGCAGGGGGCGGGCCCATTCCACCGGCTCATTGCCGCGCACCACCAATTGCGCATGGGCGTTGGCCAAGGCAAAGAAGTCTTCGGTCTTGAGGTAGATCTCCTCGGGCGGAAGCAAGGGCCGCTCGGGGTCGTGCTGCAAGAAGCGGTGCCGCTCACGCGTCTCAACCCAGAAACGCTGCAAGGTCTCGTCCAAGTCACCATGCAGGGCGAGCACGGCCTGTGGGCCCAGGTGTTCGAAGATGCTGGCGGTTTGGTCAAAAAACAGGGGCAGGTAAAACTCGATGCCGCCGGGCACCATGCCGCTGCCGATGTCCTTGTAGAGGCGGGCGCGGCTCGGGTCGCCTTCAATCTTTTCACGCCAGCGTTTGCGAAAGGCCGTGCGGGCGTCCTCGTCCATTGGGAACTCGCGGCCGGGCAGCAGGCGCACTTCGGGCACGGGGTAGAGGCTGCGCTGGGTGTCGGGGTCAAAGGTGCGGATCGAGTCGATCTCGTCTCCGAACAAATCGACGCGGTAGGGCACCAGTGAGCCCATCGGGAACAGGTCAATCAAACCACCGCGCACCGCGTATTCACCGGGGGACACGACTTGACTGACATGGGCGTAGCCCGCCAGCGTCAACTGGGATTTGAGCTCGGCCTCGTCCAGCTTTTGGCGTTGTTTGAAATGGAAGGTGTAGCCCGCCAGAAAGGACGGAGGCGCCAGGCGGGTCAGTGCCGTGGTGGCGGGCAGCAGCACCACATCGACGCCCGTGTCGGCCTTGACGCCTTGTTGCACCCGCCACAAGGTGGCGAGCCGTTCAGAGATCAGATCCTGGTGCGGCGAAAAGGTGTCGTAGGGCAGCGTTTCCCAGTCGGGAAAGATGGCGCAGCGCAGGTCGGGCGCAAAAAACGCGATCTCGTCCATCAGGCGCTGCGTATCGGCCGGGTCGGCGACGATCAGCGCGGTCAGTCGGCCTTCCAGTTTGCGGGCCCGGGCAAACTGGGCCAGCAGCAAGGCGTCGGCCGAACCGATCGGGCGAGGCAGCGAAAAGCGTTTGCCGGTGGCAATGGTGGGCAGCGAGATTGGAGGCAACATGGGCGGCGCAAGAATGACAAAGCGCCCGGAAACGTGAGGTACCCGGGCGTTGATCTGGTGAAGTCTTGATGATTGTAGGTGGGCGACAATCCCTCCATGCCCAGTCTGACATCCGTGACCTATTCCTCCCACGATTTTGTGCCCCGCTGTTTTGCCCTGGTGCCGTGTGCAGGCGTGGGTGAGCGCGCGGGGGTGGGCGGCCCCAAGCAATACCACCCCGTGGCAGGGCAGGCGGTGGTGGCCCACACGCTGGCGGCACTGGCCGCCGTGACGCGCATTGAAGCGACCTTGGTGGTGCTGTCGCCTACCGACACCGTGTTTGAGCAACACGCGCCCGCCTTTGTTGGCGAGCGCGCCTGGGTGGCGAGGGTGGGGGGGGCTTCGCGCGCCGAGAGCGTGGCCAACGGATTGGCCGAGTTGGTGGAGCGTGGTGCGCAGCCACACGATTGGGTGCTGGTGCATGACGCGGCACGGTGTTTGATCCAACCCGCCTGGGTCGATCGTTTGATCGATACTTGTCAGGATGACGAGGTGGGGGGCTTGCTGGCCTTGCCGGTGGCCGATACCTTGAAGGCGGCGGTATTGGGCGCTGACGGCGAACCCCGGGCAGAGTCCACCGTGGACAGGGCCTCCAAATGGGCGGCGCAGACCCCGCAGATGTTTCGCCTGGGCTTGTTGCGCCCAGCCTTGATCGTGGCGCTGAGCGATCCAGAAGCCGCGGCGGCCATCACCGATGAAGCCAGTGCCATTGAAGCGCTGGGACACGCGCCCCGTTTGGTGCAAGGCGCCTTTGAGAATTTCAAAGTGACCTGGCCGGGGGACTTTGACCTGGCCGAGCGGCTGCTGGCCTCGGTCGTGCGTGCTTAGTGCGTGGGGCCGTCGTGTGCCGCTGAGGCCGCACGCATGGCTGCGTCCGCCTCTTTGAAGGCGGCAGCCACCAGGGGCTTGGCCCAATCGGGCGTGACCGATAGCTGACTGGCATCCACGGGCTTGGCCACACGAGCGGAGCGGCCCGACGGTGCGTGCGCGGCTTGCCAGTGCAGCACCAATTCAGGCTGAGGCGTCAAGCCTGCTTGAGGATCGCCCTCAATGGAGTTGTCATACACCCGCAGCTCGGTCAGGTGCGGCAGCAGTTGAATCAACTGCAGGCGGCTTTGGTCAAAGCGTCGACGGATGTCGACCTCGGGGATGTCGTGTCCCCCTTTGGCCACGCGCGCTTTGACACGGGCAATGTGGTGCTGTGGGCTGCTCAGCCCCACGTACCACATGCGCACCTCAAAGCCTTGGTGAGCCGCGTCTTCAAGCAAGCGGGGAAGGCTGCGGCCGCCCAGGGTGGTTTCGAAATTGTAGTCCTGACGGTGTGCAATGGCCTGCTGCAACAAGCGTTTGCCTTCGTGCCACGCGGCGCTGTTGGCCTGGGTGGCGCTCAGGTGCGGCTGTGCCAAGCGAATGGCCGCAGCGGCCTCGTCCGGGTTGAAATAGTAGCCGCCACGACGGCGGATGTTGGCGCCACCAATGCTGCTCTTGCCGGCACCGTTGGTGCCCGCCAAGACAAAAATGCGGGGCGCGTGGGCAATGGTTGCCACGGCAAAATCTCTCTGAATGGTGCAGCGACACGGTTGGACCGTGATGCTGTGGGGCTCAGTTGCGTGTCGTTGTCGCGTAGGCGACGGCAGCTTGGCCCAGTTCTTCGGGTGATGCGTCAAATGCGTCCATCATGGCATCGCGAGATGCTGAGGTCTGCATGCGTTGCAACAGGGTATCGAACTCATGAGTCAGGCTGTCCAGCGGTTGGTGCTGGCCATTGAGCAAGGCCTGGTAGGCATCCATGGACAGCACAATCGCGGTAGGCCGGTCACGTTTCGTGATGGCCACCATGCCTTGGCTGGATGCCGTGTCGAGCACCAATCCAAAACTGTTTTTAGCCTCAGTGGCTGAAAACCCGGGAACTTCCACCTGTTCTCCACGGTGGTTGCGCAAGGTCAGAGCGGTCATGGTCACACCTCAATCGGTCGATATGGACATTCTAGCTATTTTGGCCAAAATGTCCAGTTCGATTTACCAGGAGACTTCTTGCTCTGGCGAGGACCTGATGCGGTGGATGGACAGGTCGGCGCCGTCAAACTCTTCTTCTTGCGACAAGCGCAGGCCCATCACCTTGTTGAGCAGGCCATAGAGGACGAAGCTCGACACCAGGGCAAAGCCCACCACGCAGGCAGTGCCCAGCACTTGTGCTCCCAGATGGACGCCCCCGGCGCCTCCCAGCCCCTTTTGACCAAAGATGCCGACCGCAATGCCGCCCCAGGCGCCGCACAGGCCGTGCAGGGGCCACACCCCCAGCACATCGTCGATCTTCCATTTGTTCTGCGTCAGGGTGAACATGAACACAAAGATGCCCCCGGCGATACCACCCACGGCCAAGGCCCCGGCTGGATGCATGACGTCCGAACCCGCGCACACGGCGACCAGGCCGGCCAAAGGGCCGTTGTAGACAAAGCCAGGGTCGTTCTTGCCCAGCAGTGTGGCGACCAAGGTGCCGCCCACCAGCGCCATCAACGAGTTCACGGCGACGAGGCCTGAAATCTTGTCAATGGTTTGTGCGCTCATGACATTGAAGCCAAACCAGCCCACCGCCAAGATCCAGGAGCCCAAGGCCAGGAAGGGGATGCTGGAGGGCGGGTGGGCCGACATGCCCCCATCTTTGCGGTAACGGTTGCGGCGCGCCCCCAGGATCAGCACCGCAGGCAGCGCGATCCAGCCACCAAAGGCATGCACCACCACCGAGCCTGCAAAATCATGAAACTGCCCGCCCGTGACGTGCTGCAGCCAGTCTTCAAAGCCAAACTTGTTGGCCCACACCGCGCCTTCGCACAGCGGGTAGAGTATGCCGACGATCACCGCCGTGGCGATGAGTTGCGGGTGGAACTTGGCGCGCTCGGCAATGCCGCCTGAAATGATCGCCGGGATGGCCGCCGCAAAGGTCAGCAGGAAGAAAAACTTGACCAGCGCATAGCCATTCTTTTGCGCCAGCACGTCGGCGCCGCTGAAAAAATCGACGCCATAAGCCATGGTGTAGCCCACGAAGAAGTAGGCGATGGTGGAGACGCAAAAGTCCACCAGAATCTTGACCAGCGCATTGACCTGATTTTTACCGCGCA
>JAZJZP010000054.1:0-3530 GCA_040389805.1 Pseudomonadota bacterium
GTGCTCTGTCCGATGCGGATCACGAGAGACCACAACTCATCGTGGTTCAGGGCGCAGAGGTGATCGGCTTGGGCCGCATCAAGCGCGAACTTGAGGCAGGTTGATACCCGGTCTTGCGCGATACCCAGTCTGATGGCTTGAAGAATGTACAGATTGGTCAGTTGCACGTCGGTGAATTTAGTGGCGCTCATGGTCGGTCCTGTGGGTTGACCCGAATGGGGCATGGTGGCAATGCGGGTGAATGGCTGTCTTTTGGCTGGGCATATGGTTCATTCTTGATGTGGGTAAGGGCAGTTTCAGCTTACCCATCAAGTCCCATCTGAATCAAGCGCTGCGCCTGAGATCTACCTGCTTGCCATCCGCAACACCCCGGCATGTCTGCCGTATTCAACAGCCATGGTTCAGAAGTTGTTCAACGAACTGGCGCAGATGGCAGAAGCCATGCGAGGGCGTTCGTCCAGCCCATGAAAAAACCACCGGGCCTTGAGGCACCGGTGGTTGTGAAGGCCGCCTTATGCGGCTTGCGCCAGTTCTGTCCACTCCTTGGTGGGCAACTCGATCAGTTTGCCGCCCAGTGCTTCGAACTCGGTGGCGCGGTCATAGTCCTCGACCTCTTTTGAAAAGTGCGTGACCGCGTTGACCAGGCCGTATCCCGACAGGTCCCCCTCAGAGATCAGGTGACGCAAGACGCCCGCGCGCTCCGTGTCGTTGAGCGTGAAGCGCTGCGCCAGTACCTCGACCGTTTTGACGGGGTTGCCCACCAGTGGGATCTGCAAGGTCTTTTGCATCTTCTGCGCGGCCTGAAGGAAGGTAGCCTGCAAGGTGTCGTCCTTGAACACGGTGATATTCTCGTCCGAGCCCAGCGCCCGTCCGACATGGGTCTTGCGCAAGGCGCGGTCCGAGGCAATCAGGCCGTTGCGGCACACCAGCCGGAAAAGCAGCGGCTGAACGGACAAGGTGCCTTGCCCGACCTCCGAGTTGGAGATCACCACACCGGCCTGCACCACATCGCCGGGCGCCATCTCGACCTTCAATCGCGGCGTGACGCACTTGAGGTACATCCGCGTCTCGGTCAGTTCCACCGATTCGAAGCGCACCTCTGGCAACTGCTGCAGGATGGGCAGCACGCTTTCGGCCAGGTCGAAGTTGTCCAGCCTTCGATAGCGGTCCGACAGCACGGCACGGACGTTACCGTCCAGCGTGCGGATCATGCGCCGGTCGTCCTCGCTTTGCAGCCATGTGTTCACATTGCGGTCCAGCAGGACCGGTTGCTCGGCCCGCATGCGCTCGAAATACGCATAGGGGATCTTCAGCTTGTCGGCCAACTGGCGGCGTGCCAGCGGCATGACGCCGTAAGGCATTGGCTTTCCGCTCTCATCAATGACGAGCCGGGTCTCGCCTCGGTCATCGGTGTCGTGACGCAGCAGCGACGAGGGGACCACGAGGTCCTTCTTCGAGTGCAACTGGCGCTCCAGTTCACGGGCCAGGTCTGCAAGGGAACGTCCGCTTCTCATATCAAGCTCCTACTCTGAAAAGAAAAGCGGGGACGGCATGACCCACTGGCGGGGATGCACATCCCCGCCAGGGTTGATGACGGATCGGGCCTAAGCCGATCCACACAGGGCGCGATGACTTGCGCTTGAAACTCCAGGGCTGTCTTTGCCCTGCATGACGCAGGGCCTGGTGTGACAGCAACCAGTTGGGAAACCTTTTCGCCGCCACCGTCACGGTTTTAGACCGGCAGTGGCGCTGAAAAGGCGGGGGCGGCTTCTCAGCCGCGCCCCGTCGATAACGGCTATCGCGCTTCGGATGCTTCCTTGGCGCGCGCCAGCCACACATCGGCCCAATCGGTGCCGGCCGTCTTGGGCATGAACACCCGTACCAGACGTGGCCCGGTCTGGCGTTGCTGCTTCTTCAACCGGCGTGCGAGCGCGAACGCGAAGGCCTGACCATCGAAGTCGGCATCCGCGTCGTTGTCGGCGTAGATGCAGATGCTGCGCACCGAGTCGGGCAACCAGAGCTTTTCCAGGTTGCCCGCGCTCAGTCCTGCCCACACCGGCTTGCCGGTGGCTAGGTGCACGGCGATGGCCGTCTCGATGCCTTCTGCGATGGCCAACTCTTCGCTTGCATCGAACAGGCGCACCGCGGCACCGTTGATGCCAGAGGACAGCACCTTCTTGGCGTCCTTCATCCCGGCCTTGTGCCCGTCCTGAAGGTAGGTGCGGTGCAAGGTGACGGCATGCCCGTCCGGTCCCTGAATGCAGGCCAGCATGGCGGCGTACTCGGCCACCTTGCGGGGCTTGCCGCTGCCGTCCTTCTCGTAGTAGCCCAGAGCAGGATGCATGCGCAGTACCTTGGGGTAGCTGGGCAGGGCCAGGCCACGCTGGGCCAGATAGCTTTCCACCTCGTCGCCCGCTGTGATGGGCCTGGCTTCATCCCAAATTCGCTTGGCCAAGGCCTTCATGCTGGATGCCGATGGCTCCTGCGCGGCGGTGTGCCGCTCGGCGGGCACGCTGCCCACGCAACGCTCCACTTCGACCAGGGCGCTGTTGAAATCCAGACCCTTGACGGCCTGCAGCAGCTTGAAGCCGCCGCCCGCGCCACAGCCTCGGCAGTGGTAATTGCCCTCGCCGAACCTGTCGGTGTACTGGAAGCGGTCCGTGCCGCCGCACAAAGGGCAGGGCTGGTTGCGCTTTTTCAGGATGTGCTCGCCGACGCCCAGGCTGCCGAGGATCTCTGTCCAGCGGCCGTGGGCACGGCGCTTGATGTCCTCGATGCGGGCCGCGTATTCATGGTTTTGCATGAAGATCTCCGTGATGGATGAACCCACCTGGCGACAGGCCCAACCCATGGAGCGGGCTCGATGTGTCTGCCGTGGGCGAACAGGCGGGACAGGCCCCTCTTTGTGATGAGGCCCCATCCCGCGCGGTGACCGATGGCTGGCGGGCCAGCTCATGGGTCAGTCAATCAATTCAAGCGAGTGACCAGGCGCCGTGCCGGTCCCCACCGTCAGTTGGAAACACTTGCCGTGCAGCAAGGGGTACTTGCCCAGCCGCAACTCCTGCAACATCGAGTAGAGCGTCTGCACCGGATCGACCGAGCGCAAATGGCGGATCAGATCGGCCAAGTTTTCGCGGTCAGCTTCGAGGTCGCTCTCCATGAACTGCTCGTACTCGTTCATAAAGTCCGAGGCCTGGCGCACCGCTTCACCACTGTGCTCACCCCGAGGGATGTAGAGGCAGTCTTCGTGGAATAGGCCATCGTCCGTGATGACGACGCACTCGTCGCCCACCTGGATCTTGATCGCCTCGCAGAGGACCACGGTCGGCCAGATCCACCGGCCTTCCATTTGTGTGCGGTGCTGCTCGGCCACCACCTGGACATCCAGTGGCTCGTCTTCCAGGAGGCGCAGGTGGCGTTGTGCCCAATGGCCCGCGTCAAGCCCGAACGAATCGATCAGCACATGGCTCTGGGCTTGTGCCAGCATCCAGCGCGCTGTATTTTCTTCATTCAGCCAATCGAGGATGACC
>JAZJZP010000055.1:0-7826 GCA_040389805.1 Pseudomonadota bacterium
AGGCATCGCGCCACGGCTCCAAGAAATGATCAAGCAGGGTACACCCTACAACTCTGACCCATTCTAGCGACCACCTTGCGCCACCTCAATACGCAATGGCCTTACTTTTGCTATGAATAACCCGCGATTTCGCTGGATTCACAACGATCGGCGATGGAACCAACCGAAAAGGTTCAACGCTTGGGGGCACCGTGCCGGATCATGGTGCGCATGTCATCCAGGGTTACCCTCGTTTCGGGCGCCAACGGGAGACGCGGCGCAGGTTTGATGGCATGCCCGAACACAAGCTCCACCGTCAAGCCCAGGCGACCATCGGGGCGACGCAAGGCCCGATCCAACTCATCCAGCAAGGTTTGTCGCCAACGTGGCGTTCTGAGGCCGGTGAAGCGCCCTTGCGCCACATTGCCGCCCCAGGTGCGCAACTCGTCCAACATCTCTTGGGCACTGGCCCAGGTCAGGGTCATGCGCTCCATGTCCATCACCGGATCGGCAAACCCGGCCTCGACCAGGGCATCGCCCAAGTCGTGCATGTCGATGAAATCGATGCTCGGGCGCGGCCAGTTCATGGCCTGATAAACGGAGCGTAGCTCGCGTGCCGTGTCCGGCCCCAAACCTGAACACATCAAAAAACCATCTACCGCCAACGCCCGATGCCACTGACCCATGAGGGTGGGCAAATCAGCGTGCGCATGCAAGGTCATGTTGGCCCACAGCATTTGCACCCCGCCCGCCGGCCAGGGATGCGGACCGGGAGCCTGCGACAGAGCCACCGGATCGACCTCTCGACGCCAAGGCGCCCACCAAGCCTGGGGCGCTTGTGTCTGATGCGCTTCGCGACTGCGTTGCGCCAACTCTGGCGTGGGCTCCATCACCCACCGCTGCGCCTGTGGATAGATGGCTTGCACCACCTCAGCGCCCCCACCCAGAAACCCGGACCAATCCAGCCAATGCTGAGGCTGCAAACGAATGATTTCCAACTTGGAGGCCAAGCGTCGAGCCACCTCCTGATGCAACCAACTGGCGTGCGGTAGACGGGCCAAACGCTGCGCCTGGTGGCGCAAGGCTTGAGGGTGGGGAGCAACAGGGTTCAAGGTGACGGCAGACATGGATGTGCAAGGCAAGCCCCCTCTTGGGGCGATGGCCGCCATGGGGGCCGCTCAGTATATTGACCGGATGCTCCTCTCGCACCTCACCGCCACAACAACCCCACGAATCCACGCGAAAACCAAGCCCCAAGACTGGAGGCGGCTGTGGCGCATGCCGGGCCAATGCATGCTGTGCCATCAATGGCAGTGGCGCGCCATTTGCCAGACCTGCGAACAAGCTTTTGCCGCCTCACAACCTCGCTGCCAGCGCTGCGCACTGCCACTCCACGGCGGACAATCCCATTGCCTGATCTGTGAGGACTATCCACCCGAGTTCGACCGTGCCGTGGCCGCCGTGGACTACACCTCACCCTGGCGTGAGCTGATCGCAAGCCTGAAGTTCAAGCAGGACACGGCTCTGGCCACGCCGCTGGCGGGACTGCTGGCACAACGGATCAAGGCGCAATCACAGAGATCCCGCCCGCAATGGATCATCCCCACGCCGTTGTCGGCCGAGCGGTTGCGAGAGCGTGGTTTCAACCAGAGTTGGCTGCTGGCGCAGGCCTTGTCCAAACAGCTGGGCATCCCCACCTTGCCCCACGCCTTGCGCCGGGTCAAGGAAACGCCTCGGATGATGACGCTACAAGCCAATGAGCGGCGCCACCACATCCGCAACGCTTTTGCGATTGCACCCGAACATCGGCGGGCGTTGGCGGGTCGCCATGTCGCCGTGGTGGACGATGTCCTGACCAGTGGGGCAACCCTCCATGAAATCGCCCTCACTTTGCGCCCAGTCGGCGTGCGCAGCATCTCGGTCTGGGTGGTGGCACGCACGCCAGCGCCCTATACCCGAGTCGACACCGATCACGCCGATTGACGAACGTCAATGTGCCGTCCATCGTCGTTTTTAGACTCACATGGTTGGCACCCTAACCATGCATACAGGAGTCTCATCATGAGCGCTTTGACCCGACTGGAACGATTCGACGATTTGCTTCCCGACCTCTTTCGCCGCGCGGTACGCCCCATGGCGCTCGCCGAGGAAGGGCCCGGAGACATTCGGATTGATGTGGCTGAGCACGACAAGGACTACCAGGTACGCGCCGAGATGCCCGGCGTCAAGAAGGAGGACATCCGTGTCACCGTGGATGGCAACTACGTCTCGATCAGCGCCGAAGTGAAGAAGGAGAAGGAAGAGAAATCAGGCGGACGGGTATTGTTGAAGGAAACCTATTTCGGCAGCGCTTCGCGCGGTTTTTCACTGGCCCATGAGATCGACGAGAAGGGCGTGATCGCCAAGCTTGAAGATGGCGTGCTCAAGCTGACCTTGCCCAAGAGTCAAGGCTCCGCCGCGCGCGAGGTCACCATTCAGTAGGTATTCATTTCCGTTCGGTGTGTTGGCGGGTTTGTATTCCACGAACCCTCCATCACTCCCGAACCGGAACGCAATTTGATTGATGTCGGCCTTGTTTAGAAGCCAACGGTCGACACCCGCACAGCAAAGGGCGCCTAGACCCTTCACGCCCAAGGCTTCGATTCAAACGGCAAGTGGTTGGCGTGCACCACCACATTAGCCGCCACCACACAGGATGGGCGCCGCCATGGTGCCCCTGCAGGACTTGCGGACGAAGTCAATGTCGCAGGCTGAAACATTTGCGCTCGTGCAAATTTCAATATCAAAGCCCCTGAACTTCGTGCAAATCCAGCGTCTATTTTGATCTTTGGCGGCCCAAAAAAAGGCGAAGCTTTGCAATCGGCTGAACTGACCAATTTCAGCCAACATCTTTGCATTGCTCCTCAAAAAAACACCATGTTTGCAAGCCTGATTTCCACTCCTTGCGCCCGCAAATTGATGCAGCTGAACATGCTGGTTTGCGCCCTGGCGTTGGCTGGCTGCGCCACTGTAGACACTCAGCCTTTGAGCGCCGCAGAAATCAAGGATCAAGCGCAAGCCGACCGCAGTGCATCGCAACGCGACGTAGAGCCCATCAAGGGCCCGTTGAGTCTTGAAGAGGCCATTGCCCGTGGACTCAAATACAACCTGGAGCGACGCACCCGGATGATGGAAGAGGCGATGGCCTTCAATCAGCTTGACGTCAGCCAATACGACATGCTGCCCAAACTGGTGGCGGCCGCGGGCTACCACAGCCGCAGCGAAAACGCCATCAGCCGGGCCGAAGATTCGGTCACTGGTGCGCCCTCACTTGCCAACCCTTTCATCTCCAGTGAAAAAAACCACGTCAGCAGTGACCTCGGTCTCACTTGGAACCTGCTGGACTATGGCCTGTCGTACCACGGGGCCAAGCAAAACGCCGACCGCGCGATGATTGCGGTAGAGCGTAGGCGCAAAGCCATGCATGTGCTGATTCAGGATGTACGCACCGCCTTTGGGCGCGCAGCCAGCACCCAAAAGCTGCGTGCTGATGTCAAAGACGCCATCGCCCTGGCGCTTGATGCCATGGTCGATGCAAGCAAGGCCGAAGAAGAGCGCCTGCGCTCACCGCTCGACTCACTTCGCTACCAGCGCCAACTGCTGGAAAACTTGCGCCTGTTGGAAACCATTGACCAGGAGCTGTCCACCGCCAAGGTGGAGTTGGCCTATTTGATCAATGCCCCGCTCGACTGGGAACTTCAGGTCGTCGACCCCTCGGAAGCGCTCAACAAGCGTGTGCTGGACCTTCCGGTGGCGAGCCTGGAAGACGTGGCCATCGCCCGCAATGCAGACCTGCGGGAACAGTTCTACAACACCCGCATTGCCAGCGCCGAAACCCGAAAGACCATTCTGCGGCTGTTCCCGAACTTGAGTTTCAACTACACCCTCAAGTACGACTCCGACAAATACATGGTGAACAACCGTTGGAATGAAGCCGGCGCCCAGCTCTCTTACAACCTGCTGAACCTGCTCTCCGCACCCGCACAAAAGCGCTTGGCCGAAGCGGGTGTTGCACTGGCTGACCAGCGCCGTGTGGCCACCCAAATGGCCATCCTGGCTCAAGTGCATATCGCCCGCCTGCAATACAGCAATGCGGTGCAGCAATACCAGCGCTCCGATGCCATCTGGGTCGTTGACGACCGCATCAACCGTCACGTCTCCAACCGAGAACAGGCCCAAACCGTGAGCAAGCTCGACCGTGTCACCACCCATACCTCGGCCATTCTTAGCCTGCTGCGCCGCTACCAAGCCCTGGCCCAGGCCCATGCGGCAGCGAGCAAACTGCAAGCCACTTTGGGCATGGAGCCTGAAATTGGCAGCGTGCAAGACATCAGCTTGACTGACTTGCAAAAATCCATTGGCAGCTCCATCAATCAATGGGAGCGTGGCGAACTACCCAACCAACCCATCGCAAGCGTGGACTTGCCAACGGCCTCAGCCGTGGCCGTCCAGTGACGGGTTTGATGATGCGTGCACCTCGATATCCAACCGCGCTGGTGTGCGGACTTTTTGCGCTGGCTGCATGCCACGTCATGGCCGCAGACCCGTCACGCGGCCCAGCGGCTGTGGTGGCGCAAGTGCCGGCTAACAACGCAGCCTCCAACTCATCCGCTACGCGCCCCGCCCAAACGGGACCTGCCACACCGAGCCTGGAGCAGCGAGAAATTCGCGCCCAATTGGCGCCGCACCGCTACACCACGCTCGCCGCAGAAATTGGTGCCAAGATCAGCCACCTGCCTGTTCAGGAAGGCAGCGCCTTCAAGGCCGGGCAAACCTTGGTCAGCTTCGATTGCTCTTTGCAACAAGCGCAGCTCAACAAAGCCCGTGCGGCGCTCCGTGGCGCTGAAAAAACCTGGGGCGGCAACAAGCGTTTGGCCGAACTCAACTCCGTCGGCAAGGTGGAGCTGGATGTGTCCGAGGCCGAGGTGCTGAAGAATCAGGCCGAAGTGGCCGCCATGGGCACCATGCTGAGCAAATGCAGCATTGCGGCCCCCTTCTCCGGCCGGGTGGCCGAGCAGAAAGTGCGCGAGCAGCAGTATGTGCAGCCGGGTCAGGCCATTTTGGACATCATTGACGACAGCGTGTTGGAGATCGAATTTTTGGTCCCCAGTAAATGGCTGGCCTGGGTCAAGCCCGGCTACGCTTTTCAGGTCAGCATTGATGAAACCCGCAAGAGTTACCCCGCCAAGGTGCAACGCATTGGTGCGCGGGTCGATCCGGTGAGCCAGTCCGTGAAGCTGGTAGCCACCATCAGTGGCCGATTTCCCGAACTGATCACCGGCATGAGCGGGCGTGTCAGTCTGGTCCCCCCGGGGGAAATGTGACAGACAAGCGCCCGAATGGGCCTTAAGCGGCAGTTGTGACGTTTTTGGTAGTTACTCATACAAAGCCCACAAGCACCACAACCTATTCCCATATAGATTTGATCTGACGCAGATATTTTTGTTTGATTCTCCGGCGTATATGCCATCAATAGCGCGTCAAGACGTGTCCAAGGAAGCCTGATTCATGAACCACTTTTTTGGTACTGTCTGGGACAAAATCACCCGCAGCCACGGCAAAGCGTCGAGCGAGCGGTGTGTGGACAGTGCGGTGGCAGCAAAGGGACTGCAGCGCCCGCGCCCCATGCCATTGGTGCTAGAAGCTCGGCTGATGTTTGATGGCGCGGCGGTCGACACGGCGCTGCACGCGGCCACTGACACCCAATCTGGGGTACCCGACGCACCTGCCGTTGAGCAAGGCACCGCCGAACCCACCTTGGTGCCATCTGCTGTGGAGGTGACGCCCACGACGCAACGCACTGAAATCATCTTCATTGAAAACAACATTGTTGATTACCAGACCTTGCTGAACAGCATCAAGCCGGGGGCGGAAGTGCATGTGCTGGACGCCACGCAGGACGGCTTGGCACAGATGGCGAAGATACTGGCGGGACGTAGCGACATCGATGCCATTCATGTCATATCACACGGATCACAAGCGGCCATTGACTTGGGAGCGTTAAGCTTGACCTCGGATACCTTGGATGCCCATGCCAGCGAGATTGCAAACATCGGCCATGCATTGAGTGCAGATGGCGACATCTTGCTGTACGGCTGCAATGTGAGCGCTGGCGCTGATGGTGCTGAATTCATGGCCAGATTGGCCGAGCTGAGCCGCGCTGATGTTGCTGCCTCAACTGATTTGACAGGTGCTGTGGCGAAGGGTGGCAACTGGACGCTGGAGCGCGCAAGCGGGGTGGTGGACACGACTGCGTTGGCAGGAACCGACTATTCGGCCCTTTTGCCGTTCAGGCGGGTCCCGACTCTCTACAGTGCCACCTACGATCATGCGAGTGGCCTACTGACCATCGCGGGTACTGCTGGCACTTCTGCGTATTTTTATTCCGGCGATACACTCCACCCAAATCTGTTAACCATCAGGGG
The DNA here is from genome assembly GCA_040389805.1 of Pseudomonadota bacterium. Classification (GTDB taxonomy): domain Bacteria; phylum Pseudomonadota; class Gammaproteobacteria; order Burkholderiales; family Burkholderiaceae_C; genus Aquabacterium. Next base: position 6,444 of record JAZJZP010000055.1, read on the forward strand.
TGAAGGAGGTTCGACCTACGTGCTCACCTCGTCCAATGTTTCCGTACCCGGCGGCTACCAGGTTTCGTTCACACTCAACACCGCCGACAGGCTCGCCGTGAACGGTTTACTAAACAAGAACGGCACCAGCGCGGTTGGTAGCACGCTCTACAACATCGCTGGAGCAACGAGCTGGCTCACGACTACGAGCACTTACACTTTTCCTGGTTACCCCACATTCGCAGCGGACTCGACATGCGCAGTCACTGTCAGCAACATCACCTCACCCACGATCACCAGTGCCACCTATGACGGCAGCAGCCACGTCCTGACGGTGACGGCGACCAATATGGTGGGCATGATTGGTGCCAGCAATGACATCACAACGAGCAAGTTGACCTTGACTGGCGAAGGCGGGACGACCTACACACTCACATCGGGCGATGTGGATGTGCTGAGCAAGACCCAGTTCAGCGTGACCTTGAACAGTACCGACCAGGCCGGCGTGGCCGCGTTGTTTACCCTGTCTGGCACCACCGCTGTGGACTCGACGACGTACAACCTGGCCGCCGCCGATGACTGGAACAGTGTCATCAACGACACCGATATTGCCGACGCCACCAGCGCGGTGACGGTCAGCAACATGGGGCCATCGACAAGCTTCAGTGGCTTGAGTTTTTCGGCCGACACGGGCACCAGCAGCAGCGATTTCATCACCAAGACGGCGGCGCAGACGATCACTGCGACGATTTCTGCGGCTTTGCTGGGTGGTGAAAGTGCCTATGGCTCGCTCGATAACGGCAGCACCTGGACCGACATCACCAACAAGGTCAGCGGCACCAGCCTGAGTTGGGACAGCGTGACGCTGGACAGTAGCAGCACTCTCAAGCTCAAGGTTACCAATTCGGTTGGTGACGGTCGGGTGAAAAGTCAGGCTTACACGCTCGACACCACAGCGCCAACCGTGTCCATTGTGATGGATGACACGGCATTGCAACTGGGTGAGACTTCGTTGGTGACCTTCACGTTTTCTGAAGCGGTCACCGGCTTTGATAATACCGAGTTGACGCTTGGCAACGGCACATTGACGACGCTCAACTCCGGCGATGGCGGCATAACCTGGACCGCCACGCTGACGCCAATGAGTGACAGCACCGATGCCACCAACCTGATTTCGGTCAACATGAGCGGTGTGGCCGATGCCGCAGGCACCGCGGGCAGCGGCACCAGCAATTCGAACAACTACGCGGTGGACAACATACGCCCGACCCTGGCGTCGTCCATCACCGTGTCCGACACCGCCCTCAAGGTCGGCGACACCGCCACGGTGACCTTCACCTTTACCGAGGCGGTCACCGGCTTCACCAACAACGACTTGAGCGTGGACAACGGCAGCTTGTCCAA
>JAZJZP010000056.1:0-6816 GCA_040389805.1 Pseudomonadota bacterium
TGAAATCAGCAGTTGGAAACCGAGAACCCTGCCCAGACGAGACGGTCAGCGATGCAGCGTCTGCGCCCCTCTCGGACGATACCGATGCCCCCTTGGTGATGCTGGCCCCTCCGCCCCCCACCGCGCCCGTCTTTGACGTGCTGCCCGAGGTGTGGGTGCTGGAGTTGTCGAGTTTTCAACTGGACGGCGTGAGCAACTTCGACCCCAGCGCGGCCGTGGTGCTGAACGTCACGCAGGATCACCTGGACTGGCATGGCTCGATGGCTGCGTATGCAGCAGCCAAGGCCCGCATCTATGGCAAGCACGCCATCATGGTCATCAACCGAGATGATCCTGCCGTGGTCGCCATGGTGCCGGCGCCTGAGGTGATCAAGTCGGGCGTCAAGGGGCGTCCGGCCAAGACCGTGCACCGTCAGGTCGTGAACTTCGGTCTGGAGGCGCCCCAGCGCCCGGGCGATTTCGGGTTGGTGGTCGAAGGCGGCATGGCCTGGCTGGTGCGTGCCCTCGAAGCCGACCCCACCATCAAGCGCAAAAAAGGCGATACCGAAGAAGACCTCATCTTGCAGCGCCTGATGCCTGCCGACGCCTTGCGCATTCGAGGTCGCCACAACGCCTCCAACGCCCTGGCTGCCCTGGCGCTGGCCACCGCAGTGGGTTGCCCCCTGGCGCCGATGCTGCATGGCTTGCGCGAGTACCGCGGCGAGCCGCACCGTGTCGAGCACGTGGCCACGCTGGCCGGCATTGATGTGATCGACGATAGCAAGGGCACCAATGTGGGTGCCACCGTCGCGGCTCTGCATGGCCTGGGCTCCGACCTGTCTCCGGGCAAGCTGGTGCTCATCCTGGGCGGTGATGGCAAGGGTCAGGACTTTTCGCCCTTGGTCGACCCCGTGGGGCGTTTTGCCCGTGCGGTGGCACTGATCGGGCGCGATGCGCCGGCCTTGCGTGACACCTTGGTCGACGTCACGACCTTGGGTGGCGCACCTCTGCCGATGCAGGTCCATGAATCACTGGAAGCCGCCACGCGTTGGGCTTTCGAGCAAGCCCAGTCAGGCGATGCGGTGCTTTTGAGCCCCGCCTGCGCCAGTCTGGACATGTTCCGCAACTACGGCCATCGGGCGCAGGTGTTTGTCGACACGGTGCGCGAGTTGGCCATTGAGCGGGGGGAGGTCGCATGAATGCCCAGGCCTTGAACCCGTCCGTGTGGTTGGCAGCGCTGCGCGCCCGAGTGGGATCGGGCCGAGGGGAGGGTGCCGACATCAATGGGGCCTTGCCGGTCCGGGATCGGTTTGCCATCCTGGCGCAACCCTCCAAGGTCATGGGCTTTGATCAGTCGCTGGTGTGGGTGGTGATGGCCTTGCTGGCGCTGGGTCTGGTCATGGTGTATTCGGCGTCCATCGCCTTGCCTGACAGCCCCAAGTTTGCCAAGTACACCCCCACCTACTTTTTCAATCGACACTTGTTCTCGCTCATCCTGGCGCTGATCGTGGGCGCGGTTGTGACGCAGATCCCGCTGTCGACCTGGGAGCGTTCGGCCCCTTGGTTGTTCGTGATCGCGCTGGTGTTGTTGATGCTGGTGCTCATTCCCCACGTCGGCAAGGGTGTGAATGGGGCGCGTCGTTGGTTGCCCTTTGGCGTGATGAACTTTCAGCCCTCCGAGTTGGCCAAGCTGGCCATCACCCTCTACGCGGCCGATTACATGGTGCGCAAGATGGACGTGAAAGAGCACTTTTTCCGCGCGGTGGCGCCGATGGCGGTGGCGGTGGCTGTGGTGGGCTTGCTGTTGCTGGCCGAGCCGGACATGGGCGCCTTCATGGTGATCGCGGCCATTGCCATGAGCATCTTGTTCCTGGGCGGTGTCAACGGGCGCATGTTCTTCTTGATCACCGCCGTGCTGGTCGGGGCATTTGTCTTGATGGTGACGCTCAGCCCCTGGCGGCGCGAACGCATCTTTGCCTACCTGGACCCCTGGACTGAAAAAAATGCCCTGGGCAAGGCCTACCAATTGACCCATTCCTTGATTGCCTTTGGACGTGGCGAGATCTTTGGCGAAGGTTTGGGCTCCAGCCTGGAAAAACTGCACTACCTGCCCGAAGCGCACACCGACTTTTTGTTGGCCGTCATCGGTGAAGAGTTGGGGTTTGTCGGGGTGGCCATCGTGATCTGCGCCTTCTTCTGGTTGGTGCGCCGCCTGTTCCACATTGGTCGCCAGGCCATCGCACTCGACCGGGTCTTCTCCGGCCTGGTCGCGCAAGGCGTGGGCGTGTGGATGGGTGGACAGGCCTTCATCAACATGGGCGTGAACCTGGGGGTGCTGCCCACCAAGGGGCTGACCCTGCCCCTGATGAGCTACGGTGGCTCCGGTGTGATGCTCAACTGCATCGCCCTGGCCATCGTGCTGCGCGTCGACATCGAGAACCGACAACTCATGCGTGGAGGCCGCGCATGAGCACGCAACGCCACCTCGTCATCATGGCCGCGGGAACAGGCGGGCACATCATGCCCGGCTTGGCCGTGGCCAAAGAGCTGCAACAGCGGGGCTGGACCATCAGCTGGCTGGGCACGCAAGAGGGCATGGAAAACCGCCTGGTGCCGCCCACCGGCATTCCCCTGGACAGCATTGCCTTCAATGGCCTGCGTGGCAAAGGGCTCTTGCACACGCTGACCGGTGGTCTGCGCCTGCTCAAGTCGTTTGTCGAGTGCTTCAAGATCCTGGGGGCACGCCAAGCGTCGGCGGTGCTGGGCATGGGGGGCTATGTCTGCTTCCCTGGTGGCTTGATGGCGGCGGCTCGTGGGCTGCCGCTGGTGCTGGTCAATGCCGATGCGGCCTTGCTGATGAGCAACCGCGCCTTGATGCCCATCGCTGATGTGGTGGCGTTTGGCTTTGGCGGTTCGCCCGCCAGCCAGTCCAAGCGCGCCCGGGTGACCGGCAATCCTGTACGCGCTGAAATCGAAGCCATCGCGCCACCGCAAGAACGCTACCTGGGTCGTCAAGGCCCCTTGCGCGTCCTGGTGGTGGGCGGCAGCTTGGGTGCCAAGGCGCTCAACGACGTCTTGCCACAGACCCTGGCGCTGATCCCCGCCGAGCAACGCCCGAAAATCACGCATCAGACCGGCATGGCTCACTTTGACGCCGTCAAAGCGGCCTACAAACAACTGGGCGTGGACCCGGTGCACGAAGTCGAAGTGGTGCCTTTCATCAACAACATGGCGAAGCGACTGGCCGATTGCGATGTGCTGGTCTGCCGCGCAGGCGCCATCACCGTCAGCGAATTGTGTGCGGCCGGCGTGGCCAGCATCCTGGTGCCTTTGGTCGTTTCCACGACCGCGCATCAGCGGGACAACGCTGCCTACATGGCCGGTCACGGGGCTGCCGTGCACCTGCCGCAGACCGAGATGTCGGCGCAGACCTTGGCCGATCGCCTGATGGCCTTCAACCGCGACGACCTGCAAGCCATGGCCACCCAGGCCCGCAGCCTGGCCCGCCCCAATGCCGCCGGCGCTGTCGCCGACGAAATCGAGAAATTAGTGAAGACCAGTCAACAAAGGGCGTCCGCATGAAGCACGCCGTGAAGCACATCCATTTCGTGGGCGTTGGTGGGGCCGGCATGAGCGGTATTGCCGAGATCCTGCACAACCTGGGCTACACCGTCTCCGGCTCAGACCAGAGCGACAGCGCCACGGCGCGTCGCCTGGCCTCGCTGGGCATCCAGGTCTACATCGGCCATGATGCCGCCCATGTCGAGGGGGCGGAAGCCGTCGTCACGTCCACCGCAGTCAAGGGCGACAACCCCGAGGTGATCACGGCCCGCGCCAAACGCATCCCCGTGGTGCCCCGTGCCGTGATGCTGGCCGAGTTGATGCGCTTGCGCAAAGGCATTGCCATCGCGGGCACGCATGGCAAGACCACCACCACCTCCCTGGTCACCGCCATCCTGGCCGAAGCCGGGATCGACCCCACGTTCGTGATTGGCGGCAAGCTCAACAGCGCGGGGGCCAACTCGGCGCTGGGCAAGGGCGACTACATCGTGGTCGAAGCCGACGAGTCGGATGCTTCTTTCCTGAACCTGCTGCCCATCCTGGCGGTCGTCACCAACATCGACGCCGACCACATGGACACCTATGGCCATGACTTCGCGCGGCTCAAGCAGGCCTTTGTTGATTTTCTGCACCGCATGCCGTTCTATGGTGCCGCCATCTTGTGCGTTGACGATCCCGGGGTGCGTTCGGTCATCCCGCTGATCTCTCGCCCGATCATCACCTATGGGTTTGGTGAAGACGCGCAAGTGCGGGCCGTCAATGTCGAAGCCTTGCCGGGTGGCCAGATGCGCTTTGTGGTGCAGCGCCGCAATGGCGTGGTCATGCCGGATCTGGCCGTGACCTTGAACCTGCCGGGCGTGCACAACGTGCTCAACGCCCTGGCCGCCATTGCGGTGGCGACCGAGATCGAGTTGCCCGATGCGCCGATTGCCAAGGCGCTGGCCGAGTTCACCGGGGTCGGTCGACGCTTCCAACGTTATGGCGAATTGACGGCGGCCGATGGCGGGCGCTTTACTTTGATCGACGACTACGGCCATCACCCCGTGGAGATGGCCGCCGTGATCAGCGCGGCCCGTGGCGCCTTTCCTGGCCAGCGGCTGGTGTTGGCCTTCCAGCCGCACCGCTACACCCGCACCCGTGATTGCTTTGAAGACTTTGTGAAGGTGCTCGGCACCGCCGACGCCGTCTTGCTCACCGAGGTCTATGCCGCGGGCGAGCAGCCGGTCGTGGCCGCCGATGGCCGGGCCCTGACACGTGCCTTGCGCGTGGCGGGCAAGCTCGAGCCCCTGTTTGTGGACGACATCGCGGAGCTGCCCGCCAGCATCGCCCAGAACGCACGTGGCGGTGACGTCGTGATCTGCATGGGCGCCGGCTCGATCGGTGCGGTGCCCGCCAAAGTCGTCGACTTGTTGAAAGGTTGAAGAAGACCATGAGCCTGACCACCCTTCCTGCCCCCACCGTGGATCCGACAGCGCTCGGCAAAGTGGCCGTGCTGTTTGGCGGCACCTCGGCTGAGCGCGAGGTCTCGCTGATGTCCGGCGCGGGCGTGCTCAAAGCCCTGCAATCGCAAGGCGTGGATGCCCATGCGTTCGATCCCGCGACGGCGCCCTTGCAAGACCTCAAGACGCACGGTTTTGATCGCTGCTTCATTGCACTGCATGGCCGGGGTGGTGAAGATGGCACCGTGCAAGGGGCCTTGGAGCTGCTCAAGCTGCCCTACACCGGCTCCGGCGTGATGGCCTCCAGCATCGCCATGGACAAGATCATGACCAAGCGCATCTGGCGCTTTGAAGGCTTGCCCACGCCCGACTGGCGCATGGTGTCGAGTGCCGACGACTGCGCCCATGCCCTGGCGGTGCTGGGTGCGCCGATGATCGTCAAGCCCGCCCGTGAAGGCTCGTCGATTGGCTTGACCAAGGTCACCGACTCGGCCCAATGTGCTGCTGCCTATGCCGCGGCCGCCCAGCACGACCCCGAGGTGCTGTGCGAGCAGTTCATTGATGGCGAAGAAACCACCTGCCCCGTGCTGATGGTGCAAGGCGAAGCGCAGGCGCTGCCGGTGATTCGCATCGTGGCGCCCGACGGCAAATACGACTATCAAAACAAGTACTTCACCGATGAGGTGCAGTACCTGTGTCCGAGTGGTCTGGCCGCTGATGAAGAAGCCGAGATTCAGCGTCAGGTGCTGCGTGCCTTCAAGACCCTGGGCTGCCGTGGCTGGGCCCGCGCCGACGTGATGATCCGCAAGACCGACCGTCAACCGTTTTTATTGGAGATCAACACCTCGCCCGGCATGACCAGCCATTCACTGGTGCCCATGTCGGCCAAAAGCGCAGGGTTGAGCTACGAACAACTCTGTCTGCACCTGCTGGCCTCGGCCAGTCTGGACACCCAAGCCTAAGCAAGGAACCCACCGAGTCATGCTGGCCGCTGCCGCCCTCACCAACCCCACCGAGATGCCGCAAGACATCCGTTGGATGAACACCGCCTCTGCCGCCTTGGCAACCTTGGCGGTGGCGTTGTTGTTGTGTGTTGGCCTGGTCAAACTGTCGCGTCATCCGTACTTCAATGTGCATCTATTGAAGCTCGATGGCGAGTTGATGCGCAACAACCTGGCCACGGTGCGTGCCAATGCGGTGCCGCGGCTGCGAGGCGGATTTTTCAGCCAGGACTTGAGCAAGGCGCGCGAGGCTTTCGAGGCGGTGCCCTGGGTGCGCCGCGCCACCGTGCGCCGTGTCTGGCCCGGCGAGTTGCGCATCTCGCTGGAAGAGCACCGTCCTGCCGCCTACTGGCGCCATGAAGACCGCGACGATGAGCTGGTCAACACCTTTGGTGAGGTGTTTGACGCCAACCTGGGTGATGTCGAGGACGAGACCCTGCCGACCTTGGCCGCGCCGGCCAATCCCAGCGCAGATCAGGCCAAGGAGATGCTGGACATGCTGCATCCAGCCGGTGCGGGTGCCCTTGCAGGCCGAGATTGACACGCTTCGCTTGACCGACCGCGGCTCATGGAGTGTCTTGCTCGACACCGGGGCGGACCTGGAGCTGGGCCGTGGCACGCCAGACGAGATCATCGAGCGCACCCAGCGCTTTGTGCGCACCCTGCCCGAGTTGAATCGCCAATACCCCTCGCCACTGGCGCACGCCGATCTGCGTTACCCCGAAGGGTATGCCGTGCGGTTGCGGGGCGTGACCACCTTGCAAGACGCCGCTGGCAAGCCTGCCGTGGCCCGTAAACCTTAACTGACAAGACCACACACACCATGCCCAAGGAAT
>JAZJZP010000056.1:6826-8609 GCA_040389805.1 Pseudomonadota bacterium
AGGATCTGGTTGTCGGACTGGACATCGGCACCGCCAAAGTGATGGCGGTGGTGGCCGAAGTTCTGCCCAATGGCGAGCTGCGCCTGGCTGGCTTGGGCGTGGCGCCCAGCCATGGCCTCAAGCGCGGCGTGGTGGTCAACATCGACGCCACGGTGCAGTCCATCCAGCAGGCCCTCAAAGAAGCCGAGTTGATGGCCGACTGCAAGATCAGTCGCGTCTGGACCGGCATCACGGGCAGCCACATCCGCGGCCAGAACTCGACCGGCATGGTCATCGTGCGCGACAAGGAAGTGGCGCCCATCGACGTGCAGCGCGTGGTCGAAACCGCCAAGGCCATCAACATCCCGAACGACCAGCGCCTGCTGCTGGTCGAGCCGCAAGAGTTCATCATCGATGGGCACGAGGTCAAAGAGCCCATCGGCATGAGCGGCGGGCGCCTGGAAGTCAAGGTCCACATCGTGACCGGTGCGCAAAGCGCGGCCGAGAACATCGTCAAGTGCGTGCGCCGCTGCGGCCTGGAAGCCGAGCAGCTGGTACTCAATCCCAGCGCGTCCAGCGCCGCCGTCCTGACCGAAGACGAGAAGATCCTGGGCGTGGCCCTGGTCGACATCGGCGCAGGCACCACCGACGTGTCCATCTTCACCGATGGTTCGGTGCGGCACACGGCGGTCATCCCCATCGCCGGCGACCTGATCACCAGCGACATCGCGATGGCGCTGCGCACCCCGACGAAGGACGCGGAAGACATCAAGGTCGAGCATGGGGTGGCCAAGCAGATGCTGGCCGATCCGCATGAACAGGTCGAAGTGCCGGGTCTGGGCGACCGCGTCCCCCGCATGCTCTCGCGTCAGGCCTTGGCCGGCGTGATCGAGCCGCGGGTGGAAGAGATTTTCTCGCTGGTCCATCAGGTGATCCGCGAGTCTGGTTACGAAGAACTGTTGTCCTCGGGCATCGTCCTCACCGGCGGCTCGGCGGTCATGCCGGGCATGGTCGAGCTGGCCGAGGACATCTTCTTGAAACCCGTGCGCAAGGGCATCCCCTTGTACTCGGGTCCACTGCACGACATGGTGGCGAGCCCACGCTCTGCCACTGTCATGGGCTTGCTCGAAGAGGCAAGGCTGGCGCGTACGCGCGGCATGAAAGCGGCACAAAAAGCGGGGTCCGTTCAGACCTGGTTTGGACGTGTCCGCGATTGGTTTATTGGCAACTTTTAAGCTTGACCGGCTATTTAATTTTTACTGGCAACTGCTTGATAACGGAGGTACGACATGGCAATCGAAATGATTGAAAACTTCGACATGGGCACCCAGATCAAAGTGATCGGGGTAGGCGGTGGCGGCGGCAACGCGGTCGACCACATGATCGCCCAAGGGGTGCAAGGCGTGCAGTTCATCTGCGCGAACACCGATGCACAGGCGCTCAACCGCTCCAGTGCAGACATGCAAATGCAACTGGGTGACAGCGGCCTGGGCGCAGGCTCCAAGCCTGAGGCTGGCCGACTGGCGGCAGAAGGTGCCGTGGAGCAAATCCGCGCCGCACTGGACGGCTCGCACATGGTCTTCATCACCGCCGGCATGGGTGGTGGCACGGGCACGGGCGCAGCGCCTGTGATCGCGCGCGTGGCCAAAGAGATGGGCATCCTCACCGTTGGTGTGGTGACCAAGCCTTTCGAATTCGAAGGCAACCGCCGCATGAAGCAGGCCGACGCGGGCCTGGCTGAACTCGAAGCCAACGTTGACTCACTGATCGTAGTGCTCAACGAGAAGCTGCTCGAAGTGCTGGG
>JAZJZP010000056.1:8619-11608 GCA_040389805.1 Pseudomonadota bacterium
CATCGAAGCGCGCGTGCCCTCGCTCGCCATCGTGCTGGGCGATGACATCACCCAGGAAGAAGCCTTCAAGCACGCCAACGACGTTCTCAAGAACGCCGTGGGCGGCATCAGCGACATCATCCACATCCCTGGTCTGGTCAACGTCGACTTCGAAGACGTCAAGACCGTGATGAGCGAGCCAGGCAAGGCCATGATGGGCACGGCGACCGCCTCTGGTCCTGACCGCGCCACCAAGGCCGCCGAGTCGGCCGTGGCCTGCCCGCTGCTGGAAGGCATCGACCTGTCGGGCGCCCGTGGCGTGCTGGTGCTGATTGCCGCTGGCAAGAGCAACTTCAAGCTGTCGGAGTCGCGCAATGCCATGAACACCATCCGCCGCTACGCTGCGGAAGATGCGCATGTCATCTACGGCACGGCCTACGACGAAAGCCTGGGCGACCAGCTGCGCGTGACCGTGATTGCCACGGGCCTGACGGGCAGCAAGCGTGCGCAAGCTCCGATGACGGTGGTGCACAGCGCCAACGCCGCGCTGACCCATGGTCAGATGTTTGCCCGCACGGGGACCGACAATCTGCCGGTCTTGAACAACCAGGTGCACGGTGGTGGCATGGGCATGGGCGCGACCCATGGCGGTCACGACTTCAGCGGTCTGAACACGCCCAGCGTGTGGCGCAGTGGTCGCACACAAGCGGCGGCCAAGGTCGACGCGCTGGTCAGCAATGGCATGGATGAGATCGAGATCCCGGCCTTCTTGCGTAAACAGGCGGACTGATCCAGCAGGCTGACCAGGCCTGAGTCCTCCGTACCGTTGCCAAGCTTTAACCCTCTGTGCCGTGCCAGGCGCAGAGGGTTTTTGGCGTTTTATCGTGGGGCGGTCAGGTCAATTGAAGCGCGCCTGACCGGTTGCCAACAGGGCCCCATGGTCCGGCGTGAGCAGTTCATAACCCTGCGCGGTCAGGATGTACAAGGTCTCTTTGACGACCTCGGCATTGAAACCCTCGCGCTTGAGTTGCACCTTGCTGTACTTGAACGTGGCGGTGAGGTCGTGTGCGTCACGAATGCGCAGCAACAAGGGCACGGCATATTTGGGCAAGGCCTGGCGCAACTGCCGGGCCAGGGCGATGCCATCGAGGGCGCCGTTGCGCAGACGCAGGGCGGCCATGCCGGCCCGACCATCGGACCCGGGGATCTCCACCCCGTAGACCACGGCCTCTTCAATCGTGGCCAGTTCGCTGAAGGCGGCCTCGACCTCGGTGGTGGCGACGTTCTCGCCCTTCCAGCGGAAGGTGTCCCCGACACGGTCGACGAACTGGATGTGCTTGAAGCCCTGGTCCCGAACCAGGTCACCGGTGTTGAACCAGGCGTCTCCCTTGGCAAAGACATCGCGCAGGATCTTGGCCTGCGTGGCACCCTCGTCGGTGTAGCCGTCCAGCGGCGCTTTGTCGGTGATCTGCGTCAGCAGCAGTCCGGCCTCTCCTTTGGCCACCCGGCCCATGTGGCCATCTGCGTGGCGTATGGCTTGTTCGGCATCAACGTCAAAGGCGACGATGGCAAAGGGCAGGGGGCAGAAACCGGCGGTCCCGGTGATCCCAAACGCATTCACAAAGGCCAGATTGCATTCGCTGGCGGTGTAGAACTCGACGATGCGGTCGATGCCAAAGCGTTGTTCAAAGGCCGCCCAGATGTCGGGACGCAAACCGTTGCCCATGATGGCGCGCACGCTGTGCTGCTGGTCGCTGGCTTTCTCGGGTTGGTTCAGCAGGTAGCGGCACAACTCACCGATGTAGCAAAAGGACGTGGCCTGGTTGCTGCGGATCTCGTCCCAGAAGTGGGAGGCGCTGAACTTGCGTCCCAGCGCCAGGCAGGCCCCCGCTCCGATGACGGCGCCCCAAGCCACGGTCAGTGCGTTGTTGTGGTACAGCGGTAAAGGGCAGTAGAGCACGTCGTCGGAGCGCAGGCGCAGGCCCAGCCGGCCCAGGCCGTACAGGCAGCGGTGCCAGCGGTAGTGGCTCATCACGGAGGCCTTGGGCAAGCCTGTGGTGCCTGACGTGAAGATGTGGAAACACGCTTGGTGCAGCTTGATCTGATCCGTCTGAGGCGGGTTGCTGTGGGCCGCTTTCTCAAGCTGCGGTCGCAGCGCGGTGAGGTCCCCAGGCGGCGTCTGCTCACCGTCCCACCACCATTGGGGGCAGAGTGTTTCGCGTTGGGCGGCGGGCAGGCTCTCCAGGGCATGCGCGCACTCTTGTCCGATCACCACGAGGCGCGGTTTGATGATGCGCAGGCTGTGGGCCAGGGGTTCGCCCCGCTGTTGGTTGTTGAGAAGGCTGGCGACGGCCCCCAGCTTGACGATGCCCAGCATGAGGGCCAGGGCGTCGGGGCGGTTTTCCAGCATCATGGCCACGGCATCGCCGCTGCGAATGCCCGCCGCATGCAAGGCCCAGGCACAGCGGTTGGCCCAGGCGTTGAGCTCGGCATAGGTCCAGCGCTGGCCTTCAAACACCAAGGCCGGCCGATCAGGATTCCGTTGGGCCACCTGCGCAAAGGTGGCACCGATCGAGCCGAGGTTGCCGGGTTTGAGGGACAGTAAATTCCAGAAACCCAGCAGGGCCGAGGGCAGTGCGGGAACGCTTTTCAGCAGGGCCTTGAGCCCTTGTCCTGCGCTGATCGTGCCAGGTGCAGAAGGGGTTGCCGCGACAGGTGGGGTCATTGGGGGAGTCTCGGTGCAGGGTTGGAGAGTGCGGCTTCTCGGGCCAGGGCAATGGCTTTGCCGATAGCGGGGCCCACTTGGCCGGCCGCCATGCAGCGCGTGGCAATCTCGGACGTGTCAACGGCCAGGACCACGGCCAGGGCGGCATGCAGCCGGTCGGCTTGGGGGTAGGGTGACTCGTCAAGCCCCAGGCGTCCCCGGGCATCGCATTCGCAGGCCTGGAGTATTTGGGCCATGCGCAGCGGTTTGCGGATGGCATCGCAGCGCTCCAGCAGGCGCAAGGTG
>JAZJZP010000056.1:11625-20378 GCA_040389805.1 Pseudomonadota bacterium
CACCAACCCCGCGGCGCCCTGCGGAACCGACAGGACCTCGGCCAGTTCGCGGCATTCCACCGGGGCGCGCAGGCGTTCGCTCATCGCGTGGGCCAGGCGCACGCTGCGTCCTTCATGGCCCAGATGGCGGGGCAGGGCCTCGACGGGGGTGGTGCCTTTGCCCAGGTCGTGACACAGGCCGGCATAGCGCACGGCCAGGTCGGTGTTCAAGCGGGCGCACATGTCCAGCACCATCATCAGGTGGACGCCGGTGTCGATCTCCGGGTGGTACTCGGCGCGTTGGGGTACGCCCCATAGGCGCTCGACTTCGGGCAGCAGCCGAGCCAGGGCGCCACAGCCGCGCAGCACCTCGAACATGCGCGAGGGGTGGGTCTCCATCAGCCCGCGCGACAGCTCCTGCCAGACCCGCTCGGGCACCAGGTGATCGACCTCGCCGTGCTCGACCATCTGGCTCATCAGCCCCTGGGTTTCGGGCGCCACTGAAAAATCAGGGTGGCGCGCGGCGAAGCGTGCGAGGCGCAGGATGCGCACCGGGTCTTCGGTGAAGGCCTGCGAGACATGCCTCAAGACGCGGTCACGCAGGTCGCGCTGCCCCCCGTAGGGGTCAATCACCAAGCCATCCTCATCCTGAGCCATCGCGTTGATGGTCAGGTCGCGGCGGGCCAGGTCTTCTTCGAGGGTGACATCGGGCGCGGCGTAGACGGCAAAGCCACGATAGCCCGGCGCGGTCTTGCGCTCGGTGCGGGCGAGGGCGCATTCTTCCCGGGTCTTGGGGTCCAGGAAGACCGGAAAATCGCGCCCCACCGCCACATAGCCTTGGGCCACCAGTTCGTCCGGATTCGCTCCCACGAGCACCCAGTCGCGGTCACCGCTGGGGCGCCCCAACAGCTGATCTCGAACCGCACCACCGACAAGAAAACGTTTCATGGGGGCAGTGTATCGGGGGCCTCAGCCCTCGATCACGGGTGCTGACTCAGGTTTCTGGCAGCGGCGGGCCAGTTCAATGTACTCGGCCACCGGGACTTCTTCAGCGCGGCGCGTGACGTTGAACTCCACGGCGGTGCCACGTGCGTTCAGCCAGGCGCCCAGCGTGTGGCGCAGCAGCTTGCGGCGCTGAGAAAAGGCCACGGCCACGATCTCTTTGAGCAAGGCCGGGTCCACCTCGGCCGGTTGTGCGCGTGGCACCATGCGCACGATGGCCGAGTTCACCTTCGGGGGCGGATTGAAGGCAGAGGGCGGCACGTCCACGACGCACGCCATCTCGTAACGCCATTGCAGCATCACGCTCAGGCGGCCATAGTCTTTGCAGCAGGGGCGGGCCACCATGCGGTCCACCACTTCTTTTTGCAGCATGAAGTGCTGGTCCTGAATCTGATCGGCCCAGGGCAGCAGGTGGAACAGGATCGGCGTCGAGATGTTGTAGGGCAGGTTGCCAATCACGCGCAGCTTTTGCCCGCACGTTTGAGCCAGCGCACCAAAATCGACCTTGAGCACATCGGAGTCGATCACGGTGAGTTCGGGGCGCAGGCTCAGGCGCTGCACCAGGTCACGGTCGAACTCGATCACGGTGAGGTGCTCGCTGAGCGCGACCACGGGGTCGGTCAGCGCCCCCAGACCGGGGCCGATTTCGACCAAGGCCTGACCGGGGCGCGGTTTGATGGCGCTCACGATGTCGTCAATGACGATGCGGTCCACCAGAAAATGCTGGCCAAAGCGTTTGCGGGCGGTGTGGCCCTTGTGGGTGGTGTATTCAGGGCGCATCGCGCATCTCCACCCAGGCGGCGGCGCGCAGTTCGCGGGCCCATTCTTCGTAGGTGGACTCAAAGCGTTGCTCGCGCATCACGTTGCGTGCGGCTTCGCGCTTTTGCTGTTCGCTCAGCTCGACTTCTTTGCGTTCGATGAGCTGGATCAGGTGCACACCAAACCGCGTGACGACGGGCTCGGACACCTGTCCGGGTTGCAGGGCAACCAGGGCTTTTTCGAACTCGGGCACGAACTGACCCGGCACGGCCCAGCCCAGGTCGCCGCCGCGCATGGCACTGCCGTCCTCGGAGTGTTGACGGGCTAGCTGCGCAAAGCTGGCTTGTCCGCCAATGATCTGTTTGCGGATGTCGGTCATGCGCTCCAGCGCGGCCTTGATGTTCAGGCTGGGGGTGGTGCGGATCAGGATGTGCCGGGCACGTTGCTGTGTGTAGGTGGCTTTGGCCGAGTTCTCACGCTCCACGAGTTTGAGGATGTGAAAGCCTGCTCCTGAGCGGACAACCGGGGCGATCTTGCCGACGGCCAGGCCTTTGACGGCGTTGGTGAACAGCTCGGGCAGGCGGCTGGCCTCGCGCATGCCAAAGGCACCGGCTTGTTCTTTGGTGTTGTTGTCGGCCGAGTAGGTCTTGACCAGTTGCGCAAAATTTTCACCGCGGCTGGCGCGCTGCTGGAGGTCTTGTGCACGGGCCTGCAAGGCCTGCACCTGGGCCGGAGTGGCGTTTTCAGGCACCAGGAGCAGGATGTGGGCAATGTTGTACGAGGGTTCGGCCAAGCCCACGGCGCCTTGGGCATAAAAGGCATCAATCTCGGCATCGGAGATCTGGATGCGTGCGTTGACCTCGCGGCTGCGGACGCGCTCCAGCAGCAGCTGCTCGCGCAGGCTGCTGCGGTAGCGCTGGTAGTCCAGTCCGTCGGCGCGCATGCGGTCTTTCAGCTCGGTCAGCGAGATCTGGTTTTGCATGGCGATGTTGTCCACCGCCCCGTCCAGATCGGCCTCCGAGATGTCCATGCCGATGGTTTTGGCATGAGACAGCTGCACCTTCTCGTCAATCAAGGCATCCAGCACTTGCTGGCGTAAGGCCTCGGGCGAGGGCAGGTTGGTGTTGCGGCCCGCAGTGTCCCGGATGCGTGCCACCCGCTTGTCCACGTCCGTGTGGGTGATGGGCTCTTGGTTGACCACGGCCACGATGTAGTCGGCGGTGCTTTGCACGCCATCCAATTTGAGTTGGGTGCTGAGGTTGCGTGTGCCGGGGATGAAGGGCGCCACGGCGGGCGCATCTTCACGGCGGGGGCTTTGCGCCTGGGACGTTGGCAAGACCGCCAGCAGGGACAAGCCCAGGCACAGACCGCTGATCAGCGATCGTGGCGAGCCCGAGGGACGGGCGGTGGTGGTGTGGGGCGTGGAGTGGTCAGTCATCGATGAGGTTGGGCAGGGAGCTGGGGGCCGTCAGTACGCTGTTGTCGTCGCGCAGCAGCCGGTAGCCGGGGATATTGTCCTTCAAGGCGTGCAATGGGCTGGATCCCAGTCGTGACAGACCCACCAATTCGAGCTGGAACATGAAACGGGTGCTGGTTTCACGGCCCACCGAAATGCGTTCGGCGACAAAGCGCCCGATCCAGCAACCGGCATCGTACTCAAGGCCGAGCAAGGAGTTGGTGAAGCGGTTGTCGCGCATGCTGTAGCGCAGGCGTCCCACGCTGTACCACGTGCCCTGGCAGGTTTGGCCGGAAGGCATGGCGGGGTTGAGGCCATTGTTGGCGGCGGTGGCCTGCTGGGCAGGGGTCTCGCTCATCCGGACGTCGGGCGTGCGGCCCAACAGGGGCCATTGCCAGCCCAGGTCGAGTTGTTCATTGCTGTCGCGCTTGTAGCGGTAGTTCGCGCTCACGGTGCGCCAGGGACCGGGCGAGTAGCGCACGCCCAGCAAGGATCGCTCATTGCGGTGACCCCGCGCGCTGAATTGGGCAGTGCCATCAAGGGTCCAGTTCGGGGCCACGGTGGTCGAGCCCAGCAGCAGCAAGTCGGACAGCTTCTGGGTGTTGGGTGGGCCGTCCTGTGGCGTGATGCGTTGTTCGGAGAACAGCACTTTTTGCACCAGGCCCAGGCGCATGGCTTCCGTGCCGGTTATGGGGTCCAGGAGTCGGGTGCTCAGGCCCAGCGTGACCTGGTTGGCGTCGGAGATCCGGTCCACCCCCGTGAAATTATTTTCACTGAAGATGGAGTACTGGTTCAGGTCGCGTTCGGCACTGTCAAACAAAGGCAGTCCGGTCTGTTGACGGTACGGGGTGTAGACGTACAGCGCGCGAGGCTCCAGGGTCTGGGTCAGTTTGCGTCCGAACAATTGCGCGGGACGCTCGAAGGTCACGCCGCTGTCCAGGCTGAACGAGGGCAGCAATCGGCTGGCCGTGCGCTCCCCGTTGCTCAAGGGTTGCTCGAGCGAGTAGGCGACGGCGTGCAAGCTGGCCCGTGGCGTCAGGGTGAAGCTGCTGTTCCCCATCGGGCGCTCCAGCAGGGCCTGGGCATGGGTGCGATCACCGTTGGTCTGGCGGCGATCCTGGTTGGTGAACCGGTTGAACTCGCCCAGCATGCTCCAGGCCCAGCCATCTTCGGAGGCACTGTGGCTGCGCACGCCCAGTTGCGGGGTTCTTCGGTAGGGGGAAATCAGCTCTGACGAGGCGTCGGCGGTGGGGTCGGTGTCGCGCAGGGTCTGCCACGTCTGGACGTTGGCATACAAGGTGGTCTGGCTCGAACCCAGGCCCCAGTTGCGGGTGTTGAGTTGCCGCTCGACGTTGGCGTGGCTGTCGTACAGCCGGGGTGTCAGACTGGGCAGGTTGCGGGAAAAGTCTTTCCAGTAATCGTCGTCGGACACGCGGCGCCAGCGCAGGTCATAGGTCGTCACCGTGGGTGAGCCGGCGTCGTTGAAGTGGCCCAGGTGCTTGAAATCCAGCAGCCCGCGTGAGCGCGCGGCCACCTGGTCGTTGGGCAGGGCGAAGACATGGAGGCTACCTGCGTCGTGCGGTGCCAGGTAGCGGAATTCGGAGTCCAGCCCCAGGCCCCGGCGTGTCGACAGGACGGGGGTCAGGGTGGCGTCCCGAGCCGGCGCGATGTTCCAGTAATAGGGCTCGGCCAGCTCAAAGCCGCTGGCATTGTCGATGTCAAAGCTGGGCGGCAGCCAGCCTGATTTGCGCGCATCCGTGAGCGGGAAGGTCAGCACGGGGGCCGCCAAAATGGGCACACCCAGAAATCGAATCACGGCGCCTTCGGCGGTGCCCTCGTTGGCGTCCACATCCATGGTGACGCGGCGGGTGGAGAGCACCCAGTCCGGCTCGCCAGGGCTGCCATCGGCGGTGTTCTCTGGGGTGCAGCTGCTGTAGGTGGCCTGGGTCGCGCGCATGCGGTTCGATCCCAGGAACTCGACCAGCTCGGCCTGGCCGCCCGCGCCGGTGCGGGCAAAGCGGTAGGTGGGCTTGACGAACTCGCCTTCCAGCGTGTCCAGCTTGAGCGTCAGCTCAGGGCCGCTGAAGTAATCCCCGCGTCGTCGGATGCGAACATGCCCGATGGCCCGCGCGGTGTTGTCGGCTTGGGTGTGGGTGACTTCGTCGGCCCGCACGGTCAGATCACCCTGCGTGAGTTTGACCTTGCCTGTGGCCCGCATGCGCTCGTTGGGCTGCCCTTCCAGGTTGTCGGCTTCAAAGAAGAGCGGCAGGTCTTTGGCCTCTTGTCCCGCAATGGGGACCGCCAGCTTGAACGACAGGCGCAGCGCTTCGCTGGCCGCGTTGGGCGCCGAGGACGGCTGTGCCGGTGCCGGGCTGGCCGTGGGGGCCTGGGCTGACGCCGCCAAGGCCGATGGGCCACCCAGCGGGGCAGCCACCAGGGCTGCGGCCAGAGCAATGGGGGTCCAATGGTTGGACGAGGGGCGGGGCTTGGGTGGGGTCACGGTGTGGGGCTGGCGGCCTTGCCTACAATCGGCTGATTATTTCATGGGGCCACGCTCGCGCGGTTCCTCGCATTGTCGATCATGAGCCTACCCACTTCAGACCTTCCCTCCTCTGCCTTGCTTGTCTGGGCCGATCCGGTCCGCCAGGCCTCCTTTCATCTGTGGCTGGAGGGCGTGGCGTCCCAGCATGGCTTGTTGACCGAGACGGTGCGCTCGGCCAGCGCAGACGCCAGTTTCCGCCGCTACTTCCGGGTGGATGCGCGTCCTGGCAGCGCGGCCGCGTCGTTCATCGTCATGGACGCGCCGCCCGACAAGGAAGACTGCCACCCCTTCGTGTCGGTCGCTCGGTTGCTGTTGGGCGGCGGCGTGCATGTGCCCGAGATCCTCGCTTGGGACGAAGCCCAGGGCTTCATGCTCTTGAGCGATCTGGGCGGCAGCACCTTGCTGTCGACGCTGGAGGTCGACGCGCCCGATGCCCCCGGCAACCGTGCCCGCTATGCCGCCGCCATCGACGAGTTGCTGCGCTTGCAGGCCGTGCCTGCACCCGAGTCGATCCCGCCTTATGACGATGCCTTGTTGCAGCGCGAGCTGGACCTGTTCCCTGAGTGGTATCTGACCCAGCTGCGCGGACAGGTCTTGACGGCGGACCAGCAGGCCATGTTGTCCAAGACCTTCGCGCTGATCAAGGCCCAGGTGCTGGCGCAACCGACCGTGCTGGTGCACCGCGACTACCACAGCCGCAACCTGATGGTGAACCCCGAGGACCCCACCGCCCGACCCGGGGTGATCGACTTTCAGGACGCGGTGAGGGGTCCGATCACCTATGACCTGGTGTCCTTGCTGCGCGATGCCTATGTGTTCTGGGATGAAGAGACCCAACTGGACTACGGCGTGCGCTACTGGCAGCAGGCCCGCAAGGCCGGGCTGCCGATGCCGGACGATTTCGGCGAGTTTTGGCGTGATCTGGAGTGGATGGGCTTGCAACGCAGCCTCAAAGTGCTGGGGATTTTTGCCCGCCTGGCCCTGCGCGATGGCAAGCAAGGCTATTTGAGTGACATTCCTCGGGTCTGGACCCATGCCCACAAAGTGTGCACTCGCTATCAAGGATTGGGCCCGCTGGCCAAGCTTTTGGAGTTTGCCGAGGCCAGTACCATGGGGGTACAGCGCACGGTGGGGTACACCTTCTGACGCCGGGCTTGCACAATAATTGGGCAAAGGTGGATAATGCGCGATTGATGAATCAGAACACCTCCCCCGCGGCAGAGTTGCCGCCGACGCCTTCGGTTGCGTCCGAACCCAGTGCACCGCAGTGTTTTGACACACTGCCCCTGGACCCCAAACTGCTTCGGGCCATTGTCACGCAGGGTTACCTGACGATGACGCCGATCCAAGCACAAGCCATCCCCTTGGTGCTGGAAGGCCGTGATGTCATGGGCGCCGCGCAAACCGGCACCGGCAAAACGGCGGCCTTCTCGATCCCCTTGCTTCAGAAGATGCTGAAGCACGAGAACCCGAGCATGTCGCCTGCCCGCCATCCGGTGCGTGCCATTGTGTTGGCCCCCACCCGCGAGCTGGCCGTGCAAGTGGCCGCCAACGTCAAGGCCTACGCCAAGCAGACCAATCTGCGCGTGGCCGTGGTGTTCGGTGGCATGAACATGAAAGAGCAGACGCTGGAGCTCAAAGGCGGGGTTGAAGTCTTGATCGCCACGCCGGGTCGCTTGCTTGACCACATCGAAGCCAAGAACTGCAACCTCGGCCAGGTCGAGTACGTGGTGCTTGACGAAGCCGACCGCATGCTGGACATCGGCTTCTTGCCCGACCTGCAACGCATCCTGAGCTACCTGCCCAAACAGCGCCAGACGCTGCTGTTCTCGGCCACGTTCTCGCCCGAGATCAAGAAGCTGGCGCAGAGCTATCTGCAAGACCCGATCCTGGTGGAGACGGCACGTCCCAACGAGACGGCGACCAACGTCGAGCAGCGCTTCTACCTCACGACCGATGACGATAAGCGCGCCGTGATTCGCCAGATCTTGCGCGAGCGCGGCATCACGCAAAGCATTGTGTTTGTCAACTCCAAGGTGGGTGCGGGTCGCTTGGCACGCTCGTTTGAGCGCGATGGCTTGCGCACTTCGGCCCTGCACGGCGACAAGTCGCAAGACGAACGCCTGAAAGCACTGGACGCGTTCAAGCGTGGTGAAGTTGACCTGCTGGTGGCCACCGATGTGGCCGCACGTGGTCTGGACATCGCGGCCTTGCCGGCGGTCTTCAACTTCGACATTCCGTTTGGTGCCGAAGACTACGTGCACCGCATTGGTCGGACCGGTCGTGCGGGGGCCTCCGGGCTGGCCGTCTCGCTGGTCACGGCCTCGGACACCCGCTTGATGGCCGACATTGAAAAGCTCATCAAGAAGAAGATCGACGTCGAGCGCTTTGAGCTCGAAGGCGAACGCCGTCCGCCCCAGCGTGAACAGCGTTGGAGTGAGGACCGTGCGGGTGACCGTGGCGATCGCAGCGACCTGCCGTCGGACGTCGAGCGCGAGGCGTCTCGCGATGCCGTGCGGTCGGTGCGTCCTCCGTCTACACGCGGCCCGGTGCGTCGTGCCGAGCCGGTCGATCCCTTCTTCAACAAACCCTACGAGCCTGCGGCTGATGCGGATCCTGTCTGGGAAGACAAGGACGCAGCCCCGAGTAGCAGCGGCAGCGGTTTGTCTCGCTTCATCAAGCCCAAGCGCAAGGTCGCGGCTTTGCTGGGCGGGACGGGCTCACAGCGCCACTGAACTGGCTTGCGAGCGTTGCTGGCGCCACACCGACGGTGAGACGCCATAAGCGCGCTTGAAGGCTTGGCTGAAGGCCGCCTCTGACGCATAGCCGACTTGATCGGCAATGCGGCTCACAGGCATCACCGAACTCCCCAATTGCCGCGCGGCCAGCCGCATGCGGTGCCTGGTCAGATAGGTCAGGGGTGGTTCGCCCAAGGTTTGTCCGAAGCGCTCGGCAAACGCAGAGCGTGACAGGCAGGCATGTTGCGCCAACTCCGGGACCGTCCAGTTGTGGCGC
>JAZJZP010000057.1:0-7893 GCA_040389805.1 Pseudomonadota bacterium
TGAATCGTTGAAGGCTGAAATGCGCGAAGAGGTCAAGCGTGAAGTGCTGGCGCAAGCGCGTACCGAGCGTTGGGGCGAGCCCGGCGCGCTGCCTGCGTGGATGAACCGAATTGCGCTGGAGGGTGATGTGCGCGTGCGTTTGCAGCACGAGGATTGGGCCGATGACAACACTGCACCCAGCGCCTTCTATCAGCAGACCGACTCACCGTCCTGGGCGCCTGATCTGGTCAACACCACCGCCAACCGCGATCGGATGACTTTAAGGGCTCGCTTCGGCCTGGTCAGTGACTTGAAGTTTGGCTTCAAGACCAGCCTTCGTTTGAGCACGGGCAATGCTGGCCCGGTGTCGACCTCGCAAACACTGGGGGGGAGCGATGGAAACCTCAGTAAGTACGCGGTGTGGGTGGATCGCGCGTCTGTTCAATGGGACGCATTTACACCGGATGTGACCCTGAGTGCCGGGCGCATGGCCAACCCCTTCAGTGGATCAGACCTGGCATGGCCTGACGACCTGAACTTTGATGGGGTGGCGGGGCGTTATCAGTTCAAGCTCAACGATGCCAACCAGGTGTATGCCACGGCCGGTGCATTTCCTTTGCAAGAGTTTGAGGTGGCAGGCACTGACAAGTGGATGTACGGTGTTCAGATGGGTGCAAACCTCAGTCTCGACCCTGCCAACAAGTTCAATGTCGGCTTGGCGATGTATGACTTCAAAGGTGTTGAAGGGGTTTACGACGGAACCGATCCGGCGCCGACGAACGCCAGCATCATCAAAAGCACGGGCTACTTGAGCTCTCAGTACCCCGCATCGGTTCGGCAAAAGGGCAATACCCTGATTCGCCTCAATGCGACGTCGTCCACCAATCCCGCTTGGGGTTTGGCTTCCAAGTTCAGGCCACTGGTCCTGAATCTGGGTTATCAAACCACGGCCATGGAGTCTGTGAACTTCAAGGCGTCGTTGGACCTGATCAAGAACACAGCGTTTGACCTTACCGAGATCAACCAGCGCACCGCTGCCCCTATCGACCTGGCAGAAAAAACCAGTGCGGCGCAGGTGCGCCTGCAACTGAGCAGCCCCAAGCAGGAGTTGCGCGGTGACTGGTCGGCCTTCGTGGCCTGGCGCAAGGTGGAGCGCGATGCCTGGGTGGATGCGTTCACCGACACGACTTGGCACTTGGGCGGCACCAACTACTCAGGCTGGTCTTTGGGCGGTGCTTACTACGTGGGGCCAAGAACGTCGGCCGGTTTGCGCATGACCAGTACGCGTAATCTGGAAGACGGCGTGCTCATCGGTGGCGTGCCCAATGTGAGCAGCGCCACGATGAAGATCGACGTGATCCAGTTAGAGCTCAACTCACGCTTCTGAGCGTGCCTGCACATTCAAGGACACCGACATGACTACCTTTGTGAAACCAGCCCAGGTGATGGTTTTGGCTTGCACGCTGCTGGCGTTGGCGGGGCCTGCACAATCTCAAGAAAAGGCCAGCCGTGAACGCGAGGCCTTGCGCCGCGTTCAGCAGGCTTTGCGCGTGGCTCAAGATGAACAAAGCACGCTGCAGCGAGACAAGGCCAAGCTGGCCACCGAGAAGGAAAGCATCTCGCGTGACATGAGCAAGCTAGACGGTGAACTCAAACGCACGGCCTCCAAGGTGGGGTCTGCGCAGGCTGAGGCACGTGCGGCGCAAGCCCGATCGGCCCAGTTGGACACCGAGTTGACAGGTGTCAAAGTAGAGCTGGAGGCCTTGAAGCTTCAGCATGAAGAGCAAGGCCGAAAGCTACAAGACACCCAAGGCCGAGTGCTGGCGGTGACGGCGCTGCTGGAGCGCAGCACCCAAGCCCAGGCACTGCTGGAAGCGCGCAACCAACAGCTCTACAAAGTCGGTGTGTCAGCGGTTGAGCTTTACCGCAGCCGCAGGCCCGCCGAAACACTGGCTCGACAGGAGCCCGTGTTTGGCATGGCGGCCGTCACGATTGAGAACGTCGCCGAAGCCTGGCTTGATCGACTAGAAGAGGCTCGCTTCAAAGAAGACGTGAAGACCGCGCCTTGAGTGCGAGACGGCGGCGCTGCGCCGCCAGGCCAACCATGCCAATGATCGGCAGCATCCAGGATGCGGGTTCAGGGACTGGTGTGATTTCAGCGTAGCCCGTCAGCGAGAACGTGTCCTTGGCCGACAAGCGGAACTGCGTTTTGAAGTCCCAATAGTTATAAGCGCCCGTGCTTACGGTGTCGGCGCCATCATTGCCGTAAGGCTGGCTGCCCACCAGGCTTGAGGTGTAGGCATTGCCCACGTCCACACCACCATTGACGAAGGTGACACCCCCGTCACTGGACAGGCGCACTGCCTGGATTTTTGTAAAGCCAGGCACTTGCGAAACACTCACGCCTGCGGTGCCTGTCGGGTTGGTCACGCTGCCGGAAA
Organism: Pseudomonadota bacterium; assembly: GCA_040389805.1. Lineage (GTDB taxonomy): Bacteria > Pseudomonadota > Gammaproteobacteria > Burkholderiales > Burkholderiaceae_C > Aquabacterium. The sequence goes on from JAZJZP010000057.1 coordinate 2,421, forward strand.
TGTCCGCATGCAAGGTGTACGGTCCATTGATGTCTGGAGAGATCGACTCGCCGTAGCTGACGGTGTAGACCTGCGTCGAGTTGCTGTTGTTCTTGGCAAAGAACCCATAGGACATCTCAGGATCGATGTTGCCGATGGCGGCAAAGGTGATCTTGGTTCGCCAAGGGTTGTTGGCATCAGCCACCCCAGATCCTGTGCTGCCGTCGACAGTGGTCCAACTGTGCCAAGACAGGCCCTGAACCGTTTTTAACGTGTCGGTGGTGGTGTCGTAGACCTGCGTTGAACCCAGGCTCCACTGGCCATTCAGATCGCTGACAGGGGTTTGAACCGTGCTCAGGTCGAGGCTGAAGTTGCCGCTCTGAGCGTCGTAGCTGGCAAAGGGCGAGAGGTTCAGGTCCCAGTTGAAGCCGCCATCATCGGCGACGTTCACCGACATTTGAGCGTGTCCTGCTGGGTATGAACCTGCCAGTGCCGGGCCGCTCAAGGCTGCGATGGCCAAGGTAATGGCGGCGAGTGGGTAGGTGATTCGCATGGGATCCTCCGAGGGATAAAACGTTCGGTGCCACAAAATGGCGGCGCGCCTACGTCAACCAAAGGGTAGAGATCCAAGGTGACGCCATGATCACGGCTGGCATCATCCCTTTGGCTCAAGCACCTTGTTCAGACACGGGCTCCAGCGCCAACAGATCTCCAATGTGTCGAACCCACTGACTCAGCACTGATTTTTGAGCCAGGTGGTCTTCTGCAAACCGGCGTGCCAGCAAACCCATCTCTACACGCGCATCGGGTTGGTTGGCCAACTCGTCAATGGCCTTGGCCAGTGCGCTGTTGTTGTCCGGGGGGACGACGATGCCGCATTTGGACACCACATGGGCCATCTCCGTGCCTTCGCGGCAAGTGGCCACGATGGGGCGCCCGCTCGACAACATGCCCGACAGCTTGGAGGGCAACACCAAGTCTTCGGCCTCAGGGCATTGCGGCAACAGATGGATGTCGGCCAGGCCCAGCAACTCGCCCAGACGCTCAATGGGTTGCAAGGGCAGCAGGCGGACATTGTGCAGACCGGCGCAGGCCGCTTCAAGCTGCGGCTTCATGACGCCATCGCCACAAATCACGAACTCGACATCTTGGCGGTGGGCCAGCAGCTTGGCGGCCTCTGGGATCATCATCAAACCCTGCTTGCTGCCCAGCGTTCCAGAGAACAGCACCACGGTGGTGTCATGGGAAATTCCCAGCTCTGATCGGTATGTGCTGGCTTGGGCCAAGGGGCGCACCTTGTCGATGTCGACCCAGTTGGGGAAGAGCCGAATGCAGTCCCTCTCCACGCCCTTGTTGCGCAGTCGATCCACCATGCGCATGGAGATGGACGAGACCACGTCAAAGCGCCGCAGCATCTGGCTCTCCAGCCACAGCAGGGCTTGGCGCGGGCCACGGCCACCCATCAGGCCCATTTTGAAAGCCACGTCAATCTCAAAGTCCTGCACGTGCAACCAGGCTTGCGCACCGCTCAGGCGTGCGGTGAGCCAACCCGTGGGGGCACAGACAAAGGCCGGCGCCACGGTCAAAACCACATCAGGACGCCAGACGACTTGCCTCAGCATCACAGGCAATGACGAGAGGGCAAAAGTCAACAGGTGAACGATGCGCTTGAGGCCACTGGGCTTGGCAGGCACCCACAACGGGGCACGCCAAACGCGGGCACCTTTCCAGCTCTCTTGCCGATAGGGGGGCCAAGCATAGCCTTCGGCCAGCTTCCAGTCGGGGTAATAAGGTGGGGCTGCCACCACCCGCACTTCATGTCCTTCGGATACCAGCCACTCGGCCATCTCGCCGGAGTACTTGCCGATGCCGGTGGGCTCGGGGGCAAAGTTGGCGCTGTAGATGAGTATCTTCAAAGGGATTCCTTCAGCGCTTGGCTGCAGCGTCTTTATGTTTCCAGGAGGCGTGACAAAGCCTCCGAGTAGTTCGAGCGAACTACGGGATTTCAATTTCCGGGTTGAGCGTTTTCGACCTGTGGGCGCTTTGCAGCAGAGCGCGTTCAGGTGCTATGAATGATGACGATTCAGGGTGTCAGCTTCATGAAGCAGAGGTAGTCCGTATGGTGTGTTGTGGCGATGCACTCATGCACCGACGAACCACGGGCGTGTGTCGCTCGAACAGCCACCACATCAGGTGGCCCACCAATAGCAGCAGGCCAAGCCAGCCGCAGAGCGTCAACCAGGAGCCAATGGATGGCTGCATGCGTTGATCGAGATAACGACTGGCGCCGATCAGCATTACCACAGGGAAATGGGACAGGTACAGCGAGAACGAGAGGTCGGACACGTGCTCAACGGCAGATCGCATCCATCGCGGCCATCGTGATGACGATGCAGGATGGACGCCGTGAACAATGAACACGCAAACAGCCATGCCCAAGGCCCAGTCACCCCACGGAAGATTCCAAGACTTTGGTGCTGACCATTTTGAAAAGGCAATGCCCGCCGTGAAGATCAAGACCACCAGTGCCGTGCGAGTTTGGTGCCACTGTGTAGGCCCCTCTTGTGAGGGTGAGGGCTGCCGGCGGTGCATGACCAATGCAGCCACTCCCATGAGCCATACCCCATAGCCAAAAAGAAGTTCGTTGGGCAGGACACTGAACGCCAGTGTCACGATCAGTGCCGCGCCTGTTCTTTGGTAAAGATTGGCCCCCATGGGCTGGCTCATCATGACCATGGTCATCAGTGGGAATAAAACGTAGTACCAAAACTCGTTGGCCAAGCTCCACAGCGGACCATTGCTCCCAAACACAGGCACTGCGATGGTTTGAACAAAAAATACATTGCCCAACAGCGTCAGCCAAGAGGCATCGTATTGACCAGTTTGCGGCGCCGAATGCCACAGGGGTGCGTAAGCGCCAGACAGCACCTGTGGCGCGCTGTGCAGAATCACTTGGTCGATCACCCAAGTCAGGGCCAGGCACGGCAAAAGCACAGTCCACAATCGACTCAGTCGGGCTTGCGCATAGTGGCGCCAATTAAAATGTTGGCCGGCTGTGATGATGGATCCACCCACCAGGTATCCACTTAAAACGAAAAAAACCATGACCGATTGGTGGCCCAATCCGGTCAGCAGGTACAGCCCTTTCGAGGGGATGCCTGGCGCAATGCTGGCCCCAAGGTCCACCATGATGGCGGCACGCAAATGCCCTGCGCAAACGAGCAGGGCGGCTAAGCCGCGCATCAGATCAAGCCAATGATTTCGTCCCTTGGGCTGCGGTGTACTCATGAGGCTGGTGAGTTACGCCTCTTGCTTGAACACAGACTGATAGACCTCAAGGTAGCCCTTGATGGCGTTTTGGGTGGTGAACTGACCGGCCCATCTCATGCGCTGTTGGCGATTGGCGTGTTGCTCCTTGGCATCCGTGTTGAGAACGGACTCCAGGACATCGGCACCACGCTCGGCCCAATGGGCCATGTCATCGCCGGGTTTGAACACTGACAAATACTCGGCCAAGGGGCCGGCAATTTCATTCATGGGTGAGTCATCGGTGGTGATGACCGGGCAACCGCAGGCTTGTGCTTCTACGATGGGCCAGCCAAAGCCTTCGGCCAGACTGGGGAACAAAAAGGCGCTGGCCACCGAGTAGGCTGCCTCCAGGGCAGCGTTGTCGATGCCCTGATAGAACAAGACTTGACCTTGGGGGGGGACCTGGGCCAATGCACGCAGGTATTCCGGGCTGGAGGGGTGCGGGCTGATCATCCACAAGGGCAGCGGATCGGCATACCGCTTGGCGTATTGGGCATACAACTGGATGATGCCCTCGGTGTTTTTGTACCACTGGCCACCGCCCACATGCAGGATCATGCCGCGGTCGGTGATGGGCAGGCCGGCTCGGCGCAAGGCCTGCATGGCTTGCTTGTTTGAAACCGGCTTGTAGGGGTAGTTCAGCCCGTTGTAAACCACCTGGGATGTTTGTGCATGCAGCACCTTCCCATGCTCGACCAGATCGGACTGGGTGCGTTTGGACACGCTGATGAAATGCCGGGCTTGCTGGAAGCCGTGGCGAATGTAGCGCTGGTAGATTCGGCCTGTACGTGAGGTGGGGTTTTGCGGGATCTGCCCCAACGCCGAACGCAGTGCGAGCAGGTCATGCGCATGCACCACATGGGGCCGATGCTTGACCAACGGCACCCAGGGGCCCAGCGCCTGGTCGCAAAACACATACAAGGTGTCGGGCTGCCGGCTCAACAGGCGCGCTTTGACTTGCAGCGGGAAGACCATGTACTGATCCACATAGCCAGCCCATTTGGCGAGCTTGGTGTCTTTCAGCAGCGCGTGCGCATAGGGCTGCGGTGCCCAATAGTCCACCGCATAGCCTTTGGCCTGCATAGCCCCGCCAATCATGCGTGCAAAGCGCGGCATGCTTTGTGACTGCATGAACGGAGGGTGGCAAAAGAAAACAAACTTCATGGCGGCCGATTGTGGTCAATGGATATGACGCGATGACGACGCTGCTGTGAAGACTGGCGTCATCCACGGTTGTTATCAAACTGACATGTGTTTGGTTCATGCTGTTTCATCGCGCGATGCGATGAAACGGTGAGAACCATGCATGAACATTTCGCGGATGACGTCTTGGCGAAGAAGAACGATAGGTTCTAAAGAACGCATCGTCACTCTTCTGACTGCAGTGTTCATTTTGAGCATGGCCGCCTGTGCTTGCGGATGCAGTGATTGCCGCGCCAGTCCTCAATCGGTTGAGGTGAGCCAACAGTTCGTTCAAATGGCGGCTGTGTCAAGTGAGGCGGTTAACGCGACGCTCACAAGGCAAGCGGCCACGCGGTTTTTAACGCAAGCCACATTTGGCCCGACACAGGCCGAGGTCGATCACGTGATGGCGGTGGGCTATCAGGCCTGGTTGGATGAGCAGTTCGCCATGCCCATGGATACCACCTCGCACGTTGCCGCGTGGGATGCGGCCAATGCGGCCATCATGGCGGTGGATGCCGGGCAACGGGCCAGCAGTGGCGAAGTCGCCAGCACCTTCTGGCGCCAAGCCGTGACCGGGCGAGACCAACTCCGCCAACGGGTGGCGTTCGCCTTGTCTGAAATATTCGTGGTGTCGGTTGCTGATAGCTGTGGTGGCAATGCCTACAGCCGAGGTGCAGCGAGCTACCTGGACATGCTGGGTAGGCGAAGCTTTGGGAAGTTCCGCGAGTTACTTGAATCCGTGACCTTGCACCCCGTCATGGGTTGTTATCTGTCGCACCTTCAAAACCAAAAAGAAAACGTGGACACGGGACGTGTGCCTGATGAGAACTTTGCACGCGAGGTCATGCAGTTGTTTTCGATAGGCTTGCTTGAGCTCAACGTGGATGGAAGTCTCAGGTTGGATGCCAAGCTGCAGCCTCAGGAGACCTACACCGCAGCCGATGTGGCTGGTTTGGCCAAAGTCTTTACCGGGTGGAGTTGGGCGTGAACGGAAAGGTAC
>JAZJZP010000058.1:0-15314 GCA_040389805.1 Pseudomonadota bacterium
TTTGAATCCGGTTGAGTCCTGTAACTATTTTCAACCGAACTGATCATTGCATTTAAATTGCTATAACCAGTCACCTGCCAATTGGCGGTCAGATCGACACTGTTCTGAACAACCTGTTCAGGCTCTGTTCGGTCATCAAAATCAGATTGCGTATGCGTACCGCCAACACCAAAAACCAAAAGATCACTGGTCGCATACGTCAAACGCAGCCCTTGAGAGCCTTGTTTTCTATTTTGATATTTTTGATTGGCGAGAGAATAAGACAAACGACTCGTGGTCAACGAACCAATCATCGCCCATCGTCCTTGGACACCATACTGGACATCCAAGGCGCCGGCCCTCTGTGAAATCACATTCTTTTCAAGACGCGCATCAACCGAGTTGTTTTGGCTTGGGTTCAAATTCTCGGACGCCGACACATTGGTATTGACCTGCCAGTTCGAGGCGATGCCTGTTGAAAAACCAGCCGCCAAATCATAGTTTTGATTGTTCAGCTTGTCGGCGTTGTCCTTGAACCGAGTCGCACCAATTCGGGCCGAACCCGAGTAATTTTGCCGCCCGTAGGGCTTATTCAATGCCAGGGTTGCATCGGTCTGAGAAATCCACTCACCCTTTGGCGTTGTGGTCCGCGAAAAGTTGGAATCGTGCGCAATCGACTGCGACAGCGTCAACGACAGTGGCTCCGCTATGGCCACCGTGGCCAGGGTGCTCAAAACAGCCGTCACCCCGGCGCTCAACACCAACACTGGTACGTTCAGCTTCATCAACGATCCCCTTTTAGTATGCGTTACGGTCAAAAATCATCAAGCGTATCGTGCGAATGATGATTTGCAAATCCAAACCCAAAGACCAATTTCTTAAGTATTCCAGATCGTACTCAACCCGGCCCTGCATTTTCTCAATGGTCTCTGTCTCACCCCGATAGCCGTTCACCTGAGCCCACCCGGTTATACCCGGACGCACCTTGTGGCGCACCATGTAGGCCTTGATCAAACGGCGATATTCCTCGTTGTGTGCCACAGCGTGTGGCCTAGGGCCCACGATGCTCATGCGCCCTTGCAGCACATTGATGAACTGCGGCAACTCGTCCAGCGAGGTCTTGCGGATGAAGGCGCCAAACGGGGTGATGCGTGCATCGCCCTTGGTCGCCTGCTTGACCACCGATCCATTGTCCTGGGCGCGCATGGAGCGAAACTTATAGACAATGATCTCCTCACCGTCCAAGCCATTGCGCTTTTGCCGAAAGATGGCCGGCCCGGGCGAGCTGAGCTTGACGCCGATGGCAACCGCCAACAGCACCGGTGAAATCAAAACCAGAATGATGCTGGTCAGCACGATGTCTGACACCCGCTTGACCAGTTCATTGGTCCCTGTGAAGGGGGTTTCGCAAATGCCCACCACGGGCACGCCATTCATGTCCTGCAAACGCCCCTGGATGATGCTGATGCCGAACACATCGGGCACAAAATACAGCGACGCCGTGGTGCCTTGCACGGCCTCCAGCAATTCCACAATGCGTGGCTGCGAACCCAGAGGCAAGGTGATGTAGACCTCGTGGATGCCGTGGGCATAGACATAGTTGGCAACGTCACGCAAGCCGCCCAGGCGCATGCTCACAGCCTCAGACAACACCCGGCTATCGGTTCGGTCATCGAAATAACCCACGAACTCGGTGCTTTGGTCCGGGTTTTTTTGCAATGCCCGCGCTACTTTGCCGCCCAAGGGGCCCGCGCCGACCACGATGGCCCGCCGCCGTGCATTGGGTTGTGACGAACGGTAGTGCAGGATGGCTTTGCCAATGAGCACCGCCACCCATTGAACCAAGGGCGTCACCAGCGCCCACGTCAGCATGACCTGTGCCTCGAAGAACATCAGGCTGTTCGTGGCATAGCCGCACAACCACAAGATCAGCAACATCGACAACCACGAGGTGAAAATATCTACCGCGGCCTCTGTACGCGAGTCGTTGAATCGATTGCGCCCCGGAAAGGTCAAGGCGAACACCAACAGACACAGCGCCATCGACGCGCGCAGCACTGGCTCGTTGAAATACGCCATGGTGCCCAGCAGCGAAACCACCATGATCAGCGGCTCAAGAAAAGCGGCGACAAAGGATGTCACCGACTGCGGGGCATTGAAAAACGTTCGGTTGTAATTGCGGTTATTGAACATGTACACCAGGGGCCAGACGCCAAACCCCGGAAATCTTTGAGCCTCAAACCAGCGCCGACCCAAAGGCAGTCGGCCATGCATAAAGTCGGCCAACGATTGTGGCTCAAAAATCATGACAAATGCCTCCGGTCCGTCCCCAGTAGGCAGGGGCACCTGTAACTGTCGGCTCACACCTACAATCCAGCCATGGCATTAAACCCCTTCTCCTGGATTGGCCCGCTGGCATTGCCGCGGCTTGTTTTGCTGCTCAACCATGTGGTGGACAGCGAACCCTTGGCCATGGCCAAACTCAAACCACACGCCGGTCGTGCCATTGAGTTGCGATGGACCTCGTCCTTCGTTCCTCCCCTGGCGTCACTGTGGGCACCAGGCAGCACCAGCAGCGACTGGGCGCCACCCACCGTGCGACTGCTGATCACGCCTGCCGGCCTGTTCGAGATGGCCTCGGTGGACGAGCCTGCGGCCGACGCTGGCCACGTGGGTTTGACCGTGACCGTCCACCTCACCGCCCCCTGGACCCTGGCCCGTCGGGCGCTGTTGGGTGAGCGCCCCGAGGTCAGCATTGAAGGCGACGCCGCCTTGGCCGAGGCTGCTTCCTGGCTGATGAAAAATCTACGCTGGGACCTGGAAGATGACGTCGCTCGCTGGCTGGGCAACACCCCCAGCCAACTGCTGCGCACCATCGCGCAAGCAGTAAAACAGGCCTTGCAAGGCTGGCGCCCCAGAAATCCTCAGCAATGATTCGGCAGTAACCAGATGCGTGCCTTGTTCATTGGCTTGATATTTTTGCGCTATGGGCTGGATGCCTTGGCGCTCGACAGCTTGCGCCGCCCCAGCCTGCGGCTGCTCTCTCGCATCATTTCGACCGGACGCGGCCTGCACGCCCCCCGGGGCGAGCGATTGCGCCTGGCGCTGGAGCGTCTCGGCCCTATTTTCGTGAAATTTGGACAAATGCTGTCCACCCGGCGGGACCTGCTGCCCCCCGATGTGGCCGACGAGCTGGCCAAGCTGCAAGACCGGGTCCCCCCCTTCCCCAGCGCTGAATCCATTCGCCTGGTCGAAAAAGCACTGGGCAAACCCATTTCGGCCATTTTCAAACAATTTGATGTCGAGCCTGTGGCCAGCGCCTCGATTGCGCAGGTCCACTTTGCCGTCCTGCATGACGGCCGAGAAGTGGCCGTCAAGGTGTTGCGCCCCGGCATGCTGGACATCATCGACGATGACCTGGCCCTGCTCAAGCGCCTGGCGCGCTGGGTCGAGCGCCTGTGGGAGGATGGCCGCCGGCTCAAGCCCCGCGAAGTGGTCGCCGAGTTCGACAAATACCTGCACGATGAGCTGGACCTGGTGCGCGAAGCCGCCAACGCCGCCGAGTTGCGTCGCAATATGCAGGACCTGAACCTGGTCATGGTGCCCGAGATGATCTGGGACTACTGCACCTCGACCGTGATGGTGATGCAGCGCATGAATGGCGTGCCCATCAGCCAGATGCAGCGACTGCGAGACGCTGGCGTTGACATCAAGAAACTGGCCCGCGATGGCGTGACCATCTTCTTCACCCAAGTCTTTCGCGATGGTTTTTTCCATGCCGACATGCACCCGGGCAACATCCAGGTCAGCCTGGCCCCCGAGACTTTTGGCCGCTACATTGCCCTGGACTTCGGCATCATCGGCACGCTGACAGAGGTCGACAAAGAGTACCTGTCGCAAAATTTCATCGCGTTTTTCAGGCGCGACTACAGGCGGGTGGCCGAGCTGCACATCGAGAGCGGCTGGGTGCCAGCCAACACACGGGTCGATGAACTCGAAGGGGCCATTCGCACCGTGTGCGAGCCTTACTTCGACCGCCCCCTCAAAGAGCTGTCCCTCGGACAGGTTTTGTTGCGCCTGTTTCAAATCTCGCGACGCTTCAATGTCGAGATTCAACCCCAGCTGGTCCTGCTGCAAAAAACGCTCCTCAATGTGGAGGGCCTGGGCCGTCAGCTGGACCCTGACCTTGATCTCTGGAGCACGGCCAAGCCGTTCCTGGAGCGCTGGATGAACGAGCAGGTTGGCTGGCGCGGACTGCTGGACCGGTTCAAGCGTGAGGCCCCCCACTACGCCAAGCTGCTGCCCGAGCTGCCTCGCCTGATCCACCAAAACCTGCAACGGGGTGATCAGGGTCTGCGCCAGGATCTGGCCGCCATCTTGGCCGAACAACGCAAAACCAACGGCAACTTGAATGCCGTGCTGTGGGTCGGACTGGGCTTTTTGATGGGCCTGTTGGTAGCGCAACTCTTGCTGCGGCTGCATTCAGTGGGCGTGATTTAAACTGCGCCCCCATCAAAAGGTTTGACATGAACACCACGTTGCTTTGGTTTGTGATTCTGTACCTGATTGGCACCATGGGCATTGGTGTCTACGCCGGCACACGCATCAAGAGCACCGCCGACTTTGCGATTGCAGGCCGGAGCCTGCCCTTGGCCATGGTCATCACCACCACCTTCGCCACCTGGTTTGGTGCAGAAACCGTGATGGGCATCCCCGCCAAGTTCGTGCAGGGCGGACTCAACGCGGTCGTGGAAGACCCGTTCGGCGCCTCCATGTGCCTGGTGCTGGTGGGCGCCTTTTTCGCCTCCAGGCTCTACAAAATGAGCCTGCTGACCATTGGCGACTACTACCGTCACCGTTTTGGCAAAGGCGTTGAGATTTTCTGCTCCATCGCGATCATCTTGAGCTACCTGGGCTGGGTCGCCGCCCAGATCACCGCCCTGGGTTTGGTGTTTTCGGTGCTCTCCGGGGGGGCGATCACCGCCGCCCAGGGGATGATCATCGGCACGACGCTGGTGCTGATATATGTGCTGATTGGCGGCATGCTGGCCGTGGCCTGGACCGACTTCGTCCAAATGATCGTGCTGGTGGTCGGTCTGTCGCTGATCGCGGTCATGGCAAGCCACCAGGCTGGTGGCGCGGACAAGGTGCTGGCCCTGGCCAACAGCAATGACTGGTTCAAGATCCTGCCAGAGCGCACCTCAGCGGGATGGCTCGGGTTCATTGCCGCCGCGCTCACCATGATGCTGGGCTCCATCCCGCAACAAGACGTGTTTCAACGCGTGATGTCGGCCAAAGACAGCAAAACGGCCCAGTACGGCGCCATGATCGGCGGTTTTGGCTACCTGGCGTTTGCGTTTGTGCCGATGTTCATTGCGGCCTCGTCCATGATCATCATGCCCGAGCAGACCCAAGCGCTGCTGGCCCACGATCCGCAGAAGGTCCTGCCCACCTTGATCCTGACCCACATGCCCCTGGTGGCGCAGATCTTCTTTTTTGGGGCGCTCGTCTCCGCCATCAAATCCACCTCGTCGGCCACCTTGCTGGCGCCATCGACCAGTTTTGTCGAAAACATCCTCAAAAACATCCACCCGGGCATGAAGGACAAGCAGGTGCTGCTGGCACTGCGGATCACCATTTTTGTGTTCACCGCGCTGGTGTTGACCTATGCCATCCGGATGCAAGGCACCGCCATCTACGACTTGGTGTCCTCGGCCTATCAGGTCACGCTCGTGGGCGCGTTCGTGCCCTTGGTGTTTGGCTTGTTCTGGTCCCGGTCCACGACGCAAGGAGCCATGGCCTCCATCGCGCTGGGCATTGGCGTCTGGGCCACCTTTTTGTTCCACGCGCCCTGGGGCGAGGCCTTTCCTTGCCAATTGGCCGGGCTGATCGCGGCGCTGTCCGGCATGGTGCTGGGCTCGCTTGGGCCCCAGCTGATCGTGGACCACCGCAAGCACCTGGCCAACCTGGCTTAAGTGCCCGAACGTAGAATGTCGACTTTCCTGGAAAACCCGAGGGTTTGTGATGCCGATTTACGCCTACCGCTGTGAGTCCTGCGGTCATGCCAAAGATGTTTTGCAAAAGATGTCTGACCCTGTTTTGACCACCTGCCCTGCCTGTGGCGCCGAGAGCTTCAAGAAGCAACTCACCGCTGCCGGCTTTCAGCTCAAAGGTTCGGGCTGGTACGTGACCGATTTCCGTGGCGGCTCTGGCGGCGCCAGTGCCCCGGCTGCTGATGCTGCGGGCGCCACGCCAGCGGCAGCCACGACGGCCACGGCCGAAAAGTCCAGCCCGCCCGCCGCCTCCAGCGGTGCCGCCCCGGCCAGCACTGGCAGCACAACCTCCGGCTCGTCTGCCTCCTAAGAACGATCATTTCAAAAGCACCTACGTGAAGAAATACATCCTGACCGGTTTGCTCGTATGGCTACCGCTGACCATCACCATCTGGGTGCTGATGCACGTCCTGGGCGTGTTGGACGGCGTATTTGCGGGCTTGGTCATCGCCGCTCAAACCGTGCTGCCCGAAAGCCTTCGCCCGGGACTGGAGTCCCTGCGCTCGATTCCGGGCCTCAGTGCCATCGTCATGGTGCTGGTGCTGCTCTTCACCGGACTGGCCGTGACCAACTTTGCGGGCCAATGGATCGTCGACCAGTCCAACCGTTTGTTCTCGAACATTCCCATCGTCAAGTCGATCTACACCTCCGTCAAGCAGGTTTCGGATACGCTGTTTTCCAGCAGCGGCCAGGCCTTTCGTCACGCGGTGCTGGTGCAATACCCACGCACCGGTTCGTGGACCATCGGCTTTGTTACGGGATCCCCCAGCGGTGAAGTGGCCCAGCACCTGAGCGCAGACCACATCACCCTGTACGTCCCCACCACACCCAACCCGACCTCGGGCTTCATGCTGATCGTGCCGCGCAGCGACGTGGTCGAGCTGAAGATGTCGGTGGACGAGGCCTTGAAGTACATCATTTCCATGGGCGTGGTGGCGCCGCCGGTGCACGCCACGCCCCCCCATACCGTCACGCCCCCGCAAGCGGGCTGACCACCTCAATCCTGAGGGACAATCGAGGGTTCGGGCTGGCGTTCAATCGCCGCCCGCCCCACGAATACGATGATCCGGAGAATAACGATGCGAACCACATACTGCGGACTGGTCAGCGAAGCGCTGATGGGTCAGACCGTGACGCTGATGGGCTGGGCCCACCGTCGCCGCGACCACGGCGGCGTGATCTTCATTGACCTGCGCGACCGCGAAGGCCTGGTGCAGGTCGTGTGCGACCCCGACCGTGCCGAGACCTTCAAGGTGGCCGAAGGCGTGCGCAACGAGTTCTGCCTGAAGCTGACCGGCCTGGTGCGTGCGCGCCCCGTCGGCACCGAGAACACGACGCTGACCAGCGGCAAGATCGAGATCCTGGCCCACACGCTGGAAGTTCTCAACCCCAGCGTGACGCCTCCGTTCCCGCTGGACGACGAGAACCTGTCCGAGACGACCCGCCTGACGCACCGCGTGCTGGACCTGCGCCGCCCGTACATGCAAAAAAACCTGATGCTGCGCTACCGCGTGGCGATGGAAGCGCGTAAGTTCCTGGACGAAAACGGCTTTGTCGACATCGAAACCCCGATGCTGACCAAGAGCACCCCCGAAGGTGCGCGCGATTACCTCGTGCCTTCACGCGTCAACGATGGCCATTTCTTTGCACTGCCCCAGTCACCCCAGCTGTTCAAGCAGTTGCTGATGGTGGCGGGCTTTGACCGCTACTACCAGATCACCAAGTGCTTCCGCGACGAAGACTTGCGTGCCGACCGTCAGCCTGAATTCACCCAGATCGATATTGAAACGTCCTTCATGGGCGAACAAGAGATCCGTGACATGTTCGAGGGCATGATCCGCCGCGTCTTCATGAAGGCGTTGAACGTGGACCTGGGCGTCTACCCCGTCATGACCTATGCCGATGCCATGCACTTGTACGGCTCGGACAAGCCCGACCTGCGCGTCAAGCTTGAATTCACCGAACTGACCGAAGTCATGGGCACCGTGGACTTCAAGGTCTTCTCCGTCCCCGCCACCACCAAGGGTGGCCGCGTGGTGGCCCTGCGCGTGCCCGGTGGCAGCGCCATCAGCCGTGGCGAGATCGACGCCTACACCGAGTTCGTCAAGATCTACGGCGCCAAGGGGCTGGCCTGGATCAAGGTCAACGAGGTTGAGAAGGGCCGCGAGGGCCTGCAATCGCCCATCGTCAAGAACCTGCACGACGAAGCCATCGCCGAGATCCTCAAGCGCACGGGCGCGCAAAACGGCGACCTGCTCTTCTTCGGCGCCGACAAGGCCAAGGTGGTCAACGACGCCATTGGCGCCCTGCGCGTCAAGGTCGGCCACAGCGATTTCGGCAAGAAAAACGGTCTGTTCGAAGACCGTTGGGCACCGCTGTGGGTGGTCGACTTCCCGATGTTCGAAAACGACCGCTGGGTGGCTGTGCACCATCCCTTCACGGCGCCCAAGGACGGCCATGAAAACCTCATGGACACCGATCCCGAGAAATGCATCTCCAAAGCCTACGACATGGTGCTCAATGGCTGGGAACTCGGCGGCGGCTCGATCCGTATCCACCGTGCTGAAGTGCAAAGCAAGGTGTTCAGCGCGCTGAAAATCGGACCTGAAGAAGCCCAACTCAAGTTTGGCTTTTTGCTGGACGCGCTGCAATACGGCGCCCCACCGCATGGTGGTTTGGCGTTCGGTCTAGACCGTTTGGTGACCATGATGACCAAGGCCGAGTCCATCCGCGACGTGATCGCCTTCCCCAAGACCCAACGTGCCCAGTGCCTGCTCACGCATGCCCCGAGCCTGGTGGATGAAAAGCAACTCAAAGAGCTGCACATTCGTTTGCGTAACCCGCAAGCCGGCACCGCTGCCGCTTGATGGCGCGATGGTTCTGACGGGGGCGCTCTCCTTGGTCCGCTGGCCATGACAGGCGCCCCCCTCCATAAAATCCCGCTGTCAGTCCTGGTGGTCATCCACTCGCCGGACCTGGACGTGCTGCTCATCGAACGCGCCCAACAGCCCGGTTTCTGGCAAAGCGTGACCGGATCCAAAGATCAAGAAGACGAACCGTGGGCAGAGACCGCCATGCGGGAGGTCGCAGAAGAGACCGGCATCGTCGTGGGCAGCCCCACGGTGCCCGTCCAAGCCTTGCAGGACTGGGCGCTCGAAAACATCTACGAGATCTACCCGGTCTGGCGACATCGCTATGCACCGGACGTGACCCACAACACCGAGCGGGTGTTTAGTCTGTGTGTGCCTCGCAACACACCCATCACGCTCGCCCCGCGGGAACACATCAACCATGTCTGGTTGCCGTGGCAGGAGGCCGCCGACCGTTGTTTTTCGCCCTCCAACGCTGAAGCCATCCTGCAGTTGCCTCGATTTACCGGGCATCCCACCCCCTGAAACAAGCCAAGTGCGGCCTCAGTTGGGGCTATCGTATGCGCTGTGAACCCTATTGGTCGTACTGCTGTCGGAACTCCCTGTGCTGAACCCCCTCCAGTCCTCCCTGCTGCCCCCCACCACGCTGTCGTCCACCAGCCTGCGGGTCGCGACTTACAACATCCACAAGGGTGTGCGGGGCATGGGGCCGACCAAACGCCTTGAGATCCACAACCTGGGCTTGGCTGTCGAGGCCATGGACGCCGACATCGTCTGCCTGCAAGAGGTTCGCCAGTTCCATCGGGCCGAGGCCCAGCATTTTTCTCGCACGAATTACGGCCACTTGTGCTGGCCGCAGCAAGCCCAGGCAGACTACCTGGCCCCCGAAGGCTATGAGGTGGCCTACCGGACCAATGCCGTGACCCGCCACGGAGAGCATGGCAATGCCCTGCTGGCACGCTGGCCGATTGGAGACATCGGGCACCACGATGTCTCCGACCATCGTTTTGAACAACGCGGCCTGCTGCATGTGCCCGTGATCTGGCGCGGCATCGAGATCCATGTGGTGGTGGTTCACTTGGGCTTGATCCACGCCAGCCGTGTTCGCCAGGCGGAACAACTCGCGGAGCTGGTCTTGTCAGAAATCCCACCCAATGCCCCGGTCGTGGTGGCGGGTGACTTCAATGACTGGAATGAAAAGCTCGACCAGTTCCTGGAGCCCGCCCACCTGCAACGGGCCAGTACAGCGTCCAACAAGCGCGTGCCTACCTTTCCGTCCAGGGTGCCGGTGCTGTCCATGGATAGGGTGTACACACGTGGCCTGAGTTGCAAGTCGGTGATGGTGCCGCGTGGCACCGCCTGGGCCCGGATGTCGGACCACCTGCCGCTGGTCGTTGAACTGGACATTGACGACGGCAAATGAAGCTGCAACCTCCCGAAGAACCTGCACACGCTCTTCGGGGGCTGGCTTGGTATGGGCAGCGCAAACCGATGTTCGCGGGCGGCAATGCCGTCACCCTGCTGCGTGGCGCACGTGAGCAGTTCCCTGCCATGCAAGAGCGCATCGACCAGGCCCGTGAATCGGTCTGGATGGCCATGTACATGGTCTCCCCCCACGGCCAGGCCGGCGAGGTGCTGCAGGCGTTGATGCGGGCTGCAGACCGTGGGGTGGCTGTGCACCTCGTGGTGGATGGGGTGGGCTCTCGCGACGTGCCAGCCCTGCTGTGGCGTGAGCTGACAGCGGCTGGGGTGTCCATGGTGATTTACCGCCCTGTACAGGGCCTGTGGAACGCCGTGGATGCAGGGCAATGGCGCCGCATGCACATGAAGCTGTGCGTCGTGGACGATGCATTCGCGTTTGTGGGCGGCATCAACCTGATCGATGACTGCTATGACCTGCAACATGGGTGGTCGAGCCGCCCGCGACTGGACTACGCATTGCAGTTGCAGGGGCCCACCGTGATGCCCGTGGCGCACACCGTCAAGGCGATGTGGACGCGGGCCAGCATCGGTAAAGATTGGCGCGATGACATTGCCCATTGGCTGGCCGACAAGGGCCGCATGAGGCGTTTGCATGCGCTGTGGAAACAGGCCCGCTTGAACCTCTCCCCCTCCGAACAGGACCGCTTGGCCGCCGCCACGACCAATGTGGCCCCCATGCGTTGCGCCTTTGTTTTGCGTGACAACTTGCTGCAGCGGCGCACCATTGAACGCTCGGCCCTGCAAGCCATTGCCCATGCCCGTGTCCGAGTGGACATCGTCACACCCTACTTCTACCCCGGCCGTGCCTTGCGCCTCGCCTTGCGCAGTGCCGCCGCACGGGGGGTGTCGGTTCGCTTGCTGCTGCAAGGCAAGGTGGATTACAAAATCGCGGCCATCGCCGCCCAGGTGCTCTATCGAGAGTTGCAGCAACATGGCGTGCGCATTTTTGAATACCAGCCAGCGTTTCTGCACGCCAAGGTGATGTGCGTGGACGACGAATGGGCCACCATCGGTTCCTCCAACTTTGACCCACTGTCGCTGGTGTTGAACCTGGAGGCCAATGTGGTGGTGCGTGATCGGGGCTTTGTTCGGACCTTGTCCAAGGCCTTGTCGGTCGACTTCGCCAACAGCCGCGAGGTGGCATCGTCGCTGCTGGTGCAACCCAATTGGGGCACCCGCTTGCGTCGCCGCGCGATCGCCTGGCTGGCCAAGGCCTATCTGCGCTTGGCGGGCGTGACGGGCCGCTACTGAACGTGGCCCATTGGCCGCGAGGTCAAGGCAGCCGCCACAACGCACCGTAGGCGGGGGGCTTGGGCCATTGAGCCGCCAGAGCAGGTGCCGCGAGGCCCTGCTCATGAACCCATCGGCGCGACAGCATCCAACCCGCATGCCCGATCACCACACCATCCCCTTGTGAGGGACGCCAAGCCGCCGCCCTGGCCAACATGGTCTGCAAGGCCTCGCCGCCGCCCGGCGGGTAGCTTGCAAACTGTTGACACCATTGGTCGATTTCGTCGCGGCTGATGTCGTCCCAGCATTGCCCATCCCAGGCGCCGAAACTCAGCTCCAGCAGGGCCCGATCGACCACATGCCGCCATCCCCAGCGCCGCAAATACCGGCCCACGGCGGAACAACGCTGCAAGGGCGAGGTGTAAACCACCTGGGTCAGACCATGGCGCCTGGCGTGCTGCTGAACGCGTCGAGCCAAACGCTTGGCACGGCGCGCAGGCACCCGCACATTGCATTGACCAATGCAGCGCCCCTCAATACCCAGAGGGCGAGGGTGCCGCCAGACCGACCACATGGCCAGCACCTCAAACACCCAGAAGCTCAGGGTGGTTCAATACGGCCAGCCATGCCATCAGGGCCGCCACCTCAGAGAACTGTTGCGTCGCACCGAGCGCATCGCCGGTATAGCCGCCCAAGCGGTGCAAAAACCAACGACCGCACACCCAGGTCACCACCAGGCAGAACAGCCCCCCCAGCAGCACCGGCCCGGTCAACGACATGCCTGGCACCAAGGCGGGCACGGCCGCCACCAGCGCCACGCTCAGCAGCAATAACCACCCCAGGCTGACCAACAGATCGGCACTGACCACGGAGGTCGACAACGGTTTGACTTTGGCATGCTCAATGCCCCCGGCATAGGGCAACACGCGCATCAGCACCACCGCCATCGCGCGGGACACCCCATGAGCCCACACCAAGGCCAAAGCGGGCCAGAGCACGCCATGCGCGGCCAAGGCGACCAGCGTGGCGGCCTTCAGGCCCAGCACCAGAAACAGCCCCATCGCCCCATAAGCCCCGATGCGCGAGTCCTTCATGATCACCAGCGCCTTGTCGCGGCTCACGGTGCCGCCCAGGGCATCGATGGTGTCGGTCAAGCCATCTTCATGAAAACCACCGGTCAACCAAATGGTCGCGGCCATGCTCAACAGCACCGCCACCACCGGGGGCCACACCATGGAGGCGACCCACCACACCAGCGCACCAAAGCCGCCCACCATCGCGCCCACCAGCGGAAAGGGACGCACACAGTGGTTCAGCCACGCGGGGTCATAGCCCACCCAACGCGGCACGGGCACCCGTGTCAAAAACTGGACCGCCACCCAAAACAGGCGCAACTCATGGACGAGGGCATTGACCATCACAACTCCGTGCTGACGCCGGCCGACTCGAAACTGGCCATCTGGGCCAGGATGCGGCAGCTTGAGTCCAGCAAGGGCCAGGCCAAAGCCGCGCCCGAGCCTTCACCCAGGCGCAGGCCCAAGCTCAACAAGGGCTGCACCTTCAGGTGGACCAACAAGCGGGCATGGCCTTGCTCGTCAGACTGATGGGCAAAGATGCAGCGCTGCAAGAGCAAGGGCTGAAAGGCTTGCGCAACCAAGACCGCACTGGTGGCAATGAAGCCATCGACCACGATGACGCGGTTTTGCGCCCCGGCCTCCAGCAGCGCCCCGACCATCATCGCTATCTCGAACCCGCCCATGGCGGACAAGGCCTGCAATGGCGCGATGGCCGTCGCATGGCGGGTCAGCACCTGGCGCAAGACGCCCAGCTTGCGCTGCACGCCGGCATCATCAAGGCCAGTACCTCGGCCCACGCATTGGTCAATGGGCAGGCCCGTCAGGCGCGCCATCAGCAAGGCCGCGCTGGAGGTGTTGCCAATGCCCATCTCACCCAGCAGCAAGGCATTGCCAGGCAGACCACGCACCACGTCGGCGCCCGCCTCCATGGCCTCCAGGCATTGGGCCGGCGTCATGGCCGGGCCTTGGCTCGCATCTGCCGTGCCCGGCGCGATCTTGCGCAGTTGCAAGCCAGGGCGCGGCGCCAGGTCCTTGGCCACGCCCGCATCCACCACCGTCAGGGCCAGACCATGCTGGCGCGCCAACACACTCACCGCGGCACCGCCGGCCAGGAAGTTCTCGACCATCTGCCAGGTCACATCACTGGGATAGGCCGACACCCCTTGCGCGGCCAAGCCGTGGTCACCGGCGAACACCACCATCTGGGGCTCGCGCAGACAGGGGCTCTCGCTGCCCTGGATCAGGCCCAGTTGCAAGGCCAACGCTTCCAGTCGGCCCAGAGAGCCCACGGGTTTGGTTTTATGGTCGAGCAGGTGCTGCAGGCGGGTTGCCAATTCAGGCTGGTTCAGGTCATTCATCATGGTAAAAAATCAACGTCCGTTTTTCAATAAATCGTTCAGAACCTGCGGTTCAAAGTGGTGGTCGATGAAATCGGCCAACCCATCAAAAACATCATCCAAGGTGGGCACATGCTGTCCAAACAAGGCCCGCAACACGGCGGGCGACTCCAGCAAGCCATGCGCATAAATGCCCAACACGGCGCCCTGCTGCCAGCCAATCGCATCGTACTGATCGTTGTGCAACACAGCCAAGCCTGGCACCAACGCGGTCGACGTGGCGCTGGTCTGCCCTTGATGGATTTCATAGCCGGACCACGCAATGCCCGACAACCGGGCCCAGGGGCCACTCAGCACACCAAACCGAGTTGCACTGGCGGTCAAGTGTTTGTGAGCCCCCCAGGTGGTCTGCAAAGGCAACAGCCCCAAGCCTTGAACAGGTGAGGACACGCCAGACGCGTGCGGGCCCGACTCCACACCCAGCGGATCACACAATGTGTCTCCCAGCATTTGCAGCCCACCGCAAACGGCCAGCACCGCCTTGCCTTGTGCCGCGTGGCGAGCGATCACCGCATCCAGGCCCTGCTGACGAAGCCAAGCCAGGTCGGTGATGGTGTTTTTCGAGCCGGGCAGGATGATCCAATCAGCCTGCTCACAATCGGCCGCCGTGCGGGCCCAACGCAAGGCCACCCCCGGCAGATTGCGCAAGGGTTGGAACTCGTCGAGGTTGCTGATGCGGGGATAGGCCACGATAGCGACTCGACAGCGCACCGGCTCGGTGGACGCGGCGCCATGCCACTCGTCCATCACGCCGTCTTCTTCAGGCAGGCCATGGCCACGCCACATGGGCAACACCGCCACGGTGGGCACGCCCGTCAAGGACTGCAACTGCGCCGGGCCCGGCGCCAGCAAGGTCGCATCGCCCCTAAAGCGATTGAGCACAAACCCCTTGATCAAAACCTGCTCCGCCTTGGGCAACAACTGGTGAGTGCCGTACAGGTGCGCAAACGCGCCGCCCCGGTCGATGTCGGTCACCAACAGACACGCCGCGTTGACGTGCAGTGCCGTGCGCATGTTCACGTAGTCGCTGTGATGCAGGTTGATCTCGGCCGGCGAGCCCGCGCCCTCAATCACCACCACATCGTTCTCGGCCATCAAGGCATCGAGTGCATCACGGGCGTGAGGCCACAGCCGTTCACTGCGTTCGTGCCAGGGCGTGGCCGCCAGTTCAGCAGACACGCGCCCCATCAGCACCACCTGGCTGGCCGTGTCGCGCTCGGGCTTGAG
>JAZJZP010000059.1:0-12534 GCA_040389805.1 Pseudomonadota bacterium
GGCGCCCAAGGCCAAGCCGGCGCCCAGCCCTGCCGCCTCACCTGCGATCCCACCGCCACCAGTGGACGCCGCCAGGGTGGGCAGGGCTTGTGCGGTTTGGTACTGCATGAACTTGCCCAGGTCGTTGCCCACCATGCCCATGCCAATTTTTTGATCCAGGATTTTTTGCAGCTCTTCGGGCAGGGACACGTTTTGAACGGTGACGCTGTCGAGCTGCAAGCCCAGCCCCTCAAAGGCTGGTGCGGTGGCCATCTGCAAGGCTTTGGCAAACTCAATTTGGTTGGCGGCCAAGTCCAGGAAGGGCACGCCGCTTTGCGCCACCGCATCGCTCAGGTGCTGGATCAGTACGCCGCGCAACTGGCCGTCGAGGTCTTCAACGGTGTAGCGCTCACGGGTGCCCGCCACTTCGGTGTGGAACTTGCGCGGATCGGCCATCCGGCAGCTGTAGTTGCCAAAGGCGCGCAGGCGCACGGCCCCAAAATCTTGGTCGCGCAGGGTGATGGGTTGGCTGGTGCCCCAGCGCAAATCGAGTTGCTGGCGGGTGCTGAAGAAGTACACGTCGCTCTTGAAAGGCGAGGCGAACAGCTTGTCCCAGTTCTTCAGGTTGGTCAGCAGCGGCAGGGTCTGGGTGGTGAGTTTGTGCGTGCCCGGCCCGAACAGGTCGGCAATCTTGCCTTCATTGACGAACATCGCCATCTGCGATTCGCGCACGATCAGCGCGGCACCGTTCTGGATTTCACTGTCCGCAAAGGGGTAGCGCCACATCAGCACCCCATCGCTAGACTCGGTCCATTCAATGACGTCAACGAATTGTTTCTTGATGAAATCAAACAGTCCCACGGCACTCTCCCTACGATGACTTGGCGTGACCGGCATCTTACCGAGGTCTGTAGGCACAACAGCGCCCCTGGCTGTAAAATCAGCCCTCTTTCACAGCCCCTGGATCTACACCATGCATCGCTGTTTACTGGCGGCCTCGGTCGCCCTGGCCCTGGCCATCCCCGTTGTGGCGTCGGCACAAAATCAAGTGCAACGCGGTTTCCCGGCCAAAGCCCTGCGCGGCGAACTGGTCGTCACCGCCCCGCCTGAAGTCACCCTCAACGGGCAGGCCGCCCGCCTGTCGCCCGGATCGCGCATCCATGGCACCAACCAGATGCTGGTGATGTCTGGCGCCATCGTCGGACAAAAACTGGTCGTGAACTACACCATTGAGAACTACGGCCTGATCCAGGACGTGTGGGTGCTGCGCAGCGAAGAGGCCGCCAAGCTGTGGCCCAAGACGGCTGAAGAAGCCGCGAAATGGTCCTTTGACCCCATTGGCCAGACCTGGACCAAACCATGAACGAGCTGAACACCCCAAGCGCCACCGCCGTGGCCCCTGCCTCGCCTGAGCACAGCAAGAAGGTCTACATCAAGACCTACGGCTGCCAGATGAACGAATACGACTCGGACAAGATGTCTGACGTGATGCGGGCCGCCGAGGGCTACACGCCCACCAACGACATCGAGCAAGCCGACCTGATCTTGTTCAACACCTGCTCGGTGCGCGAAAAAGCGCAAGAGAAGGTGTTCTCTGACCTGGGCCGCGTCAAACACCTCAAGGAAAAGGGCGTGCTGATCGGCGTGGGCGGCTGCGTCGCCAGCCAGGAAGGCGCCTCGATCATTGAGCGCGCGCCTTATGTGGACGTGGTGTTTGGCCCGCAAACGCTGCACCGCCTGCCCGCCATGCTGGCCAAGCGCCAAAGCTCGCGCCGCCCTCAGGTGGACATCAGCTTCCCCGAGATCGAGAAGTTCGACCACTTGCCGCCGCCGCGCAAGGATGGCGCCAGTGCGTTTGTGTCGATCATGGAAGGCTGCTCAAAATATTGCAGCTACTGCGTGGTGCCCTACACCCGTGGCGAAGAAGTCTCGCGCCCGTTTGACGACGTGCTGACCGAGGTGGCCGACCTGGCCGACCAGGGCGTGAAAGAAATCACACTGCTGGGCCAGAACGTCAATGGCTACCGGGGCAAGATGGGTGACACCACCGAGATCGCCGACTTTGCACTGCTGCTCGAATACGTGGCCGAGATCCCGGGGCTGGAGCGCATCCGTTACACCACCAGCCATCCCAACGAGTTCTCGCAGCGCCTGATTGACGTCTATGGCAAGACCGCCAAGCTGGTCAACCATGTGCACTTACCCGTGCAGCATGGCTCCGACCGCATCCTGATGGCCATGAAGCGTGGCTACACAGCGTTGGAGTTCAAGAGCACGATCCGCAAGCTGCGCGCCGTGCGGCCCGACGTGCGCATCGGCAGCGACTTCATCGTGGGCTTCCCCGGTGAGACCGATGAGGACTTTGGCAAGATGATGAAGTTGATCGATGACGTGGGCTTTGACGCCTCGTTCAGCTTCATCTTCAGCCCGCGTCCCGGCACCCCGGCCGCTTCGCTGGAGGACACCACCCCGCGCGAAGTCAAGCTGGAGCGCTTGCAGCATTTGCAGGCCGTGATCGAAGCCAATGTCGTTCGCATCAATGACAGTATGGTCGGCCAGGTGCAGCGCATCTTGGTGGAAGGCGCCAGCCGCAAGGATGCGACCGAGCTGATGGGCCGCACCGAGTGCAACCGCATCGTCAACTTCCCGGGTGGTCCGCACATGGACCGCCTGATCGGGCAGATGATGGACGTGACCATCACCCAGGCCTACCCGCACTCCTTGCGGGCAGAGGCACTGATCGCCTGAACCTCGTCCCGCCGGCCCCGCACCGTGAATTCGCTCACGCATAGCGGGGCCACGCGCCAGACCCTTTTCTCCGAACGCATCAGTCTTGGCACCGCTGTGCCGATAGAAAGCCCAGTACTTCCCTGTTGTTTGAATGACAGGTTCGGGCACACGTTCCATGAGCGTGTGCTCTTTTTGGCCAACCAAGGTCTTTCAAGGACGTGAGCGAGCACCGGCCCAGCCCCCCATCACGGGACAGCATCTTCCAACGGCGCAACCGTGATCAACGGTTTCAAGGTGCCACCTCAGCGGAAGCGGTGCTGGCACGGGGACACGCCTGGCTGCGTTTTCCGGCGGCACTGGAGTCGCAATTTCAAACCGACACACTGGAGCCACGGCGCAAGCTGCTGCTGGCATGCGGGCTGATCGGATGCATCGGGGTCTGCATCGGCACCTCCAACGTCAACAACCTGACCCCGGACATTGCGCCCGTCGTGTGGCGCATGGTGTGGTTCTGGTTGCTCGGGGCGAGCCTGAGCATTGGCGTCATCGGGCTCATGCCGACACGCTGGCGCCGCAACTGGCAGGCCGAGGCGCTCACGGCGATGATGGCCCTGTGCATTGTCGCGTTGCTCATCTGGATGGCCACTGCCAGCCACCTCGACACGGCATTCACGCATTCGGCGACCGCGGCCATCCCGGTAATCTATGCCTGCATCGCGGCGCGCCAACGCTTTGTGTGGTCACTCGGCGGCGCGGTCGCGTCCTTTGTGTGTTACGTCGGCCTCGTCAAGGGATTCACCCCAACGCAAGCACTCATCGTGGCCAGCAATATCAAGCTCATGGCCGTGAGCTATGTGTTTGTGCTGGTTGCCAACTACACGTTCGAGCACACCGAACGCCGCAACTGGCTGCTGCGCCAGCTGGAAAAAGAGCAGCGCAGCGCCTTGCTCGAAACCTCCGAGCGCCTGCACCACCTGTCCACACTGGATCCGCTCACCGGTTTATTGAACCGTCGCCAGTTCGACACCGACCTGAGCCTGGCTTGGTCTCAGGCCGCGTTGGCCAAAGAGCCCCTCGCGTTTCTGATGGTCGATGTGGATTTCTTCAAGCGCTACAACGACACCTATGGTCACCCCGCAGGTGACACCTGCTTGAGACAAATCGGCCAGGAGTTGTCCAACATCGCCGCAGCGCAAGGGGGTATCGCGACCCGGCTGGGGGGTGAAGAGTTCGGCCTGCTGCTGCCGGGCCTCACGCTGGCCCAAGCCATGGAGGCGGCGGCTGCCTTGTGTGAAAACGTGCAATGCGCGCGCATCGAACATGTGACCTCCACGACCGCGGCCCATGTGACGGTCAGCGTCGGGGTAGCGCAGGCGTGGCCAGCCGACGGCGGCGGCGGGCCGCAGGATTTGGTGGCCCTGTCAGATCGTGGCCTCTATCACGCCAAGGAAAGCGGGCGCAACCGCGCTTGCGCGGCCAGCCTTGAAGTGGTCACACCCACCCCACCAGCGATTGAACCCTCCGCTGAACCCATGGATGAGGCCCCGACCGCCTCACCGGCGGAACCACTCCAAGCCGGACCGGAGCATGCCTATATGCAGACGCTCCAGGGTCGGTTTCGCTGGTTGCGTTTTCCTGCGGCACAAGAAAAGGCCTACAACCATCGCGACACGGATCAACGCAGCAAGAATTTAACCGCCACGGGGATCCTGGGGCTGATCATCTACAACGTCTACGTGATCAGCAGCCGCGCGATGTTCGCCGACATCCACGATGACGCACTGATGGTGCAGTTCGGTCTGAGCGCACTCCTGCTGGTGCTGTCCACCATCATCTACGCCTTGGCTTTACCCGCCCGTTGGCGAGAAGCGAGTTACAGCCTGGGCACCGCCATTGTGGGGGTGGTATCGGCCTGGACGCTGTCGCAGAGCCAACTACTGTCGGCGTTGCACTACTCTGTGTGCCTGGCACTCATCCCGATGTTTTCCGGTGTCGGAGCACGACAAGCCTTTCGGTATACCTGCGTGCCCGCCATCATGACTTTGATCGCGACGGCCGTGCTCTTCAACCCGATCGGGCCGGTGCAGCGCATGGTGTTCAACGACAGTCTCTTCATCATCGGCAGCAATACCCTGTACACCTTGATCCTGGCTTACATGCTGGAATACGGCTCACGCAAGGAATGGCTGTTTGCACAGATCGCGCAATTGCAGCGAGAAGCGCTGACCATTGCGACCCAGCGCCTGCATCAGTTGTCCATGCGAGACCCGCTCACGGGCATCAGCAACCGCCGACAGTTTGAAGACGACCTGCAACGCCTCTGGAATGAGGCGCTGAATGCCCCTCAGCCACTGTCCATGTTGATCATTGACGTGGATTTCTTCAAGCTCTACAACGATGGCTACGGGCACCCCGCCGGAGATCGGTGCCTCAAGCAAGTGGCGGCCATCCTCCACCAGACCGCGCAAGCCGCCAGAGGCGTGGCCGCACGACTGGGGGGCGAAGAGTTCGCCATCTTGTTACCGGGCCGCCCTCTGGAGCAGGCGATGGCGCTGGGCGAACGCATCTGTGCTGCCGTGCGTCATGCCAACATTGAGCACCTCTACTCAGAAGTCTCCATCCAACGGCGGGTGACCGTCAGCATCGGCATCGCCTGCCTGCTCCCTGACACCGAGGTAGCCCAAGATTCTTTATTGTCCCTGGCCGACGACGCGCTGTACCTGGCCAAAAAAATGGGCCGCAACCGCGTGGTCTCGTCCAACCCACCCAACGCACCATCGGTCCAGGCGGTCGCCTGAGGCCACCTCTCGCGTGGCCGAGGTCAGACGACGGGCTTGCCCGCCAGCACCGCAGCAGCGCCACGCGCAGCCACACGCCCTTCGTCCGTAGGCACCACCCATAGCTCGACCACGCTGTCGTCGGCATGAATGAGCCCTTCACCTTTGGATGGCAACTGCTCATTGGCCTGGGCTGCACAACGCACCCCCAGGTAGCCCATACACGCCCACCAACGACATTGAGCAAGCCGACCTGATCTTGTTCAACACCTGCTCGGTGCGTGAAAAAGCGCAAGAGAAGGTGCTCTCTGACCTGGGCCGCGTCAAGCACCTCAAGGAAAAGGGTGTGCTGATTGGCGTGGGCGGTTGCGTCGCCAGACAGGAAGGCGCCAGCCGCAAGGATGCGACCGAACTGATGGGCCGCACCGAGTGCAACCGCCGCCAGTTCTTCCAGGGTCGCGGCTGTCTTCAACGAGATAGGTAATGAGCGGGTTCACGAACAGCGGTACTTCATAGAAATGCACAGCTGCGGCCTGGGCCCTGCCTGATGTCCACCAACCTCTTGCGGCTTGTGTGCGCCAACACACAGACGAAAAACGGCCCAGGCAGTAGTATCCGTCACCCGCCAAAAACCGTCGGGCTCCCCCTGTGGCCGACACGAAAAGCGCAGTTTTCCCCGCTCGTTAACGCTTTTCATAAAAGTCTGCCATGTCAAAAAAAATACTCAGCCACACGGTGGGCAACCACGCCAACAAGGCCGACGGCATGGCAGAAGTGAGGCGCCAGGAAGCACTGTTAAAAACGGGTGCCTTGCAGAACGCGATCTTCAATAGCGCCAACTTTTCGAGCATCGCCACTGACGAAAAAGGGGTCATTCAACTGTTCAACGTCGGTGCCGAGCGCATGCTGGGCTACGCTGCCGCCGATGTGATGAACCGCATCACCCCAGCAGACATCTCCGATCCCCTGGAAGTCATTGCGCGCGCGCAAGCCTTGAGTGCGGAGTTGTCCACGCCGATCACGCCGGGCTTCGAGGCCCTGGTGTTCAAGGCTTCGCGCGGTATCGAGGACATCTACGAGCTGACCTACATCCGCAAGGATGGCAGCCGATTCCCAGCAGTGGTGTCCGTCACGGCACTGCGCGACGCGCAGGACGCCATCATCGGCTACCTGCTGATCGGCACCGACAACACCGCGCGCAAGCAGGCAGAAGAAGCGCTGCTCAAGGCGGGCGCCTTGCAGAGCGCGATTTTCAACAGCGCCAATTTTTCGAGTATCGCCACGGACGCCAAGGGCGTCATTCAGATCTTCAACGTCGGTGCCGAGCGCATGCTGGGTTACACGGCCGCCGAGGTGATGAACAAGATCACGCCAGCCGATATTTCCGATCCGCAGGAAGTCATCGCGCGTGCCGAGGCATTGAGCGTCGAGCTTGGAACCCCGATCACACCGGGCTTCGAGGCCTTGGTGTTCAAGGCTTCGCGCGGTATCGAGGACATCTACGAGCTGACCTACATCCGCAAGGATGGCAGCCGATTCCCTGCCGTGGTGTCGGTCACCGCCCTGCGCGATGCGCACAATGCCATCATTGGCTACCTGCTGATCGGCACCGACAATACCGCACGCAGACAGGTCGAAGCCGAGCAGATGAAGCTGGATCAACGCCTGCGTGACCAGCAGTTCTACACACGCTCGCTCATCGAGTCCAACATTGATGCGTTGATGACGACCGATCCGGCCGGGATCATCACCGACGTGAACAAACAGATGGAGGCACTCACCGAGTGCACCCGCGACGAACTGATCGGCGCACCGTTCAAGAATTACTTCACGGACCCTGATCGGGCCGAGGCCGCAATCAAGTTGGTCCTGCGGGACAAAAAAGTGACCGACTACGAACTCACCGCACGCTCACGGGACGACAAGAAAACGGTAGTGTCCTACAACGCCACGACCTTCTACGACCGCGACCGAAACCTCAAGGGGGTGTTCGCCGCAGCACGCGACGTGACCGAGCGCAAGCTGCTGGACCATGCCTTGCAGGAGACCAACGTGGCACTGGAGGGCGCCAAGTCCGCAGCCGAAAAGGCCAACCTGGCGAAGTCGGAGTTCCTCTCCAGCATGAGCCATGAGTTGCGCTCACCACTCAATGCCATCCTTGGCTTTGCGCAGTTGATGGAGACGGGCTCACCACTGCCCACGCCTTCTCAAAAGGCGAGCATTGATCAAATTCTTCAAGCAGGTTGGTATCTGCTGGAGCTGATCAATGAAATCTTGGATCTGGCCTTGATTGAATCGGGTAAGTTGTCCTTGTCACTGGAGCCCATGTCGCTCACCGAGGTGCTGAGCGATTGCCAAGCCATGATCGAGCCACAAGCGCAAAAGAGTGGCATCCGCTTGGTTTTCCCCACCTTGAATGGCACCTTCCCAGTCAACGCCGATCGGACACGGGTGAAGCAGGTGCTGATCAATTTGCTCTCCAACGCGATCAAATACAACCGAACGAACGGAACGGTTGATGTGACATGCAACATCACCTCCGAAGCGCGTATCCGCATCGGATTTCGCGATACAGGCGAAGGATTGCCGCCAGAAAAACTGGCCCAATTGTTCCAACCCTTCAATCGACTCGGGCAAGAGGACGGCGCCGAAGAAGGCACGGGCATTGGCTTGGTGGTGAGTAAACGATTGGTCGAGTTGATGGGTGGCGCGATTGGCGCTGAAAGCACCGTCGGGGTGGGCAGTGTGTTCTGGATCGAATTGGAGTCTGCGCCCCAGTTGCACCCCTGCATGCATGCGCCGAAACCATTGCCTGTCACCCAGGTGCCTGAGCTCAACACACAGGTCCATACCGTGCTGTGTGTTGAAGACAACCCGGCCAATTTGCTGTTGATCGAGAGACTCATCTCGCGTCGGTCTGACATTCGCTTGCTGTGCGCACGAGATGGCACCCACGGCATCGAGATTGCGCGTGCTTCGTTGCCACAAATCATCCTGATGGACATCAATCTGCCCGGCATCAACGGCATCCAGGCGATGAAAACGTTGGCAAAAGACCCTTCCACAGCGCACATCCCGGTGATCGCACTCAGCGCCAATGCCATGCCGCGCGATATTGAGCGAGGTCTGGAGGCCGGGTTTTTTCGCTACCTCACCAAGCCCATCAAGATCAACGAGTTCATGGACACGCTGGATGCCGCGTTGAAATTCTCAGCCACCGCTGTCCGCCCCCACTTAGAGGAAAACGCTTGATGCTTTCAGCACTCGATTTTTTGAACGCCAGACTGCTGATTGTCGATGACCAGCAGGCCAACGTGCAGCTGCTGGAGCGCATGCTGCGTGAAGACGGCTACACCAACGTGAGCTCAACCATGAATCCGCAAGAGGTCAGCGGCCTGCATAACCAACACCAATACGATCTGATCTTGCTGGACTTGCAAATGCCCACGATGGACGGATTCCAGGTCATGGAGGCCCTCAAGACCAATGAGGTTGACAGCTACCTGCCGGTCATCGTACTCACTGCGCAACCAGGTCACAAGCTGCGCGCGCTTCAAACCGGTGCCAAAGATTTCATCAGCAAGCCATTCGATCTGATCGAAGTCAAAACGCGCATCCACAACATGCTTGAAGTGCGCCTGTTGCACAAGAAGCTTGCGCGGCACAACCAACAGCTCGAAGAGACCGTACTCAAACGCACCGCCGAACTGCGCGAAAGCGAAGCCCGCTATCGCAGCCTGACCGAGTTGGCGTCGGACTGGTACTGGGAGCAAAACGAAACCGGGGATTTCACCACCGTGTCTGGCCCCGTTTTTGAAATGCTGGGGCTGCGAATGACGGCCTTTTTGGGCAACACCCGAGATGAAGAGGTCTCTGGCTGGAATGAGGCCGAACGCGAAGCTCTGCAAGCCACCATTGCCGCTCGACAACCTTTCCTTGATTTTTCGTTCAGCCGCATCAATTCAGACGGCTCGCAGCAGCAGTTTCGCGTCAGCGGTGAGCCCATGTTCAGCCCGTCGTGCCGCTTCATCGGCTACCGCGGCATCGGCGTCGAAGTCTCGGTTAAAAACTAGCGCGCCAGCACTCAAGCACCCGTGATGTCATCTCCTCACCACCCACATCAAAATCAACTGCTCGCAGCAGTGCTCGCAGCAGAAGCCGGACCCTGGGCTGCACATCTTGAACTGGTGCCTCTGCCCTTGGGCGAGATCCTGTTTGAACCCGGCAAACCCTTGCACCACGCTTACTTCCCGACCACCTCGGTCGTTTCCTTGCACTATGTCCTGGAGTCAGGTGAATCGGCTGAAACAGCCGGGGTAGGTCATGAAGGTGTCGTCGGCCTTTTTCTATTCATGGGCGGTGGCGCCACGTCAAACTCGGCCGTGGTGCAGACCGCAGGCCATGCTTATCGTTTAGAGCGCCGCGTGCTGGTGGAAGAGTTCCATCGTTTTGGTTTGATGCAGCGCTTGCTGTTGCGCTACACCCAGTCGCTGATGACTCAGATGTCTCAGATCGCGGCGTGCTATCGACACCATTCGGTGGAGCAGCAACTGAGCCGGTGGTTGTTGCTAACCCTTGACCGGGCCCCCGCACATGAATTGGCGATGACCCACGAACTGGTCGCCAGTATTCTCGGGGTACGCAGGGAGTCCATCACTCAAGCAGCCGGGAAGTTGCAACAAGTCGGCTTCATCCGCTACCGGCGTGGCCACATCGCGGTGATTGATCGCGCCGGACTGGAATCTCGCTCGTGTGAGTGCTACGCCGTGCTGCAGCAGGAGCTCAGTCAAATGAGTCGAGTCAACCACAACCATCAAGACATGGGAACGGTGCCGCCATAAGCACCTCCAGCCACGTTGAATGCTTTCAGCACCGCAGCGGCGCCACGCGCAGCCACACGTCCTTCGTCAGTGGGCACCACCCATAGCTCGACCACGCTGTCGTCGGCATGAATGGGCCCTTCACCTTTGGATGGCAACTGCTCATTGGCCTGGGCTGCACAGCGCACCCCCAGGTAGCTCATGCCCTGGACGATGGCGGCTCGCACCACGGCATCGTGCTCGCCGATGCCGCCGGTGAAGGCCACCACGTCGACGCCCCCCATGCACGCGATCAAGGCCCCGGCTTCACGAATGGCGCGGTGTACAAACACATCAATGGCGAGTTTCGCCTTGGGGTCGGTGCTGGCGTGCAGCGTGCGCATGTCGGCTGACACGCCAGACAGGCCACGCAAGCCCGACTCTTTGTAGAGCACGGCCTCCAGGCGGTCCACGCCCCAGCCTTGCCGCATGAGGTGCAGCAGCACGCCAGGGTCCAGACTGCCGCTGCGTGAGCCCATCACCAGCCCATCCAAGGCTGAAAAACCCATGCTGGTCGCCACACTGCGCCCCTGCTGGATGGCACAGGCACTGGCACCGTTGCCCAGATGAAAGGCCAGCACCCGGCCCTGCGCCCGAGGCGTCAATGCCTGCAAACGGCCGATCACGAACTCATACGACAGGCCGTGAAAGCCAAAGCGGCGAATGCCTTGCTTGTACAGGCTGTCTGGCAGGGCAAAGCGGTACTCCACCTCGGGCAGCGTGGCATGAAATGCCGTGTCAAAACAACCGATTTGCGGCACGCCAGGCCAGTGCGCTTCAAAACGCCGCACGCCATCCAGGTTGTGGGGCTGGTGCAGCGGCGCCAACCCACTCAGCTGCGCCAGGGCCGACATGGCGGCGGCATCCAGCCGCACCGGGACTGTGAAGCGCTCACCACCATGCACGATGCGGTGCGCCACCGCCAGGATGTCCACCGGACCCAGTTCGTGAATGATCTGGTCCAGCACCCGCAACGCCCGCCCAAAGGCATCGCCCGATGGTTGCTGTGCCTCTGAGAGCGAGCCTTCAATCGTGGCCGTGTGCAGCGCCTCCCCCACCCCATCGGACAAGACGGGATAGAGCGCGTACTTGAGGCTCGATGAGCCGCAGTTGACACTCAGGATGACGCGCAGGTGCCGGCTGTGTTCGATCGGCGTCATGGCTCAGGCCCGCTCAAGGCTGATGCCGGGCGTAATGAGCCGCCAAGCGCAAGGCAAAGGCCACCGACGCCACCCGCGAGGCCACGCCATCGGCGCGACTGGTCAGTGCCACCGGAACTCGCAAGCCCAACACCACGCCACAGGAGGCCGCGCCCCCAAGGTATTCGAGTTGCTTGGCGAGCATGTTGCCGGACTCCAGATCAGGCACGATCAACACATCGGCATCCCCCGCCACGGGCGAGATGATGCCCTTGATGCGCACGGCCTCCATGGAGATGGAGTTGTCAAAGGCCAGCGGCCCGTCCAGCACCCCCCCCGTGATTTGACCGCGGTCGGCCATCTTGCACAGGGCGGCCGCATCCAGGGTGGCCACCATTTTGGAGGTCACCGTCTCGACCGCCGCCAACAAAGCCACCTTGGGCCGCTCGACGCCCAAGGCCTGGGCCGCGTCGATGGCATTTTGGACAATGTCGGCTTTTTCTTCGAGGCTGGGCTGGATGTTGAGGGCAGCGTCCGAAATCAGCAGCGGCTTGGCGTACATGGGCGCGTCCAGGCGGAACACATGCGAGGCCCGGCGCTTGGTGCGCAAGCCCGGCGTGGCCAACAAGGCGTGCATCATTTCATCGGTGTGCAAGCTGCCTTTGAGCAACATGGCAGGCACTTGATTGAGCACCTGCTGGGCTGCCCATTCGGCGGCGCGCTCGGCCGCCGCATGGCTGTGGGCCACGGTTTCAATGCGCAGTCCCTGCAGGCTGATCCCGAACTGCTCGACCAAGGCGTGCAAACGGGCCTCCGGCGCAAAGATGACGGGCTCAATCAAGCCCAGCTCGGTGGCCCGCAAAACGGCCCGCAGTGACTGCTCTTCACAGGGGTGAACCACGCCGCACAACACCGGTTTGGCGGGACGCGCGGATTCGAGAAATGCCTGCAAGCGCACCTCCGGGTCGAACACCCGAAACGAGGGCAAGACAATGCGCGGGCGACTGATCTTTTCTGTCGGGGCCAGCACCCGAGCCTCACCCGTGATCA
>JAZJZP010000059.1:12544-15018 GCA_040389805.1 Pseudomonadota bacterium
CACCGTCTCCTGGTGCTGATTGGTCACGAGGCAGTCCAGGATCAAAGACTTTTGCAACTCGTCTTTTTGCCGCACGGTGACCGACACACAGAGCGTATCGCCGACCCGAACCGGCTTGTGAAACTGCAAGGTCTGCGCCAGATACACCGTACCCGGCCCCGGCAATTCGGTGCCCAGCAAGGTGGAGATGATGGCCCCACCCCACATGCCATGCCCGATCAAACCATGGAAACGCGAGGCATCTGCATAGGCCGCATCCAAATGAGACGGATTGACATCGCCCGACACGGCGGCAAAGGCTTTGACGTCGACCAACGTCATCTGACGCACCAGGCGGGCCGATTGCCCCACCTGAATCTCGTCAAACGGAATGTTTTCGATCAGAGCTGCTTGGTCCATCGGGGGTAGTAAAGAGGTTCAGGGCCGCCACCGGCCACCACAGGTGGGAATGATGGCAGCAATATTGCGCCGCAACAGTGTCGGCCCGATGACGGACTGAAACCCTTGATCTACGCCAAGCCTGGGTCAGATCCCCATCTTGCCCAGGGTGTCCATCAAATCACGCAAGGTGGACGACAAATAGGGATGCTCGGTGGAAAAGCGCGCGTCGATGACCTGGGCACGCTCGCTCAAGGTGGCCTCCATCCCGGCAGCGGCGTCGCTTTTGGCCAGGGTCGCTTGAATGTCCTGGTCGAGCGTTTTGAGCAGTTGCTGCAGTTCGGGGTCGAGCTTGCCGCCCGACTCCAGGTCGCGGTGCAGTTGCAAGAGCGTGGCCTTGAGGTTGTTGGTGTCCATGATCAGAGTCTCTCCTTCTTCAAGCCATCGTAGCGCACGGCGCGCTGTTGAGCGCCAGACAAAGGGCCTCTATCTGTGCAGAAGTGTGTGCGGCCGACAGTGAGATGCGCAAACGCGCCGTCCCGGGGGGCACGGTGGGCGGACGAATGGCCGGCACCCACACGCCTTGGCTGCCCAGGTGGGCCATGACGGCCAGGGCATCGGCATTGCTGCCAATGACCAGCGGTTGAATGGCCGTGTCCGAGGGCATCAGGTGCCACCCGGCTCGGGGCTGCAAACCCGCGCGCAGATGTTGGCGCAATTGGGCCAGGTGCTCGCGCCGCCAGCCTTCAGCCTGGATGACCCGCAAACCGGCTCGCAAGGCCTCTGCCACCATCGCGGGCGCGGCGGTGGCAAACATGTAGGTACGCGCTTTTTGCAGCAACCACTCGACCACAGTGGCGTCCCCGGCCACAAAGGCACCCGACACCCCGGCGGCCTTGCCCAGGGTGGCCATGTAGATCAGCCGGTGCAAACGCCCTTGCCAAGGGGGTTGCACGCCATGGCAATTGGTGATGCCCCAATGCGCCAAGGTGCCCTCGCCATGGGGGCCCAGTACGCCAAAGCCATGGGCATCGTCGACCATCAGCCAGGCGTCGTAACGCTCACACAGCTCCAGCATGGCGGGAATGTTGGCGATGTTGCCGTCCATGCTGAACACCGCATCGGTGAGCACCAGCTTGCGGCGCGCCGTGCTGGCCTGCAAAGCCGCCTCCAAGGCGACCAGATCACCATGGGGCAGCACCTGAACGTCCGCGCGGGACAACCGCGCGCCATCAATCAAACAGGCATGGTTCAGTGCATCGGAGAAGATCGCATCCCCCCGCCCCACCAACGCCGGCACGATGCCCACATTGGCCGCGTAGCCCGCCACAAAATACAAGGCGCGGGGCAGGCCCACCAGCGCCGCCAGCTCAACTTCCAACGCCTCGTGGGCCGGGCTGTGTCCACACACCAAGGGCGAGGCCGTGGCCCCCACGCCGTAACGCGCGGCCGCCTGCTGGGCCGCCTCAATCAGGGCCGGATGCTGAGACAAGCCCAGGTAGTCATTGCTGCCAAAAGACAGCCGCTGCTGCCCATCAATGGCGTAGGTGGTGCCACGCAAATGCTCGTTGTCGGGAGAGATGTCTTGCGGCGGTATCCACGGTGATACTTGGCGGCGCTGACGCATTAAATGGGCATCAGCCAGATCGGCCAACGCTTGGGCAAAAGGCAATTCAGTCATGCGCCAAGGGTATCAGCCCTGCGCCAGCACCACCACCGCCAACACCGCCAATGCCGCCGTCACGGTGACCACATCGAGCGTTTCGCCGAGCAAGGGCACCGCCAGCAGCATGGACAAAAATGGCTGCATCAGCTGCAACTGGCTGACCCGCATGGGATCACGGGCCAAGGCTGCGTACCAGGCAAAGAAGCCCAGCCAGGTCGAGAACACCGCCAGGTAACCCAAGGCCCACCACGAAGGCGTGGCCACAGCGTGTTCGGGCCAGCACCACAGGGCCGCCGGCAAAGTCAAGGGCAAGGCCCCCACCATGACCCAGGAGATGACATGGGCAGGCACCATCTGTTGGGACAACTGTGCGCCCAGCACATAAGAGGTCGAGGCGCCCAGCATGGCAAGGAGCAGCCAGCCATCGGCA
>JAZJZP010000060.1:0-1746 GCA_040389805.1 Pseudomonadota bacterium
GCCACAGGGATACCTCGTGGCCTGCCAAGGCATCCCGCTGGGCATAGCGCGCCTGGAGGGGGGCAAAACCCTCGTGCTCAAAGCGCAACACCGCGCGCAGCAAGGGGGCGCCGATCCAGGCCCACACCTGTCCGGCGCTCAAGGGAGTGTCGGTGCACTGCTGCAGGCAGGCGTGTTCAAAATCGGTGCTGGACTGGGCGCGCACATTGATGCCCACCCCGATGACGACCCAGCGCTGCCCTGCCGGCAGGCCCGGCGCAGGCGTGGCTTCGATCAGGATGCCGCCCAGTTTGCGTTGTTGCCACCACAGGTCGTTGGGCCATTTCAAGGTGACGGGGGCGGCCAGCGCGGCCCCCAGGGCCTCAGCCACGGCCAGTCCGACGGCCAGGGACAGCGCGCTGCCACCGCCGGGAACCTGGTCCAGGTCCAAGGCCAATCCCAGCGAGAACGTCAGGCTGTCGCCAGCTTGGGCCAGCCATTGGCGACCCTGGCGACCGCGTCCGGCGGTTTGGCGGTGGGCGGCCAGAAACCCGGGGCTGGTCTCGCCGGCGCGGCCTCGGGCCAGCAATCGGGTGTTGGTGGAGTCGACCTCGGGCAGCACTTCCAGGCTCAGGCCGGGGCAGTCCGCCTGGGCGTCCAGCCAGATTTGTTCGGCTGCGGCGTTGAGGTCGATCATGGATCAGCGGCGACGCTTGGGGGCCAGCATGGTGCCCCGGCACTGCGGCGCGCCGCACCAGCAGGCGTATTCGCGCTTGAGGGAGGGGGTCAGGCGGGCATCGATCACGAGGCCGTAGTCAAAAAAGAGCTCTTCGCCGGGGGCGATGTCGCGCAGGGCCTTGAGAAAGACCCGGTTGCCTTCTTGTTCTGCCTCAATGTTGGGGTTGCACGAGTGGTTGATCCAGCGCGCTGAGTTACCCTGATACTTGCCGTCGATGACGTGACCGTCGTCCAGATGGAAGTAAAACGTATGGTTGGGTTGTTCGGGGTCGTGGGGATGGCGCTCAAGCGCTTCGTCCCAGGTGATGATTTCGCCCTTGTATTCGATGACGGCGCTGCCGGCTTCGATGGCTTGGGTGGCAAAGACGCCACGGCCATGAATGCCAGATCGCCGCACTTGAATGCGTCGGCCTGACGCTGAATTTTGAGAAGGTGCTTGCGTCATCGACAACTTTAGGTACATTGAATTGATGGGCGCGCGTGTGTGCGTGCGCACGCGTAAGCACAGATTTTAGTTGGATAAAAATTCAAACCATGAGCAAAGCCCTGGTCATTGCTGAGAAGCCTTCGGTGGCACAAGACATCGTGCGGGCCTTGACGGCCCTGGATGGCAAGTTCGACAAGCACGACGATTATTTTGAGAGCGAGCACTATGTGGTCAGCTCTGCGGTGGGCCACCTGGTCGAAATCAAGGCGCCCGAAGAGTTCGACGTCAAGCGCGGCAAATGGAGTTTTGCCAACCTGCCGGTCATCCCGCCGTATTTCGACCTCAACCCGATCGACAAGAGCAAGGGGCGTCTCAATGCGCTGGTCAAGCTGATCAAGCGCAAGGATGTCACCGAACTCATCAACGCCTGTGACGCCGGGCGCGAAGGGGAGTTGATCTTTCGCTTGATCGTGCAGTACGCGCAGGACAGCACCGCCACCACCAAGGCCAAGGGCCTGGGCAAGGGCGTGCAGCGCTTGTGGTTGCAGAGCATGACGCCGCAAGCCATCCGCGATGCCTTTGACAAGCTGCGCACCGATGAG
>JAZJZP010000060.1:1756-4702 GCA_040389805.1 Pseudomonadota bacterium
TGAAGCCGCTGGCCGATGCCGCCCGTTGCCGCAGCGAGGCCGACTGGCTGGTGGGCATCAACGGTACGCGGGCCATGACGGCGTTCAATTCGCGCGACGGGGGGTTCTTTTTGACCACCGTGGGCCGGGTGCAAACACCGACGCTGTCCATCGTGGTCGAGCGTGAAGAAAAAATCCGTAAGCACGTGTTCCGTGATTACTGGGATGTGCGCGCCAGCTTTGGTGTGCAGGCTGGCAGCTATGACGGCAAGTGGTTCAACCCGCAGCACAAAAAGAACGAGCTCGACCCGGAGCTCAAGTCCGACCGGATCTGGTCGGCGGCCGAGGCCCAGGCCATTGCCGATGCGGTGCGGGGCAAGACCGGCATCGTCACCGAAGAGGCCAAGCCCAGCACGCAGGCCAGCCCCTTGCTGTATGACCTGACCACGTTGCAACGCGAGGCCAACTCGCGCTTTGGCTTTTCGGCCAAGACGACCTTGTCGCTGGCCCAGGCTCTGTACGAAAAGCACAAGGTGCTGACCTATCCACGGACCGACTCACGCGCTTTGCCTGAGGACTATGTGGACGTGGTCAAGCAGACCATGACCATGATCGCCAGCGAGGACATGCCCGGCCCGCTGCGTGAATTGGCGCAGCATGCCAGCAAGGCGTTGAAAGAAGGCTATGTGAAGCCGGTCAAGCGCGTCTTTGACAACACGAAAGTGTCGGATCACTTTGCCATCATCCCGACGCTGCAAGCGCCCAAGAGCCTGACCGAAATCGAGGCCAAGCTCTACGACATGGTGGTCAAGCGCTTCCTGGCGGTGTTCTACCCGTCGGCCGAGTTCATGGTCACGACCCGCATCACCAAGGTGCCGGGTAACGGCGCAGAGCATCACTTCCAGACCAACGGCAAGGTGCTGGTCAAGCCCGGTTGGTTGGCCGTGTACGGCAAGGAAGCCCAGGACGACGACGCCACCTTGGTGGCCGTGCAGCCCAGCGAGTCCGCGCTCAATGAAGACGTGACCGTCAACGCCCTCAAGACCAAGCCGCCCGCCCGCTACACGGAAGCGACGTTGCTGAGCGCCATGGAAGGCGCTGGCAAGCAGATCGACGATGAGGCGTTCAAGGCCGCGATGCAGGAGAAGGGCCTGGGCACACCAGCCACGCGCTCGTCCATCATTGAAGGCTTGATCATGGAAAAATACATGATCCGAGAGGGCCGCGAGCTGATCCCCACGGCCAAGGCTTTCCAGCTGACGACGCTGCTGCGCGGCCTGGGCGTTGAAGACCTGACCAAGCCTGAGTTGACCGGCAACTGGGAATACAAGCTCTCCGAGATGGAGAAGGGCCAGTTGAGCCGCGAGGCGTTCATGGGCGAGATTGCCCAGATGACGCAGCGCATCGTGCAAAAGGCCAAAGAGTACGACCGCGACACCATCCCGGGCGACTACGCCACGCTGGCCACGCCTTGCCCCAATTGCGGTGGGGTGGTCAAAGAAAACTACCGCCGCTTTACCTGCATTGGCAAGGGTGCGGCTGCCGCTGACGGCCAGGATGGCACGGGTTGTGGCTTCAGCATCAGCAAGAGCCCTGCGGGCCGCAGCTTTGAGTTGCCCGAGATCGACCAGTTGATCCGCGACCACAAGGTGGGACCGCTGGAGGGCTTTCGCTCCAAGGCGGGTTGGCCGTTCACGGCCGAGCTCAAGCTGGTGCGCGACGAGGAGTTGAACAACTGGAAGATGGAGTTCGACTTCGGCGCCGATGCCAAGAAGGACGAAGAGGGCGGCGAGGCGGTCGACTTCACGGGCCACCAGTCCTTGGGCACCTGCCCCAAGTGCAAGGGCCATGTGTACGAGCATGGCAGCAACTATGTGTGTGAGAACACCGTGGCCGCGCCCAGCACCTGCGACTTCAAGAGCGGCAAGATCATCTTGCAGCAGCCGGTGCCGACCGAGCAGATGACCAAGTTGTTGTCCACGGGCAAAACCGATTTGCTGGAGGGCTTCATCTCGAACCGAACCAAGCGCAAGTTCAAGGCCTTTTTGAGCTGGGACCCCAAGGAGGGCAAGGTGTCGTTCGAGTTCGAACCACGAGCCCCTCGGGTCGCGGCGAAGAAGGCGGCCAAGAAGGTGGCATGACCCTTGGCTGGGTGGTGATTGAGGGTGCGGTGTAAGGTTCAGTGGTATTGCAACGAGGAGTCTCACCATGTCTTTGATTCGAACCTCTCGCTCTGCCTTGCATCCCGACAGCGGGATGGTGCACCCTGCGCCCAGCGAGATTACCCCGCCTGAGGTGTATGCCCAGCGCCGTGAGGTGCTGCGGCACATGGCGGCGGGAGCGGCGGGTGTCACCCTGAGTGCCTGGGCTGGCCGTGAAGCCTTGGCGCAAGGTGCCAATGGGGTCAAGCGCCCAGGCAAGCTGGCGGCCTTGGCCGGCACGCGCAGCACCTTGCCCGGCTCGGTGGTGATGGACAAGCTCACGCCCTATGAGGACGTGACCAGCTACAACAACTACTACGAGTTCGGCACCGACAAGTCCGACCCGGCCGAGAACGCGCACACCCTCAAGCCCCGGCCTTGGTCGATCAGCATTGAAGGCGAAGTGGGCAAGCCGCAAAAGCTGGGCCTGGACGACCTGCTCAAGCTGGGCGCCATGGAGGAGCGGATCTACCGGCTGCGCTGTGTCGAGGGCTGGTCCATGGTGATCCCCTGGCTGGGTTATTCGCTGTCGACCCTGATCAAACGGGCCGAGCCCACCAGCCGCGCCAAGTACGTGGAGTTTGTCACCCTGGCCGACCCCCAGCAAATGCCGGGCGTGCGCTCGCGCGTGCTGGATTGGCCGTATGTGGAAGGCCTGCGCATTGACGAGGCCATGCACCCGCTCACCCTGATGGCCTTTGGCCTGTATGGCGAGGTGCTGCCCAACCAGAACGGCGCGCCGTTGCGCTTGGTGGTGCCTTGGAAG
>JAZJZP010000060.1:4712-6686 GCA_040389805.1 Pseudomonadota bacterium
AATCGATCGTCAAGATCCGATTGGTGGAGCGCCAACCCCGCTCGTCCTGGGAGAAGGCCAACTCTTCGGAGTATGGTTTTTATTCGAACGTGAACCCCAAGGTCGACCACCCCCGATGGAGTCAGGCGACCGAGCGCCGCATTGGCGATGGTGGGCTGTTCGCGCCGCGCAAAACCACCTTGATGTTCAATGGCTATGAGGCCCAGGTGGGGCAGCTCTACGCCGGCATGGATTTGAAAAAGAACTTTTAATGATGAGTCGTTTGTCAGTCAACCAGTGGCTCTTGAAGCCCTGGGTCAAGCCGGTGGTGTGGGGGCTGTGTGCGGTGCCTGCGGTGGCCTTGCTGGTGGCCATTTTCATGAATACCCTGGGGGCCAACCCGGCTGAAAAGCAGATCCGGGAAACCGGCGAATGGACCCTGCGCTGGCTCTGGTTGACCTTGGCCATCACACCCTTGCGCGATGTGGCCTCGTTGCCCGCATTGCTGCGCTACCGGCGTGCGCTGGGGGTGACGACTTTTGTGTATGCGGTGCTGCATTTTCTGGCCTATGCCTGGCTGGACAAGGGCTGGGTGCTCGATGCCATCGTGCGGGATGTGCTCAAGCGCAATTTCATCCTGGTCGGCGTGATCGCCTTGACCTTGATGACCCCGCTGGCGCTGACCTCGTTCAACCGGGCCATCAAGGCCATCGGGGGACGACGCTGGCAGGCTTTGCACAAGCTGGTGTATGTCGTGGCCCTGCTGGGCTTGCTGCACTTCTACTGGAAGAAGTCGGCCAAGAATGATGTGGGCGAGGTGCTGGTCTACGCCGCGATTTTGGCGGTGTTGCTGGGTTGGCGCGTGATGCGCAAGGGCGGCGTGATGGGCATGTTGCGCGTGCGCTGAGCGGGGCCATGGTCGACCTGTTGCTGTTGTTCGTGCCTTTTTTTGCCTTGGTGTTGCTGGGCTGGGGGGCGGCGCGCGGCGGGGTGCTGCCCTTGGATGGCATCGGCGCCTTGAACAGCTTTGTGCTGTACTTTGGCCTGTCGGCGATGGTGTTTCGTCTGAGCGCCAGCGGGGCGCTGCTGCAAGATGGTTTGCTGGGGCTGCTGCTCGCTTATGGACTGGCGGGCACGCTGGTCACGGTGCTGGCCTTGGCTTGGGGCGTTCGATCCGGCTTGGTCCGGCGTGACAGTGGCTTGGTGGCCTTGGCCACGGCGTTCCCGAACACGGGCTTTCTGGGCCTGCCTTTGCTGACGGGCTTGCTGGGGCCGCAGGCTGCGGGCCCGGTGGCGGCCACCTTGATCGTGGATGTCCTGCTGCTCAGTTCGTTGTGTCTGGCCTGGGCCCATTCCCACGCGGCGCAGGACGCGCCAGGCGATGACCCGGCCGAGGCCTGGCATGCGGCGCAGGCTTCATTGAAGGGCGCCCTGCGCAACCCCTTGCTGTGGTCGATGGCGTTGGGCATGGGGGCGGCGTGGTTGGGTTGGCAGCTGCCGCATCCTGTGGACGAAACCGTGCGCTTGTTGAGCCTGTCGGCCACGCCCACCGCGCTGTTCACGCTGGGGGCCATCCTGGCGCGTGCGCAGATGCAGCCGGCCCGCTCGGGTGTCATGCCGTCGATTTGGGTGCCTGCCTTGCTCAAGCTGGCGGTTCACCCGATGCTGGTGTGTGCCGCCGGGTGGAGCCTGATGCAGGCCGGCGTGCCCTTGACGCAGTCGGGTTTGCTGACCGTGACCCTGGCCGCGGCCCTACCATCGGCCAGCAATGTGTCGATGCTGGCCGAGCGCGAAGGGGGCAATGTCACCCTGGTCGCGCAGGTGATTTTGTGGACGACCGCCGCCGCTCTGCTGTCGGTCACGCTGTGGGCGCATCTGCTGGGGGTTCAGCCAGCCGTTGGCAGTTTGAACACCGAGACCACCTGCACCAGCTCGTCTGCCTGATGGTTGAGGCCGCTTGCCGCTGCCGCAATTTGTTCGACCATGGCGGCGTTT
>JAZJZP010000060.1:6696-20719 GCA_040389805.1 Pseudomonadota bacterium
TCCATTTGCGTGATGGCCTCACCTACCTGGGAAACACCCAGTGACTGTTCTTGGCTGGAGGCACTGATCTCACCCATGATGTCGGTCACTCGGCGAATGGCCGTGACCACCTCGGTCATGGTCTCGCCTGCTTGATCGACCAGGGCACTTCCCTGGTCCACCCGTTCGACACTGGCGCCGATCAGGCTCTTGATTTCTTTGGCGGCTTCGGCGCTGCGTCCGGCCAGCGAGCGCACCTCGCTGGCCACCACGGCAAAGCCCCGGCCTTGCTCGCCAGCACGGGCGGCTTCTACTGCCGCGTTGAGTG
This sequence comes from Pseudomonadota bacterium, assembly GCA_040389805.1. Lineage (GTDB taxonomy): Bacteria > Pseudomonadota > Gammaproteobacteria > Burkholderiales > Burkholderiaceae_C > Aquabacterium. The sequence goes on from JAZJZP010000060.1 coordinate 7,004, forward strand.
CCAGGATGTTGGTTTGAAAGGCAATGCCGTCAATGACGCCAATGATGTCGCTGATCTTTTTGGAGCTGTCGTTGATGCCTCGCATGGTGTTGACCACCTGGGTCACCACATCGCCGCCCTTGATGGCGACCGTGCTGGCATTCATGGCCAGTTGGTTGGCTTGGCGGGCGCTTTCTGAATTTTGTTTGACGGTTGAGCTGAGTTGCTCCATGGAGGCGGCGGTTTCTTCCAGTGCGCTGGCTTGGTTTTCAGTGCGAGCCGACAGGTCGTTGTTGCCCTGCGCGATTTCAGCACTCGCGGTGGCGACGCTCTCGGAGCCTCTGCGTACATCGGTCACCACTTGCGTGAGTTTTTCCTTCATCATGCCCAAGGCATGGATGAGTTGCCCAATTTCGTTGTTGCCCAAAGCGGTGGCGCTGCCACTCAAATCACCGCCAGCCACGGCCCGCGCAAGCTGCACGGCTTGCTCCAGTGGCTGAGTGATTGAGCGCACAAAAGCCAGGGCCAGCAGCACCGACGCTGTCAAAGCGATGGTCAGCACCAGTACAACCCCAATCAGGGCGTCTTGATGACCGGAGGCACGATGGCGCAGGGCTTGATCCAGACTTTGCATGGCCAGGGCGTTGACCTCGTGCATGCCGTTGATGGTGCGCGTAAATTCGTCAAAGTAGTCGGTTGCAGGGAAGGTCAGTTCCGACGCAGTGATCAGATTTTTTTCTGCCAACTGGAGTGTTTTTGAGATTTGATTTTTCTGAACTTCCATTTTGGCACTCAACGACTGGTTGAATTCCGGGTTGGCCTGCATGGCGAGTTCGAAATTTCGGAACGCATGGTTGTTGAGCTCAAGCACGCGTTGCTGCAAGCTGGCCAGTGAACCTTGGCTTTGCAGCGGCATTTCTTTCAGGGCTAAAAAACCTGTGCCTTGCGCGCGCATGATGCCCAATTTTTCAGCCAGCATGGGGGCATGTACCAGCGATGCCTGAATCAGGAAGTAGGTGTCGGCGTCGGGGTCCAATGACAAACCAAATTCGTTCAGCACTTCATCATCAAGTTGCAGAATGGTCGCAATCAACTTGCTGTGCTGTGCCGAACTTTCTGCCGGTTTGAGCTGTTTGGTTGCCACCGATTGTTCCAGGGCCTGCCAAGTCTGTTTTATTTTGAACCAGGCCGACATGGTGGTTGTCGAGGCTTCGGCCACCTTAAGTTGCGTGTCTACCTCGTCCACGGCCTTGGCGACCTCGTCTCGCGCGGCCGGTCTGCGTGCACCCAGGGCGTCGTTTCCTCCCAACATACCCGCTGACAGACCTCGGTGAATCTGGACGAGTTGTATGACCTTGTTCAGCGCGATCAGGGGCGGTGTTCCCTGCGCTTCACGGTGGGCTGTGCGGGTCGCTTCTAATGAGTTGCGCACATACAAGAGTGTGGGAACGGCGGTCATGATCAGCGCAATCAAGCCCAGGATCAGGAACTTTTGCGCCAGATTCAGGCGATGCAGGATGGGCATGAGAAGACCTTCAAGGCAGAGGGGGGGCGCTGTTCATCGTTCTGGTGTATCGACACCAGGCCTTTGCACTTGAGGTGTTGTTCTGAAAATCCCTCGTTTTATGGGGCCTTCGTGCGGTTCTTGGCGCCATGGCGTTGCATGACATGGCGCAGCGCCACCCCGGTGTGGGTGCCCTTGGCCACCAGCACCTCGGGCGGGCCTTCGGCCACGAGCTTGCCGCCTCCAGTGCCACCTTCAGGCCCCAGGTCGAGCACCCAATCGGCTTCCGCGATCACGTCCAGATCGTGTTCGATCACGATCACGCTGTGACCACCGTCGACCAGTCGGTGCAGCACATGGATCAGCTTGGCGACGTCGGCCAGGTGCAGGCCCACGGTGGGTTCGTCCAGCACGTACAGGGTGTGCGGTGCCTTCTGACCACGGCGGGTGATGTCGTCGCGCACCTTGCTCAACTCGGTCACCAGCTTGATGCGCTGCGCTTCGCCGCCTGACAGGGTGGGCGAGGGCTGGCCCAGGGTCAGGTAGCCCAAGCCCACGTCTTGCAGCAGCCGCAGCGGGTAGGCGATGGAGGGCATGGTGCCGAAAAACTCGACGGCCTCGTCCACTTCCATCTTGAGTACGTCGCCGATGTGCTTGCCGCGCCAGGTGGCGGTGAGCGTTTCGGCATTGAAGCGCATGCCGTTGCAGGTGTCGCAGTGCACCTTCACATCCGGCAAAAAGGCCATCTCGATGGTGCGCAGGCCCTGGCCTTCGCAGTCGGGGCAACGGCCCTCGCCGGTGTTGAAGCTGAAGCGGCCTGCCGCCCAGCCACGGGCGCGGGCTTCGAGCGTGTCGGCAAACAGCTTGCGGATGGTGTCCCAAAAGCCAATGTAGGTGGCGGGACATGAGCGCGGGGTCTTGCCGATGGGGGTTTGGTCGACCTCCAGCACGCGGTCGACCACGCCCCAGCCTTCCACGCCGGAGCAGCCGGTCCACAAGGGCGCGGTGGTGGCACGGTCGCGGGGGGCGATGCTGACGGCGCTTTGCACATTGGCCAGCAGCACATCGCGCGCAAAGGTGGACTTGCCCGATCCGCTGACCCCGGTGATGGCGACCAGGCGCTGCAGGGGCACCGAGGCCGTCAAGTCTTGCAGGTTGTGCAGCCGTGCGTTCTTGACCTTGAGTTGCGGCGTTTCGGCATTGTTGTCGCGGCGGGTGCCGATGGGGTGCTGCATGGGCTCGCGCAGGCAGCGGCCGGTGACCGACTCGGGCGAGTCCATCAGGTCCTGCACACTGCCTTGCGCCACCACGGTGCCACCACGCTGGCCCGCGCCGGGGCCGATGTCGATGAGGTGTTCGGCGCGGCGGATGGTGTCTTCATCGTGCTCGACCACGACCAGGGTGTTGCCCTCCTGGCCGAGCTTGTGCAGCGCGTCCAGCAGCATCTGGTTGTCGCGCGGGTGCAGGCCGATGGTGGGCTCATCGAGCACATAACAAACGCCTTGCAGGTTGGACCCCAGTTGCGCGGCCAGCCGGATGCGTTGGGCTTCACCGCCCGACAGCGTGGGCGCGGCGCGGTCCAGGCTCAGATACCCCAAGCCGACCTGTTCCATGAAGCTCAGGCGGCTTTTGATCTCGCTGACGATGTCGCGGGCGATGGTGGCTTCGCGGCCGTCCATCTTGAGTTGCTCGCCCCAGCGGCGTGCGTCCTTGACGGACAAGGCCGACAGCTGCGCGATGGATTGACCGCGCAGTTGCACGGCACGCGCCACCGGGTTGAGGCGGGCGCCGTGGCAGGTGGCGCAGGCGTCGTCGGCGACGTCTTCAACATCGGGCTCGGCAAAGGTTTGCTCGCGGCCTTGGTTGTCGTCCTTTTGCGAGTCGTCCATCACCTTGCGCTGCTCGCGCGTCAGCTCCAGGCCTGTGCCGACGCAGTCGGGACACCAGCCATGCTTGCTGTTGTACGAGAACAGGCGCGGGTCCAACTCGGGGAAGCTGGTGCCGCAACTGGGGCAGGCGCGCTCGGTCGAGAACACCTTGACGCGGCCAATGCGCAGGGTGGACTTGCCGGTGGCCAGCGCGTCGGCCAAGCCGTCCAGCGGGGTGAGCAAATGCACGACGCCCTTGCCATGCTCCAGGGCGGTGGCCAGCAGTTCGCGCAGTTGGGATTCGTTCTCGGGCGTGACCAGCACATCGCCCACGGGCAACTCGATGGTGTGTTCACGGTAGCGGTCGATCTTGGGGCCCTTGGCCGTGCCCCAGCCTGCGGTGGGCAGGAACTCGCCGTCGACCCGCAGGTGGGTGAAGCCTTTGCTGGACGCCCACTTGGCCAGCTCGGTGTAGATGCCCTTGCGGTTGACCACCAGCGGTGCCAGCAGGCCGATGTGCTGGCCCCGGTAGTCGCGCAGCCACTGGGAGGCGATGGCCTCGTGGGTTTGCGGCAGCACGGGGATGTGGCAGCCCTCGCCATCGATACAGTTGGGGCAGTGTTGCACGCCCAGCTTGACGAACAGCAGGCGCAAAAAGTGGTGCACCTCGGTGGTGGTGCCGACGGTGCTCTTGCGGCCGCCGCGCGAGAGGCGCTGCTCAATGGCCACGGTGGGCGGGATGCCGTAGACGGCGTCGACCTCGGGGCGCCCGGCCGGTTGCACCAGGCTGCGCGCATAGGCGTTCAGCGACTCCAGATAACGTCGCTGGCCTTCGTTGAAAAGGATGTCAAAGGCCAGCGTCGATTTGCCCGAGCCCGACACGCCCGTGATGACGTTGAACTTGCCGCGCGGGATGTGCACGCTCAAGCCTTGCAGGTTGTTCTCGTGCGCGTTGACGACTTCGATGCTGTTGGCGCCGGGGGCATGCAGGGCGCGTTCACGGCGCTCTTGGCGGCGTCGATCGCGGCGGGCTTTGATGAGCGATTGCAGCGAGGCGCCTTCGGCGATGGTGGCGGCATCCGAGCCCACGTCCACGTGGTAGCCCGCCAAGCGCTCTGCGGCAATCAAGGCCGCGCCCGGGTTGCTGGCGCGGCCTTGTTCGTCCAGGCCCATCGCGTCTTCGTACTCGCGCAAGGCCAGCGCGGTGTGCGAGGTGGCATGTTGCTTGAGGTCCTGCGGGCTCCCCACGGCCACCAACTGACCGCCCGCTTCGCCGCCTTCGGGGCCCAGTTCGATCAACCAGTCGCAGGCCCGGATCACGTCCAGGTTGTGCTCGATCAAGATGATGGAATGGCCCGCGTCCAGCAGCTTGGCAAAGGCCCGCATCAGCTTGGCGATGTCGTCAAAGTGCAGGCCCGTGGTGGGCTCGTCGAACATGAAGAGCGTGCCTTTGCGGGCCACGCGCTGACCGCTGCTTGAGGCCTGTTTGGCGGTCTCCACCAAGTGGCCCGCCAGCTTGAGGCGTTGCGCTTCACCGCCCGACAAGGTCGGCACCGGCTGGCCCAGCTTGATGTAGTCCAGGCCCACATCGGCCAGCGGTTGCAGGGCGCGCACCACGTCCACGTCTTGCGCGAACAGGCGCACCGCCTCAGCAACGGTCAGCTCCAGTACGTCGGACACGCTGAGCTGCTTGCCCAGGCGCTCGATGGTGACTTCGCGCACCTCAGCCCTGAAGCGCGTGCCATCGCAATCGGGGCAGCGCAGGTACACGTCGCTCAGGAACTGCATCTCGACGTGCTCAAAGCCCGAACCGCCGCAGGTGGCGCAGCGCCCCGTGCCCGCGTTGAAGCTGAAGGTGCCGGCGGTGTACTTGCGCTCGCGCGCCAAGGGCGTCACCGCAAACAGGGTGCGCAGCGCATCAAAAGCGCCCGCATAGCTGGCCGGGTTGGAGCGCGCGGTTTTGCCAATCGGCGATTGGTCGACAAAGTTGACGCTGCTCAGCCAGTCGGCGCCCAGCAGCTCATCGTGCTCGCCGGGGCTCTCGGTGGCTTGGCCAAAGTGGCGCAGCAAGGCGGGGTGCAGGATGTCCTGGATCAGGGTGGATTTGCCCGAACCACTGACCCCGGTCACGCCCACCAGGCGCTGCAGCGGGAACTCGACCGTCAGGTCTTTGAGGTTGTGCTCGCGCGCGCCTTGCAGGATCAGGCGGGGCGTGCTGTCGACCACGGGGCGGCGCTGGCCCAGGCTGATGGTGCGGCGCGCGCCCAGATAGGCGCCGGTCAGGGTCTCGGCGTTTTTGAGGTCGTCGGGCGTGCCGTCAAACACGATGCGGCCGCCTTGATGGCCGGGACCTGGCCCCAGGTCGATGACGCGGTCGGCGGCCAGCATGACGGCGGGGTCGTGCTCCACCACCACCAGCGTATTGCCGGCATCGACCAGGCGCTGCATGGCCTCGTTGATGCGGTTCATGTCGCGTGGGTGCAGGCCGATGCTGGGCTCGTCCAGCACAAACAGCGTGTTGACCAGGGACGTGCCCAAGGCCGTGGTGAGGTTGATGCGTTGCACCTCTCCGCCCGACAGGGTGCGGCTTTGCCGATCCAGCGTCAGGTAGCCCAGGCCGACATCGACCAGGTATTTGAGCCGCGTGCGGATCTCGTCGAGCAGCAGTTGCAGGGCCTCGTCATGGCCGCGGCTGGGCAGGGTCACGAAGGCAAAGAAGGTGGCCATCTTGCCAATCGGCATCAGCATCAGGTCGTGCAGACACAGGCCGGGCAAGGCCTCCAGCGTGGCGCGTGGCAGCGTCGCGCCATGGGGTGCAAAGCGCTTGTTGGGCAACAGCACGGCATCGGCATCGGCGCGGCTGCCCAGGCGCCACAGCAGCGATTCGGTTTGCAGGCGCGCACCCTCGCAGGTGGGGCAGGGCGTGTAGCTGCGGTACTTGGACAAGAGCACGCGGATGTGCATCTTGTAGGCCTTGGTCTCCAGGTACTCAAAAAAGCGCTTGAGGCCGTACCACTGCTTGTTCCACTTGCCCGCCCAGGCCGGGTCGCCATCGATCACCCAGCGCTGGTGCTCCGGCGTGAGTTGCGACCAGGGCGTGTCGCGCGGGATGCCAACATCGCCCGCGTACTTCAGCAAGTCGTCCTGGCTGTCCTTCCAGGCCGGGGTCTGGATGGTCTTGACGCAGCCCGATCGCAAGGTCTTGCGGCCATCGGGGATCACCAGGCCCCAGTCCACCCCGATGACGCGGCCAAAGCCCCGGCAGGTGGGGCAGGCGCCTGAGGCCGAGTTGAACGAGAACATGCCCGGTGTGGGCGTGCTGTAGCGGCGGTTGCTCTCCGGGCAGTGCAGGCCGCTGGAGAAGCGCCAGCGCTCGGGCTCTGGCTCGGTGGCGTGTTGGGTCTCGGTGGACTCGGGCAGCACGTAGACGGTGATGTGTCCGCCGCCGCGCTTGAAGGCCACTTCGAGGGACTCCATGATGCGCGTGCGGTCCAGGTCGGCGCCGCTGCGGTCGGCCCCGATGCGGAAGCGGTCGGCCACCACGTCCAGCACCAGGCGCTCGTTGGCCTGGGCGGTGGCGGCGGCCGCCACTTTGGTCTTTTTGCTGGGCTTGTCGGCTGGGCTGGCCTTGTCCTTCTTGCCGGACGCCGCCGCCGCGGGCGCTTCGGCCTGGATGACGCGCTGCGCCTGGATGCGCGAGAAACCACTGGCGGACAGCCACTCCTGCATCTGTTCGGTGCTGGTGTTGGCGGGCAGCTCGGCGGCAAAGGTGATGACCACGCGGCGGCCACCGGGCAGGGCGGCGCAGCGGGCCAGCAGGGTCTCAAACACCGACTGGGGCGTGTCCTCCGACACCAGCAGGCCCGTGTCCTGGTCAAACAACTGCCCGGCCCGTGCGAACAAGAGCTTGAGGTGGTCGTTCAGCTCCGTCATCGTGCCCACGGTCGAGCGCGAGGTGCGCACCGGGTTGCTCTGGTCGATGGCAATCGCGGGCGGCACGCCGTCGACCCGGTCCACGGCAGGGCGGTCCATCCGGTCCAGAAACTGGCGGGCATAGGCGCTGAAGGTCTCGACATAGCGCCGCTGCCCTTCGGCATACAGGGTGTCGAACACCAGCGAGGATTTGCCCGAGCCACTGGGGCCCGTCACCACGGTCAACTCGCCTGTGCGGATGTCCAGGTCAAGGTTTTTGAGGTTGTGCTGGCGGGCACCGCGAATGCGGATCAAAGACGACATGAAAGAACCTTGCGCTAGGAGGACTGCCGATTCGGCAGTAGCGCAAGCATTCTAGGATCATCGCAGGTCGTTGATCAGACTGTTGCACAGGACCTCGAGCCGCTGGGCGTCGGCGGGCTGCAGGGTGCCGGCGCGCAGCCAGGCGGCCCGCTCGATCGAGCGCAGCCGGACGAGAAACTCTTCTTCGATGGCCTCGATCTCGGCCTCGTCCTGGGTGGCGACGGCTTCGCGGCTCCACAACCCGCTGGCATTCCAGCCGACGCGCAGGCGGGTCAGCAGGTGTTGCGTCAAGCCCAGGGCATCTTTGAGGGCGGCCGACTCGGCGCGGGTCGACAAGACGGCGGCATTGGCCTGGGCCTCTTGCATGGCGTGGTCGATCGTGCCCAGGCGGGCCTGGATGGCCTCGCTGCTCAGCGTGCTGCTGGGAGCGCGCTGCGTGTGGGCGGACTTGGAGATCGCGCCCACCCAGCCCAGGTCAAATTCACCGGGCACCACGCGCAGGGCCACGCTGGCGCGGGCCATGCAGGGTTGATCGCCGCGCAGCACATGCAAGGTGGCTTCGGTCACGGCCAACAGCTTGCCTTGCGAGGAAATTTGCTGGCGTTGCAGGCAGTGCGGGTAGCCGGTGCCATCCAGGCGTTCGTGGTGCTCGGCAATGGCCTGGGACACCACGCGGGGGTAGTCGGTCAGTTGGGCAATCAGCAGGTTGCCGATGTGGGGGTGCACCACCAGTTGCTGGTAGCTGCGGAAATCGAGCGAGCGCTCGGCATTGGCTTCGGTATAGAGGGGGTCGATGTACATCTCGCCCAGGTCGTGCAGCAGGCCGCACAGCATCGCCAGGCGCACGTCATGCAGACCGCCGCGGTTTTCGATCATCAAGGCGCCGTTCAGGGCCATCGCCTGCACGGCATGCGCATACGACTCCGGGCGGGAGGCTTGTCCGGCCGTCAGCAGCAGTTGGGCCACCGAATGCAGCGGCAACTGCACGGCCTCGCGCACCAATTTGTCGGCGTGCTTGCGCAACAGCTGTGTCAGCGGGGTGTCCTGCTCCAACAAGGTCTGGAGTGATTTCACCAGCGAATAAGAGCTGACACCGTCCTCTGCTTTCAGGCAGCTTTCGATGGGTTGGCGCAGTTGGCGGTCCATCAGCTTGCGCTGCAGCTCTTGCGAGACCGGCTGGTGGCGGGCCCACAGCTTGATCCCCGAGAGGTCAAAAATGTCGGTCGACGCGATGATGCGCTTGGTCTCGCTCGCCTCCAGGATCGTCGCCAGGGCGTGAGGGTTGGCGGTCGAAAAATTGGCGGTGCGGGCGGTTGCGGTCATGGCGGGTCTCCAATGGACAGATCTCCACCGGGTTTCGACATGGCGCCGGGATTCTTGAATGCTGAATGGTTACAAGATGTTGCTGTGGCGGCTGGGCGTGGTGTCCTGCGGCTCAGGGGCCGGGGAATCGCAGGCGTTGGGCCAGCTCCTGCAGTTTGGGGTTTTTGGCATAAAGGCGGCCCACATCCCGGTAGTCGGTCTGTGCGATGCGCACGCGCATCTTTTTGAGCGATTCCCTGGGCAAGGTCGTGACCGCGAAGTTGGCAATGCTGACCGGAATCCAGCCACCAGGGTCGGCGTGGCCCACGATTTCGACCTCGGTGTGGGTGTTTGTGACGGGCGTCAGCCGCCAGGAGGAGTGCATGCTTGGAATGCGCACAAAGCCATCCTGTTTGGGCAGGATGCCGTCGGCGCTCTTGATCAGCACGTTGATGGTCAAGGTGATGGGGTCTTGCGTGACCGACACATGGGCCACCGAGTCGCGCGGACTGACGGGCCACAGCCCCTTCATGGCCAGGTAGATATAGGAGTCCTGCGCGTGCTCGACCTGGAGGTAGCGTGCCTCACGCATCAAGAAAAACCATTCCGGCAAGGCGGGCACATCGGCCAGCATGGCGGCCACCTGTGCCAGGGGCGCGTGCACTTGCATGACGCCTCTGAACTCCTTCAGCGGCTCGCCTTGAACTTCTCGCGTGTACAGCCGGATACCCTGGCTTTCGGAGTCCAGTTGCCAGGCGCCGACGACGCCAGCCCATGCGGTCGAGATCGGCAGCGACAGCAAGGCGGCCAGGGCCATGCTCGGGAGGCGGGGTATTTTTGACAGGGTGAGCATGAGGGCGTGGACGTTGTCTCAGTGCAATGGACGTGTCTGAAAAGATAGGTTGTTAATGCTTGCTTTTTGGGGCAATGACCATCGCCTGGCGCTGGAATGATGTCTACGTACCAGCCGGATCATGCGCCTACCTCTGGGTGAGACCCGTTACAGCACCTTGAGAAATTTCATCAATTTTTCAAAGTACGTGCCGATATCACCCGAAGAGGCAAGTCAATTCCGTCTGCCCCAAGACGCGCTTGTGATGTTTCATGAGCATTTTGGACACTTTCACGCGACGCCCATCATGATGATCCTACGTTTATTAGTACTTATGGCCGGTTTGTTGGGGCTCCTCCCTGCGATGGCGAGCGAGGGGCCAACGGTGTGTGACTCGTGTCACATCAAAGTCGAGCACTTGAACTCGCCCATCAAGCTGACGGGCAACTGGCTGTTCACGCGGGATGACTTGCCGCAGAACAAGGAGGTCGGTATTGACACCAGTGCGTGGAAGCTGGCCAAGGCGCCGGGGCCGTGGAAGCACATTTACGACGACCACAAGAACTTCACAGTGGGCTGGTACCGAGGTAACCTGGAATTCAGCCCGGATTTGGTCGGCCAGGAAGTGGTGTTGATGACCAACACCTACATGGCGCGGATGAATGTCTACGTCGACGGCCAGGAGGTCTATCGCCGTCCGCACAACATCAACGTCGAGCGCTACTACTCGATCCAGCCTGTGCCGATTCGCTTCAAGGTGACCAGCCTCAAGCACGTGGTGACCATGCGCGTGGAAACGCCGCTGATGACCGGGGTGTATCAACTGCCCTTTGAATTGCACAAGTACAACCAGCACGACACGAGCCTGGTGTGGCATCAGGTTTACGGTGGCGAGGCCCGCATGATCGTGGCCTACACCGTGCTGGCGTTTGGCCTGTTTTTCCTGCTGGTGTACAGCAAGACCAAGTTCACGGCCTACCTCATGGTGGCGTTGGGTGACATTGCCATCTTCCCGTTCTTTGCATCGCCGGGAGACTACTTCCTGAAAGTGTTCGAGCCAGAGACCATGCTCTATTGGCACTACACCGGCTTGCTGGGCATCTTCTTCATTCTGACCTTCTGCCAGTTCATGTATGACAAGGTGAAGCCTAAGTTGCTGTGGGTCAGTGGGTCCGTTTATGTGGCCTTGGTGCTCATCATCGGCTCCATGGTGATCCATCCGAACATTGACCTGCTGCAGAAAACCCGCCCCATCTTGCTCGTCTTCACGCTGGTGAGTGGCGCGTACATCATGTACCAGCTCTGGCAGGCGCACAAAGAGAAGAAGCAAGGGGCCCTGGTTCTCTTCTTCTGCGCCTTTGTATTCCTGGCTTGTGGCATCAACGACGTGCTGCTGGCGCTGGGCAAGATCTCGTCCATGGCCATGATCTTTGGAGGCACGGCGGTCTTCATGGGGGGCGCCATCTACGTCGCTTCCATGAGCTTTGCCAACACCTTTGTGGACAACAAGCGCCTGGTCAAAGACCTCAAAGGCATGAACGACAACCTGGAAGACCTGGTGACCGAGCGCACACAACAACTGCGCGTCAAGACCCAGGACATCCACAGCATGCTGCAAAACATGCCGCAGGGTGTGCTGACCATCACCAATGGCAGCCTGGTTCACCCCGAGTATTCGGCCTACCTTGAAACCATTTTTGAAACCAAAGACATTGCCGGCAAGGAGATCATGACCTTGATCTTTGCCGACACCGACCTGGGCTCGGATGCCCTGTCGCAAGTCGAAGCCGCGGCTTCGTCGTGCATCGGTGAAGACAGCATGAACTTCGAGTTCAACGCCCACCTGCTGGTCAAGGATGTGAACAAGACCATGCCGGACGGCCGGGTCAAGTCACTGGAGTTGAGCTGGTCGCCCATTTGCGATGATGCCGACACCGTTGAAAAGCTCATGCTCTGCGTGCGTGACGTGACCGAGTTCAAACGCCTGGAAGGCGAAGCCAACGAGCAAAAGCGCGAGCTGGAAATCATTGGCGAGATCCTGGCGGTCAGTCAGGAGAAATTCCAGGAGTTTGTCGAAAGCGCAGGCAAGTTCATCCAAGAGAACCGTGCGCTCATCGAGCAAACGACCAGCAAGAGTCTGGACACCATTGGTCTGTTGTTCCGCAATATGCACACCATCAAGGGCAATGCTCGAACCTATGGTTTTGCCAACCTGACCGATCTGGTGCATGAAACCGAGCAGGTCTACGACGAGATGCGCAAGAACGATGAGGCCGAATGGCATCAAGACGAGCTGTTGGCTCAACTGGAGGCAGTGAAGGTCTTGATCGATGAGTACGCCAAGATCAACGACAACGTGCTGGGTCGCAAGGGCCCGGGCCGACGCGGCAATGTCGAGAAGTTCCTGATGGTCGAGAAAGACCAGGTGGAGAACTCGCTCCAGATGCTGCAGAGCCTGGATCAGAACGACCTGATCGCCATGCGTGGTGCACTGAACCAGATCGGCCGCACCCTGACCCTGATTGGCACCGACCGTGTCGACCATGTGCTGTCGGGTGTGTTGGAGTCCATGCCATCGCTCGCTCATGAGCTGGGCAAGGAAGCGCCGATCGTTCAGATTGATGACCATGGCATTTTGGTGCGCAATCAGGTCAATGGCTTGCTCCGCAATCTGTTCACCCACCTCATGCGCAACTGCGTTGACCATGGCATTGAGACCGCCGAAGTGCGCGTCAGCAAAGGCAAGCCCGCTGCAGGTCGCATCGAGATCGACTTGTCGCTCTCGGGCGGCAAGTTGTGGATCAAGGCGAAGGACGACGGTCGAGGTGTGGCGATCGCCAAGATCCGTGAAAACGCCCTCAGTCAGCAATTGATCACGCCAGAGCAGGCGAAGTCGGCCCAGACGGTGGCAGAAACCATCTTCTTGTCGGGCTTCTCGACCGCTGAAAAGGTCACTGAAGTGTCGGGGCGCGGCGTGGGCATGGATGCCATCAAGGGTTTCCTGGAGGCCGAAGGTGGTGCCATCGATGTGCACTTCCTGGACGAGGCGGAGGCTGACTTCCGGCCCTTTGAGTTGGTCATCAGCCTGCCCGAGAAGTTTGCGGTGCTCGCGGATGTGTTCGCTCGAGCTCAGGCCCCCAGTGCCGTCTTGGCGGGTGCCGCGGTCGCCGCGGGTTGATCCGGTCTCTGCTGACTTTCAATAGGAACTGGCATGGTTGTCTTCGTGACGTTGTTCGTGACAGGCCTTTTGCTTGGCAGCGCAGGCTGCTGGGCCATCATGAGCCGAACGGCCCAAAAGGCCGAGATGGCGCGGCGAGCCGAGCTGGAGGCCCATGACCAGGCGCAGCAGCATCGATTGGAGGCGCAGCAGAGTCTTCACAATGACCAACAGCAGAGTCTGGTTGAGGCTCAGGCGGCGCAACTGGGCGCTCAGCTTGAACAGCTGCAGCGCCAGCATGAACAGGCGCTGCGCGATGTGATGGCCAGCACCCAGGAGGCGCGCGACAGGACACTCAGAAGTTGTGAAGTCCTGGGCGATGCCATCAACCAGTTGCTGGGCTTGATCAAGACCTTCGAACGCTGGCATGCCGAGATGAACACCTTGATCGTGCATAACCGCGAGATGCACACGGCGAACGATGAATTTGCGGCCATCGTCACCCAGGTCATCATCGTGGCGCTCAACGCCACCATCGAAGCGGCCCATGCCGGTGAGCATGGGCGGGGTTTTGCCGTGGTGGCCAATGAGGTGCGGGCACTGGCCAATCGGGCCGAAAAACTATCCAAGGATTACCGCAGCAACCTGTACAAAAATGATCTGATCACCACCGCCACGTTCCAGGATTTGCAGGCTGGCGGCAAGATGATCATTGGTGCGGTGACCGAGTTGCGCTACCTCAATGGCAAGACCTCGGAAGTCCTTGCTGGCGATCAGGGTTAGAAACAAACATGATCAGCGCCAACGCCAAAGAAGGCTTCGATTACATGCTGACAGC
>JAZJZP010000060.1:20729-24605 GCA_040389805.1 Pseudomonadota bacterium
CTGCGAGGTTCGTGCCATTGAGGATACGAACGAGATCAAGGAAAAGCAGGTCGTGATCCTGACCGTGTCGTCCTATCTTTTTCGGGTACTGACCTTGATCCACTTCACGCTGAATCTGCCCATGAAAACCCACCTGGCGAGCATCAATCGCGCCCCGGTGGACGACATGGATGAACAGACTTTCCTGGACGTGATCAGCGAGTGCGGCAACATCTGCTGTGGAGCCCTGAATCGGGAGCTGGGTAAGTTCTATCCGCACATCGGGATGTCGACCCCCAATCTTTTGGACCGCAACTGTCTGGACTATTTGCAAACGCTCCATGCGGGCTATGTGAAGCATTTTGAGGTGCGCATCAATGACTCGATCACGATGCACGCCAGCTTGTGTGTCTGCGACTATGCAGACCTTGATTTTGTGGTCGATAAGACCGAGTCCACCGAGGAAAACGGTGAACTCGAAATGTTCTAAGCACCTGCGGTGCGCACCACAGGGTGACAAAGGAAACGAGAATGAGTGAGCCAAAGGACTTGATCAGCAAGGTGCTGGTACTTGACGCCCATCCCGACTGCAATGATCTCATCAAGACGTTCTGCGATGAGCACAACCTCGTCGGCCTCAAGGCGCAGGCCGACAACGTGATGTCGGTGCTGAAATCAAATGTGGACCTCGGTGGCATTTTGCTCTGGGAGAACTATGGCGGTCATGAGGGTGGTGGCTTGGTGTTTGCGCGTGAGATCCATGCGGTCAGACCCGAGTTGCCCATTTTTTTGCGGCGTGAGTCGCTCGAGACGATGGATGATTTGTCGCCGTGTGACCGCAAGCTTTTTTATGCGGCCTATACCGCAGAGAGCATCGGGAAGCTGACGGACGTCATCAAAGACTCGATCTTCAGTTTGGTCTATCCCAATGCCTTGGTGCGAGGCATCACCGACATGGCCAAAACGGCGCTGGAGAGCCAGTTTCGGGACGTGACTTGCAGTATCGAGACCCCCTACATGGTTCGCGACCGCTTCATCTACGGCGAGTTGTTCACCCTGATTCCGCTGGAAAGCACCTGGTGTCGCGGCTACATGATGCTGCAGATTGAAGAGCAGCCCTTGATGGAATTCATCAAGGCCGAGAAGACCTACGTGGATGCGGATGGGGCTGGCTTTCGGGACATCAACAACGTGCTGGGTGAAATCACCAATCTGATCTGGGGGGGGTTTAAAAACCGCTTCGTATCGGTCGCGGACACACCGGGCAACCTGACGCAGGTTCCGATCATCGTGAACCACCTTCACCGCTATATCTCGTTTGGCTCTGAAGACCCGCAACTGTGTTTCAAGTACACCTTGGTGGACAACCATGACAGGAGTAAATCCGTCGTGGTCCATCAACGGTTTGTGTTCAATCTCAACTGGTCACCTGACAACTTCTCGGAGAATGAAACCTCTGTGGAGGAGTTGTTCGATTCGGGTGAGCTGGAACTTTTTTAATCTGATTTCAAGGGGTATTGGTCATGGCGCAAATTCTTGTTGTGGATGATTCCAGCACGGTCCGTAACGAAGTTACCGACTTTTTGCAAAAGAACGGTTTGACCGTCATCACCGCCGTGGATGGGCGTGACGGTTTGGTCAAGCTCAAGGGTGATCCCAGCGTCAAGCTGATCGTCAGTGACGTCAACATGCCCAATATGGATGGTTTGACGATGGCCGAAAAGATCCGCAGCGAACTGGGCAATGCCACCGTCAGCATCGTCATGCTGACCACCGAGAACTCGCCCATCATGAAGGAGCGCGGCAAGGCCGCTGGCATCAAGGGCTGGATCGTCAAACCATTCAAGGGTGATGCGGTGTTGGCCACCTTCAAGAAGCTCGCTGGGGCTTGAACAAGGCATCAGCAAAGCATCCGCAGGGCTGAAGGCTGGGCTCAGCGCTGGCGGGCCAGCCATTGTTGGAGCTTGGCGAAATCAGCGGTGCCACTGAAGGTTTGACGCTGGCCATCGCGGGAGACCAAGATGGTGTACGGCAACTCGCCGCCCCATTGCGGGTCAATCTGGTACTGCCATCGCTCATCGGGCACGCCTTGCACCATCCAGTGCTGGCCGTGGTCCAGATGCTCGCGATGCAACACGGCTTGCACCTGCGCCAGCGCGGCCGGTTCGAACTCCACAAACACGACGGGCACCTCCGGATGGCGTTTGGTGAAGTTGGCCCAGCGCGATAGCTCGCCCACACAGGACCCGCAGGTCAGACCCCAGACATGAACGATGGCGGGGCGTCCGGCCAGTGGCTTGAGCACGGCAGGCCAGCCATCCGGCGCCAGCGCTTGGATGGTGGTGGCGGCACTGACGGCTCCGCAAAAGCACAGCAAGGCCCAGGTGATGAGCAGTCCAGGTCGTTTCATGGTGCGGCCAGTTCGATCAGTTGATAGCCTTCGTCATGGGCCAGCCAGGACAGGTAGACCTTGTTGCCCTGCGTCGTGAGCAAAGGATGGTCGGAGTAGCCCTTGCTTTGCGCCAGCACCTTGGGCGCTGACCAGTGCTCGCCGGCATCGCGCGACGTTTGGACGTACAGCGAGGTGGCCTGGCCATCAAAGGTCTTCCATGCCATCCACACGCGCGCGCCCTGGGCTAACAGGTTCGGGCGTGATGACGGCTGCTGTGCCTGCCCGATGCGCATGGGTGCCGAGAAGGTCTTGCCCTCGTCGGTCGAGCGGGCGTAAAACAAGCCGCTGCGCGTCGGGCTTTGCGTATACCAGGCGACGTGGTAGGTGCCCTCGGCACCCACGGTGATGGCCGGGCCGTGGTGCGGGCAGGCGTTGGTCACCCAGTTGTCGTCCGACACACGCTGTGCGGTGCCCGGTTCATGGCGTCCCTTGAAGGTGATGACGACATGATCACGCACCCGTTGATCCAGGACGCCTCGCAAGACGATGACTGGACGCCCCGGCGCCCGCATGGCCACCCCCATGCGACAGCATTCGCAGCTGTCGGTGTAGGCGATGCGCGCGGGCGTGAAGTGAGCCCCTGCGTCATCGGACCAGGCGTAGGCCACGGCCGCGCCTTGGCGCTTGATGCCCTTGTCTGCGGCCTCCATCGCCAAGCGCCGATCGATCCACGCCACAAACAGCCCGCCCGTTGTATCGAGCGCCACCGTGGGGAAGCGCTGGCCGGCGGTTTGTGCCATCAACAGGCGGGGCGCAGAGAAGTGCTGGCCGCCATCGGTGGAGCGAGACACGAGGATCTCGGCATTCCAGTGGCTGTCTTTGAACACGTCGTAGAGCACCGTGATGCGATCCGCGGCATCGATGGCGATCTGCGGACGCGCATCCGCGCCCACATCGGCCACCCCCTCATGGCGACCGATGACGGTGGCTGGTGAGAAATGCAGGCCCCGGTCGGTCGAGCGGGCCACCGACACCACGCCATTGGCCACCCAGGTCAACCACAGTGCGCCATCTTTGGCCCAGGCGGGTGAGGCGGCCGTGGCGCAGGCCAGGCTGGTGCCGATGCATGTGAATGGCGACATCGGCATGCGGGCCCCGGCGGGCGCCGAGGCGCTGGGCGCGCGGCTGTCCCCGTGGGCATGTTCGCTCTCTGCGGCATGGGCGAGGCCCGCGAGGGACAGCATCGTGGTCAATAGCCATCGCAGCGCCAGACCAGGCAAGCGCCTGCGCGAGTCACGCGTGAAGGGAGTTGGTTTGTACGTCATGGCGTTGTGTCAGTAAGAAGTCTTGAGCTCGAGGTGGACGGTGCGCTGAGGCATCGGGTGGTAGGCGAAGTAGGTCTCGTTGTTGAGGTTGTCCACGCCAGCACTGATGCGCCAGTCCTTGTCGAGCTTCCAGTTGATGCGGGCATCGATCACCAGGAACTGGCTGTTGGCGCCGTACAG
>JAZJZP010000061.1:0-233 GCA_040389805.1 Pseudomonadota bacterium
ATTTCTTTTTGGATGACCGGATCAAGCGCGCCCGACATGCCGTTGCAGGTGGTGCAGGCAAAGGCGACGATGCCAAAGCCCAGCTTTTCCAGCTCCTTGTCCAGGCCGGAATCCTTCAGGTACAGCTCCACGGTTTTCGAGCCGGGGGCCAGTGAGGACTTCACCCAAGGTTGACGCACCAAGCCCAGCTTGTTGGCGTTGCGGGCCAGCAGGCCTGCGGCGATCACGTTGCG
>JAZJZP010000061.1:243-5215 GCA_040389805.1 Pseudomonadota bacterium
CATGGTGCCTTCGCCTTCAGCGGGCATGTGCCATTGGCCGGCGATGCCCTTGGCCGCCAAGTCGGTGGTGGCGACGCGGGCGTGCGGGTTCGAGGGGCCCGCCATGTTGCGCACCACGCTGGACAGATCAAAGCTCAAGGTGCGCTCGTAGACGGCGCCTTTGAGCGATTCCGACCACAGGCCGCCTTGCTTGGCGTAGGTCTCGACCAGCTTGATCTGATCCGCGGTGCGGCCCGTCAGCGTCAGGTAATCCAGCGTCTGCTGGTCGATGCTGAACATGGCCGCCGTGGCGCCGTACTCGGGGGCCATGTTCGAGATGGTGGCGCGGTCGCCCAGGGTCAGGCTGGCAACGCCTTCACCGTAGAACTCCAGATAGGCACCCACCACTTTGGACTTGCGCAAAAACTCCGTCATGGCCAACACCACGTCGGTGGCGGTGATGCCGGGCTGGCGCTTGCCAGACAGCTCCACGCCCACGATCTCGGGCAGGCGCATCCACGAGGCGCGGCCCAGCATCACGTTCTCGGCTTCCAGGCCGCCCACGCCGATGGCGATCACGCCCAGCGCGTCCACATGCGGGGTGTGGCTGTCGGTGCCGACGCAGGTGTCGGGGTAGGCCAGGCCGTTGTCCGAGTGGATGACGGGGGACATCCGCTCCAGATTGATCTGGTGCATGATCCCGTTGCCTGGGGGGATCACCTCCACGTTCTTGAAGGCGT
The DNA here is from genome assembly GCA_040389805.1 of Pseudomonadota bacterium. Classification (GTDB taxonomy): domain Bacteria; phylum Pseudomonadota; class Gammaproteobacteria; order Burkholderiales; family Burkholderiaceae_C; genus Aquabacterium. The sequence continues at coordinate 963 of JAZJZP010000061.1, forward strand.
GCTTCGTCCAATTGATGAAGTGGAAGCGGTCTTCGTTGCGGCGCTCTTCGATGTCGCGGTTCTTCTGGAAGGCGTCGGGGTCGAACCCACCGCACTCCACGGCCAGCGAGTGGTCCACGATCAACTGCACGGGCACCACAGGGTTCACCTTGGCGGGGTCGCCGCCTTGGTCGGCAATCGCGTCACGCAAACCGGCCAAGTCCACCAGCGCCGTCTGGCCCAGGATGTCGTGGCAGGCCACGCGGGCCGGGAACCACGGGAAGTCGTGATCGCGCTTGCGCTCAATCAGCTGCGTTAGTGAGCGGGTCAGGATCTCCGGGTCACAGCGACGCACCAGGTTCTCGGCATGCACGCGCGAGGTGTAGGGCAGCGTGGCCCAGGCGCCAGGCTTGATCGCATCGACGGCGGCTTGCGCGTCGAAGTAATCCAGCTGGGTGCCGGGCAGGTTCTTGCGGTATTGGGTGTTCATGGCAGGCGATTACTTGCGGTCCTGGATGGGCACGAACTTCTGGTCTTCAGGGCCGGTGTAGTTGGCGCTCGGGCGGATGATCTTGCCGTCGATGCGCTGCTCGATCACGTGGGCCGACCAGCCGCTGGTGCGGGCGATCACAAACAAGGGCGTGAACATGGCAGTGGGCACCCCCATCATGTGATAACTCACGGCGCTGAACCAGTCCAGGTTGGGGAACATCTTTTTGATCTCCCACATGACCGATTCAAGGCGCTCGGCGATGTCGTACATCTTGGTATTGTTCTCTTCCTTGCTCAACTCGTGCGCCACCTGTTTGATGACCACATTGCGCGGGTCACTCACGGTGTAGACGGGGTGGCCAAAGCCGATCACGACTTCCTTCTTCTCGACGCGGGCGCGGATGTCGGCCTCGGCCTCATCAGGCGTGTCGTAGCGCTTTTGGATCTCGAAGGCGACTTCGTTGGCGCCGCCATGCTTGGGTCCACGCAGCGCGCCGATGCCGCCAGTGATGGCCGAGAACATGTCCGAGCCCGTGCCCGCCACCACGCGCGAGGCGAAGGTCGAGGCGTTGAACTCGTGCTCTGCGTACAAGATCAGCGAGGTGTGCATTGCGCGCACCCAGCTGTCACGCGGCTTCTTGCCGTGCAGCAGGTGCAAAAAGTGGCCGCCGATCGAGTCGTCATCGGTCTCCACATCAATGCGCTTGCCGTTGTGGCTGAAGTGGTACCAGTACAGCAGCATGGAGCCCAGGGATGCCATCAGCTTGTCGGCGATGTCGCGCGCGCCGGGGTGGTTGTGGTCGTCCTTCTCGGGCGAGAGGCAGCCCAGCACGGACACGCCCGTGCGCATCACGTCCATCGGGTGGGCAGACGGGGGCAGTTGCTCCAGCGCGGTCTTGAGTGCTGCGGGGATGCCGCGCAGCGACTTGAGCTTGGTCTTGTAGCCCGTCAGTTCGGCGCGGGTGGGCAGCTTGCCGTGCACCAGCAGGTAGGCGATTTCTTCAAATTCGCTGGTTTGGGCCAGGTCGAGGATGTCGTAGCCGCGGTAGGCCAGGTCGTTGCCGGTGCGGCCCACGGTACACAGGGCCGTGTTGCCTGCGGCAGTGCCCGACAGGGCAACGGACTTCTTGGGCTTGAAACCGGGGGTGGTTGTCTCGGGGGTGGCGCTCATGGGGCGGGTCTCCTGGCTGAAAGTTGAAGCAGTCGGTTGAAACAGTCGGGCTTATTTTTTGGCGGCAAACAGGGCATCGAGTTTGTTCTCAAATTCGTGATACCCGATGCGGTCATACAGCTCCTCACGCGTCTGCATGAGGTCGATCACATTCTTTTGATGGCCGTCGCGGCGGATGGCGGTGTAGACCGCCTCGGCCGCCTTGTTCATGGCGCGAAAGGCGCTCAGGGGGTAGAGCACCATGCCCACGTTCACGCTGCGCAACTCGTCGACCGTGAACAGCGGGGTCTTGCCGAACTCGGTGATGTTGGCCAGCACGGGCACCTTCACGGCGTCGACAAATTTTTGATAGGTGGGCAGGTCGTAGGCGGCCTCGGCAAAGATGCCGTCGGCGCCGGCCTCGACGCATTTGATGGCACGCTCAATGGCCGCGTCCACCCCATGCACCTGGATGGCGTCCGTGCGGGCGATCAAAAAGAAATCGGGGTCCGTCTTGGCGTCGGCGGCGGCTTTGACGCGGTCCACCATCTCTTCGGTGGTGACGATTTCTTTGCCGGGGCGGTGACCACAGCGCTTGGCGCCCACCTGGTCTTCAATGTGGCAACCGGCCGCACCGAACTTGATCAGGCTCTTGACGGTGCGCTCGATGTTGAAGGCGCTGGGGCCAAAGCCGGTGTCGATGTCGACGATCAAGGGCACATCGCACACATCCGAGATGCGGCGCACATCGGTCAGCACGTCGTCCAGGGTGTTGATGCCCAGGTCGGGCAGGCCCAGCGAGCCGGCAGCAACGCCACCGCCCGACAGGTAGATCGCCCGGTAGCCCGCACGCTTGGCCAGCAAGGCGTGGTTGGCGTTGATGGCGCCAATGATTTGCAGGGGGGATTCTTCTTTGAGCGCTTGACGAAAGCGCGCACCAGGGGTCATGAGGGCCATGTGGGGTTCTCCAACGTGAACGGGCAGCGTATGGGTATCCATGTTCGCAACCACTGTGCCAGCCGGCAGGGTTGCGGCGCTAAACGGCGGCGCTCAAATCTAAGCCATTGATGTTAAATGAAAAAAACCCCACCACGCCGAGGGTTGGCAGGCTCGCCACGCGCCTGCAATGTTTCATAATTGAAACCGATTTCAATCAATAATGAAACATGCAACAGCCCGCCCTCCCACCAGCCGCCCCCACATCACCGCCCCGCATCGTGGCGGTGGGTTTTCGGCGCATCAACAAGATGATGCAAGAGCTGGCGCCCGAGTTTGCCGACCGGGCCGCGGTGGAGGTGCTGGACGTTGGCTTTGAGCCCGCCGTGAGCCGCCTGCGCGCCATGCACCAAGCCCGCCCCGTGGACGTGATCGTGGCGGCGGGCTCGAACGGCGCCTATTTGCGCCAGCACCTGGACATGCCCGTGGTGCTGGTCAAGGTGGGCGGTTTTGACCTGATGCAGGCCCTGGCCCAGGCCAAGCGCCTGGCGGCACGCGTTGGCGTGGTCACTTACGAAGGCATGGCGCCCGAGCTGTCGCCCTTTGGCGAGCTGTTTGGCCTGGAGGTGGCGCAACGCAGCTACCGCACCGAAGACGAAGCCCAGGCCTGCGTGCGCGAGCTGTCGCACCTGGGCGTGCAGGTGGTGGTGGGCACCGGCGTGGTGGCCGATGTGGCCGACCAGATGGGCCTGAGCGGGGTGTTTTTGTACTCGATGCAGGCCGTGCGCGGCGCCCTGGACGACGCCCTGGAAGTGGCCCGCGCCTCACGCATCGAACAGGCCAAGCGCGAGCGCCTCAACACCATCCTGGCCCAATTGAGCGACGGCGTGATTGCCGTGGACCAGCACGAGCGCATTCAAACCCTCAACCCCGCCATGGCGCAGGTGCTGGGCATTGCGCCCGGCCAATGGCTGGGCCGCAAACTCAGCGAGGTGTGCGCCGAGTTGAGCCTGCAAACCACGCTGCGCCTGGCCACCCAGGACCTGGAGAAAATCGAGCGCGTGAAAGGCAAACCGCTGATCGTCAACCGCATGCCCATCCTGGAGCAGGGCGTGCTGACCGGCGCGGTGCTGAGCTGCCAAGACCCGATCTCCATCCAACGCGTGGACCGGCACATCCGCACCCGCATCAAACCCAACGCCGTGGCCACGCACTACGAGCTGAGCGAATTTTTAGGCAGCAGCCCCGCCGTGGCGCGCGTCAAGCAAGTCGCCTTGAACTGCGCCCGCAGCCAAGCCACCGTGCTGCTGGTGGGCGAGAGCGGCACCGGCAAAGAGCTGATTGCGCAGGGCATTCACATGGCCAGCGAGCGCCGCGACTTGCCCTTTGTGGCCGTCAACTGCGCCGCCGTGGCCGAGAGCCTGCTGGAGAGCGAACTGTTTGGCTACGAAGACGGCGCCTTTACCGGCGCGCGCCGTGGCGGCAAGGTCGGCCTGTTCGAGGCGGCGCACAAAGGCACCATCTTTTTAGACGAAGTGGGCGAAATGCCCGTGGCCTTGCAAGCGCGATTGCTGCGCGTGCTGCAAGAGCGCGAAGTGCTGCGCGTAGGCGCCACCGAGCCCACGCCCGTGAACGTGCGCGTGATTGCCGCCACGCACCGCGACCTGGGCGCGCTGGTGGCGCAAGGCTTGTTTCG
>JAZJZP010000061.1:5225-5784 GCA_040389805.1 Pseudomonadota bacterium
CTTGTATTACCGGCTGAACATCTTGCGCATTGACGTGCCACCGCTGCGCGAGCGCCTGGGGGACATTGGCGTGATCGCACAGGCGCTGCAGCGCCAGGTGGGCCAGCGCCTGACCATGACGCCCGACGATGCCCGGGCCACGCAAACCTTGATAGACGCGCTGGTGCTGCACGCGCCGCATTACGACTGGCCGGGCAATGTGCGCGAGCTGGAAAACATCATCGAGCGGGTGATGGCCTACGGGGTGGGGGCTCCGCCAGGGGCGGCGCTTGAGGCGCAGGCGTTTTTAAGGGCGACGGCACCGGAGTTGTTTGCTCACACCTTGAAGACGCCAGCGCAGCAGCCCGGCGAGGGGCTGAAAGGGCGGCAGGCGCAGGTTGAGCGGGCCGAGATCCTCAAGGTGCTGGCGGAATGCGAAGGCGACCGGGGGCTGGCCAGTGAGCGCCTGGGCATCAGCCGGACGACTTTGTGGCGCAAGTTGAAGGGGTGAGCGGGCGGGGCGTGTAATATCTGGTAACGATAAACAGGGGGTGAGCGGTATGGCGGGGTGGGACAAGCT
>JAZJZP010000061.1:5897-7789 GCA_040389805.1 Pseudomonadota bacterium
GTCTGGCGGGTGCCGTATTTAAAGAATCCACTTATGACCACCGTAGGTGTAAATGCCTACATGTGGGTGTTGGTGGTGATCTCTATATCACGTTAGGCCCCAAATATTATTCAATATGCCCAGCGAACAAACAATTCAACCGATAAACGTCGCCGCAGCGACTTTCTTAGTTCAACTTCTTTTCCTTGCCATTCTCGGTATAGCAGAACGTTTTCGCTCAAATCGAACTGATGTAGCGCAGTCGCCCGAGCAATCCCCTCCGCTGATGTTTCTGTCAGTTGCATCCTTCGCGGTGCTTGCGCTCGCCAATGATTTTTATCAAATCTGGAGTCCGCTATTTCCAGGGCTCAGCATAACAACCATAAGTACATCGACAGCAGTCCTTCTGGTTCAACTCATGAATTTATCAGTGGTGACATACCTCATGCTTCAAACAGGCTGCAGCGAAAACAGTCCCTACACTGCGGCACTTTTCACAATTCCAGCGCTCGGAATATTCTTAAGAATGCCGCCGTGGGTTTTTATTACGTTAACAGTATTGTCTGCCATTTCATATCTTTGGCTCTTCAATCCCCGCGTTGCTTGGGGCAGACGAAGACCTCAGAATCGAAGCGCCACTGCATTCATGAACATAGGGTGTCTTCTCCTGGCAACACTTACCGGCTATGTCACTCGACCAGTTCCCATTACTGAATTCCAATCAAAGCCAACCTCCAGAGTCGGCACGGCAAACGAGCCTGACAGGCCGGTACCACAACCTTCCACAGCGGCCGGCCTCTCAAGAAACACATGCTAAGTCATTGTTATGCAAGAATGATTTCTTAACGCCTGGATGAAAACACAGCACCCACTTTTGGTGTTTCCTTTGCACAATGGGCATCGTCGCGCGGGGCCTGAAACCCGAACTAGCGGTTCAACGCGGATAAAAACGCTTCGCATTTTTGCCGGTTAACCTGGGTGTTAGGTATTAGCTCCATTAAGCAGTAAGGCTTTTCATGCTACCAAATTTCTCCGGCAAACAGATCAATAAGGCGGGCGATCATCTAACAGCCGACGCCACCTACGAGGACGAGCCTCTCTTCTCACATTGCATGAGTGCGCTCTCTTACTGGAGGCATAGCCATGAAGAGCCGCTTGAAAATGCCCGAAAGCTACTAGTACAAGAATCTATTAATAAAGACAAAAGTGCAATTTTTGCCAAGCGCCTCAAACGGCACGCGTCCATTGTAAGAAAGTTAAAGCGGTTCCCTGGCATGAAATTAAAAAACATGCAGGACATCGGTGGCTGCCGCGCAATCGTATCAAACAAAAAGAAATTGATGCAGATTGTAAGAGAATTAAGGAAAAAACATAATTTCAAAGGCTCAAACGGAAGCATCAAGCATAAGGATTACATTGCAGAACCGAAAGAAGATGGATATCGCGGCTACCACCTAATCGGGTCTTTTGAATGCGCAGATGGAAGCCGGAAATCCATTGAATTGCAACTTCGCACTAGACTGCAGCACAATTGGGCAACCACTTTAGAAATCGTAGACCTTTTTACTGGCCAGGCACTCAAATCCAATCAAGGAACAAAACCCTGGACTGATTTCTTTGTTCATACCAGCAAGCAGTTTGCAGCGATGGAGGACATCCACCTTTTCGAAGCTTTGCCCGACCTGAAAAAGAAGCTGCTTTACTCACAGGTTGTTCTTACTAACAATGATCACCTTGAGTCATGCAAACAAGTCCAGGTTATATCTAGCAAGCTAAATATCGTAAGGAAGTTAAATGCCTACTCGAATTCATTAAGAATCGCCAGCGATCACTGGAAAGAAGTTGGCGCGCGCGGCTATGTTTTACTGGAAGTGAATGCAAATGAAGGCACGGTCAAGCTAACACTTTATCCA
>JAZJZP010000061.1:7799-8038 GCA_040389805.1 Pseudomonadota bacterium
GGTTTAGACAAGCCATAAATCAAGTGTTCTCACAAAATAGCGCGGAAGCCGAAACTGATTACACCAAAGCAGAGCAACAGCATGCTAAGTCCGATGAGATCGTTGTCGCATTGGTGTCTGCTACGGCGTTAGGTGGCATTAAAGAGGCTTACCCAAACTATTTTGCTGATTCGACCGAATTCCTAAAACACCTTCTATTAATCCAATCGATTGATGTCAGGCAGAAATTCACGCTACTC
>JAZJZP010000062.1:0-1638 GCA_040389805.1 Pseudomonadota bacterium
CCGGCTAATATCCCCCTACTCCACGGAGCCGCAGCGATGAAACCGACCGCCGCAGAGATCGACAGCGGGATGTCCCTCAGCCACAAGGCGAGGATGCCGCCCGTGAGCGCGAAGGGGATGCCCGTGAAGACCAGCAAGCCATCCTTGATGTTGCCGAACATGGCAAACAACAGCACGAAGACCAGCAGCAGCGAGACCGGCACCACGATCTGCAGGCGCTGAGTGGCCGATTGCAGGTTCTCGAACTGGCCGCCCCAGACGGTCCAGTAACCCGTCGGAATCTTCACGCTCTGCAAAGATTTTTCGGCTTCGGCGACGAAGGTGCCCAGGTCGCGCCCTCGCACATTGGCGCTGATCACGATGCGGCGTTTGCCATTTTCCCGACTGACCTGGTTGGGACCAGGGGCCAAGTCGATGGCGGCCACTTCTGACAAGGGGATGAAGCGAGTGGCATCGCCCTCGGCACCCTTGAGGGCGATGGGCAGACGGCGAATCGCTTGCAGGTCGGTGCGCACGGTCTCGGGCAGTCGGACCACGATGTCAAAACGGCGGTCACCTTCGAACATGGTCCCGGCCTCCTGGCCGCCAATGGCGGTGGACAAGGTGTCCTGGATGTCGCCGACGTTCAGGCCATACCGTGTGGCCTTGTCACGGTCGATGTTGATGGTCAGCATCGGCAAGCCGGTGGTCTGCTCGACCTTGACCTCGGCCGCGCCCGGAATGGCCTGCAGCACCTTGGCGATCTGATTGGCCGTGCTGTTGAGCACGTCCATGTCGTCACCGAAGAGCTTGACCGCGACATCGCTTCGCACGCCCGAGATCAACTCGTTGAAGCGCAACTGGATGGGCTGGGAGAACTCGTAGTTCTGGCCCGGCAGCTTGGCCACTTCCGCCTGCACGGCGGCCAGCACTTCGTCGCGCGTCTTGCGGGGCTCGGGCCACTTGTCCAGCGGCTTGAGCATCACGTAGCCATCCGAGATGTTGGGCGGCATGGGGTCGGCAGCGATCTCCGCCGTGCCAGTGCGTGCAAAAACGCGCTCGATTTCCGGGAACTTGGCCTTCAGGTGGGCCTCCAGTTGGGCCTGCATGGCCACCGATTGGGTCAGGCTGGTGCCGGGTATGCGAAGCGCCTGAATCGCGAAGTCGCCTTCGTTCAGGCTGGGCACGAACTCACTGCCCATGCGCGAGGCCACCACGCCGGACAACACGACGATCATCGCCGCTGCGGTCAGCACCACGGGTTTGGCACCCATGACGGTGTTCAGCAAGGGCTCGTACACGCGCTTGGCGGTGCGGATCACCACGTTCTCCGTCTCGGCCACTTTCTTGCCGATGAACAAGGCCACTGCGGCGGGGATGAAGGTGATCGACAGGATCATCGCACCCAGCAGCGCCGTCACCACGGTGAAGGCCATGGGATGGAACATCTTGCCTTCCACACCGGCCAGCGCAAAGATGGGCAGGTAGACGATCATGATGATCAGTTGCCCGAACAGCAACGGGCGCCGTGCTTCCTGCGATGCAGCGAAGACCTCGTGGAATCGTTCCTGCAAGGTGAGCGGCCGACCGTGGTGGGCTTGCGCATGTGCCAGGCGCCGCACGCAGTTCTCCACGATCACGACTGCGCCATCCACGATG
>JAZJZP010000063.1:0-4991 GCA_040389805.1 Pseudomonadota bacterium
GACTTCGGTTGCGTCGATCACCCCGATGCGGTGTTGCCCGACCTGCGTCACACCCTGCCAATGAGCGTCTTGACGGCGGCAGCCCACCTGCAACATTGGGTGTGCGAAAACGCCAAAACCACCCGGGCTTTTTTGAAGCGGGTGAATTCGGTGGTCCCGCTGGCGTCGCCATTGCAAGAACTGGACATTCAGGTGCTGCCCCGTCCGAACAAGGGTGGTGAAAAATCCGCCAACAAGACGCACAAGACCCTGGTCAGCAAGCCCGTGGTCGACCCCGATGCAGACATCAACGCCCTGCTGGCGCCAGCACTCGCAGGACAAGACATCGGACTGATGTCGGAAGCAGGACTGCCGGGTGTGGCCGACCCCGGCGCGGCCCTCGTCTTGGCGGCTCATCGCCTGGGCATCACCGTGGTGCCTATGTCGGGCCCCAGCTCCTTGGTGCTGGCACTGGCCGCCAGCGGACTGAACGGCCAAAGTTTTGCCTTTGTCGGCTACCTGCCGGTCGAGGCGACCGAGCGCAGTGAACGCATCCGCGAACTGGACCAGTTGTCGCGGCGCACGCACCAAACACAACTGGTGATCGAAACGCCCTACCGCAATGCTGCCCTCTGGTCGGCCTTGATTCAACATTTGCATCAGGACACCTGGCTGAGCGTGAGCTGTGGCCTGACCTTGGACCAAGGATGGAGCCGCACCCACCGGGTGGCCCATTGGCGCCAGAACCCTTTGACGCTGCCCGACGACATCCCTGCGGTGTTTGCCTGGTTATCATGAATCGCCCCTTCCATGAACATACCCTCCTCCTCATCCACCATCCCATCCGCGCATCCAGGGCTGGCCGAGCCCAGCCTGCTGGCTCGGCGTTTGAGCCACGCCGGTCTGATCCCTTTCGTGGGCGGGGCCTTGTTCATCGGTTTGCTGGTGGGCCGACTGGAGCCTGAGCCGTTCGCCTTCGTGGTGCGCGCCCTGACCAGCTATGCGGCTTTGGTGGTGTCCTTCCTGGGGGGCATCCCCTGGGGGCTCACCATGCTCCAGCAGTCCTATAACCAAGCCGCGACACCCGAACAGCAGCGCAGCCTGATCTGGGGAGTGGGCTATTCACTGGCCGCCTGGATCGCCTTGCTGATGCCGCCACACGCGGGTCTGGCAGCACTCGGGGGCTTGCTGATTGGCTGTTACGTGGTGGACCGCAAACGCTACCCAGAACTGGGAGCTTCAGGCTGGCTAAAAACGAGGTTCCGACTCACGGTGGTGTCCAGCCTGAGTTGTTTTCTGGCAGCCGCCCAGCTTTGACGAAAGCATTGAATGATTGACTACCGCATTGAAGTGGGCAGCACCCACAGTCACCGCTTTCATGTCACCCTGCGCATTGCCAAGCCCTTGCCGCAACAGCGGCTGAGTCTGCCGACCTGGATCCCCGGCAGCTATTTGGTGCGCGAATTCGCCCGCCACCTGTCGCCCATTTCGGCACAGCAGGGCGCGCGCAGCCTGCCCGTGCAGCAGCTGGACAAAGCCACCTGGTTGATCGAGGCTACCGGCAAAGGTGACCTGGTGATCCGTTATGAGGTTTATGCCTTTGACACCTCGGTGCGTGCGGCTTACCTGGACTCGCGTCGAGGGTTTTTCAATGGCACCAGTGTGTTTTTGTGCGCCCAGGGGTTTGAAGATCAACCCCATGCAGTCAAGATCACCGGCTTGCCCAAAGGTTGGAGCGTGGCCAGCAGTTTGGCTGCGATCAAAGTCAATGCCCAAGGGATTGGCGACTACCAAGCCCCCAGCTACGATGAGCTGGTCGACCACCCCGTCGAGTTGGGCACCTTCTGGCGCGGTCAATTCACCGCCAAGGGCGTCGCGCATGAGCTGGTCGTTTCAGGGGCGAGCGCCGATTTCGATGGCCAACGCCTGCTGGACGACACCAAACGCCTCTGCGAAGCGCAGATCACGTTCTGGCATGGGCGCCGCAAGCCCGCCTTCAACCGCTATGTGTTTTTGCTCAATGTGGTGGAAGACGGCTATGGTGGACTGGAGCACCGCAACAGCACCGCCCTGATTTGCGCACGCCGAGACCTGCCCCGCACGGGCCGCACCGTCAACGCAGAGGGTTACCAGACCCTGCTGGGCCTAATCAGCCATGAGTACTTCCACACCTGGAACGTCAAGCGCCTCAAGCCTGCCGAGTTCGCGCCCTACGATTACAGCCAGGAGAACTACACACGACTGCTGTGGTTCTTTGAAGGCTTCACCTCGTACTACGACGACCAGTTCCTGCTGCGCACCGGATTGATCGATGCCAACGCTTACCTCAAGCTGCTGGCCAAAACCGTCAACCAGGTGCACTCCACACCGGGTCGACACAGCTACAGCGTGGCCCAGTCCAGCTTTGATGCCTGGACGCGCTATTACCGGCCCGACGAGAACACCGCCAATGCCACGGTGAGTTACTACACCAAGGGCTCGCTGGTGGCTTTGGGGCTGGACTTGAGTCTTCGGCAACTGCCCTTGAATACAGCTGGACAGCAACCCTCTTTGGATGGCGTGATGCTGCGCCTGTGGCAACTCAACCGCCCCATCCAGGAATCGGACATCGCGCAAGCGCTGGAGGCCGAGGCGGGGCAACCGCCCCTGATGGCCGGGGCATGGTCCTGGGGGTCGCTGCTGGAGCTATGGGTGCACGGCACCGACGACCTGCCCTTGCAGCACCTGCTAGGCACCTACGGGGTCACCTGGGTCTCCAAACCAGCCTCTCTCACGCAACGCTTGGGGCTGCGCCTGAGCGAGAGCGCCGGGGCCATCAAGGTGCAAGCGGTGATGCGACACAGCGTGGCCGAAACGACCGGACTGAGTGCGGGCGACGAACTGATCGCACTCGGTGGATGGCGTCTGCGGCGCAGCGATGACCTGGCGCTTTGGCATGACGACCAGCACGATCAACCGCTACTGGTCTGCCGTGATCAAGCGATCATGACCTTGACCCTGCCCGCACAGGCAGCCGCCAAGGCCAAGCCTCGCCCAGCCGGTGCCACAGGTGATGTGGTCGGCCTGACGCTGTCCGAGCGGCCCGATGAGGCCGGAGCACAACGCCGCCGATCCTGGCTGAAAACTTGACCATGTCGTTTGTTCATTCCGGAACCCGTCGCTGGTGGCTGCTGGCGATTGCCGCCATCGTGGTGCTGCTGCACATGTGGCTGACCTCGTCCATGTCAGACATGCTTCACACCTTGCGCCCGGGTGATAGCTCCAGCATTCAACGCATGGAAGCCGCCTATGTGAGTCAACTCAAGTTGAGTGCGCCGCCCGTGGTGGCCCCGACGGCGCCCGTGCCCCGCCCGAAGGCCGCGCGACGCGCCAAAAAAGCACCCCGCCCACCGGCCAAACGCGCCTCGGCGCCGGAACCCGCCCCTTCGCAAGCCGAGCTTGCAGACAGCCAAGCCGACGCGGCTTCAGCCGTGGTGGCCGAAGTTACCGCCAGCGCCGTGACGGCCGCCTCTGCACCCTCAACACCCAGCACCGCATCCAGCACAGCACAAACGCCCCCCGGGCCCGCGTTTGTGTGGCCACTGGCCACGCGGGTCAGCTACAAACTGCACGGCTTCTGGCGTGGTGATATTTACGGCACCTCGAAAGTCGAATGGGTCCGCCAAGATCTGCGCTATCAAGTGCGGCTGGACGCCAGCTTTGGCCCGCTCGGTTCGATGAACTTCATCAGCGAGGGGGACATCACCCCGGAAGGCCTGGCGCCCCGGCGATTTGAGCAAATCAACCGCCTGCTGATCAAGACATCGCCCCCCCGCAGTGTGACGTTTGAAGAAAACGATGTGGTGCTGGATTCTGGCGAGCGGGTCAAACGCCTGCCGCTGACCCAGGATGGCGCCAGCGTGCTGATTCAACTGGCCTACCAGTTCATGCTCAGACCCGGCTTGCTCAGCCCGGGCAATACCGTGGAGATTCCATTGGCCTCGGCCAAGAAACTGCAGGTGATTGCCTTCGACGTGATCAAAGAAGAGGTGCTGGACACCCCCATCGGGAAAGTGCCCACCTTCCACGTCAAACCCAGAAAAATGGACACTACCGGGGGCACCTTGGCCATGGAGGTGTGGTTTGCTCCCGGCCTGCAATACCTGCCAGTGCGCATTTCGTTTCAGGGTCGACGAGACAAAGAGGATGTCTCGATGGACATGCAGATGGACCGCGCGCCCGAACAGAACGCCGCCCCCACTGAGGCCTCGTCAAGCCCCCACTGAACCGAGCCTTCAGTTGCCGGTTTTGGCCGAAGCTTTGCTCAGACGCTGCTCAATGACATTGACAGGTGCGGCTGATGCCAAACGGGTGCCGTCTTCAAAGAACATGGCCGGCGTGCCATTGACCCGCAACTTTTGCGACAAAGCCATGTTGCGTGCCAAAGGTGATGCACACGAGCCAAAGGTTTTGGCGGGCTCAATATTGGACAACATCCAGTCACGCCAAGCCTGTGTACGGTCCTTCACACACAGGATATTGCTGGCTTTGGCCTTGGAGTCATCGCCCAAAATGGCCACTACAAAGGTGTAGACGGTGACGTCCTTGACTTGTTGCAGGTCTTTTTCAAGCCGCTTGCAATACCCACAGTTCGGATCGGCAAACACCACCAGGCGTCGTTTACCCGAGCCGTTTTTCCAGACCACAGCATCCTTGAGGGGCAAGGAGGCGAAATCAATCTGATTGATCTCCTCCAGGCGCTCTTCGGTCAGATTGCGCTGTGACTTGGTCTCCAGCAACTGTCCTTGGATGATGAAATCACCTTTGGCATCGGTGTAGAAAATGTTGTTGCCCACACGCAGTTCGATCAGCCCGTTCATGGGCGTGGTCCTGGCCGCGTCAATCGGCGGAAAATCTTGCAGGCTCTGAGACAGCTTTTGCTTGATCTCGGCCAATTGCGCTGCGGGCACTTCTGCGGCGACCGCAACGGTCATCGGCAGCACCGCCAAACACAACATGGACAGCACCTGACG
>JAZJZP010000064.1:0-3021 GCA_040389805.1 Pseudomonadota bacterium
TGGCGCCGCAGTACACCCCTCTGGGTGAGCCTTCGAGCGTGGCGATGTGCTGCATGGCGCGGCGCTTGGGTGCGCCGGTGATCGAGCCGCACGGAAACAGCGCCCCGAACACTTCAGAGAGCGTCAAGCCGGGTCGTGTCTGGGCCTGAACGGTCGAGGTCATTTGCCAGACCGTGGGCAAGGCCTGAACATCGAACAGCGAGGGCACTTGCACCGAGCCCACCTGGGCGATGCGCGACAGGTCGTTGCGCAGCAGGTCCACGATCATCAGGTTCTCCGCACGCTCCTTGTCGCTGGTCTGTAAATGGTGAGCGGCTGCCGCATCGGCCTGCGGGGTGTCGCCTCGGGCGGCGGTGCCTTTCATGGGGCGGGTGGTGATGCGCCCCTCCTGCCAGTGGAAAAACAACTCGGGGGAGGCGCTCAACACTTGGTCGGGTCCGCTGTACCCCGGGGTTGTGGAGGCGAGTGGGGTGATGTCCAGGTAGCTCGCATAGCCATCCGGTTGGCTGCGGTGCAGGGCGCGGAAATAGGCCAGGGGGGTGGACGGGGTGTCCGGCCCCAGTTGACTGCTCAAGGGGCTGGTCAGGTTGATCTGGTAGACCTCACCGGCCCGTATCCAGTCATGGATGGCCTCAATTTGCTGCTCAAAGGCCTGGGGGGGCAGGGGCGATTGCCAGGGTTGGGTCTGCCAGGATCCGGGGGGGCGAGCCGGCCAGGGCAGGGAGTGGTCGAACACGGCGAACAGGGCCAATGGGTAGCCCGCAGGACTTGGGTGAATCGGCAGGCAGGCATCAAACGCGGAGGCCGCTTCAAAGCTCACCCAGCCGACGCACCAGCGGCCTTGTTTGGCAAGGGCATGCGCCTGGTCCAGCACGCCCTGGACTTGATCGGCCCGGTCGGCCACCAACCAACGCAGCGCCGGGCCAAAGGCCCAACGCTGGCGGGTGCCATCGGGCCCCGGAAAATCGATCAAGGCCACCATGGCTGGCGCTTCATCCATGGGGGCCCTCATGCGGTGCCGATAGAGAGGGTTCAGGTCGAAGCGCGTTGGGCGCGCAACGCACACCAGACGGCGGCAACCGCCACCATCACGAACAAGGCCAGGCTCCAGAATTCAAAGGGCACGCCGAACAAGTTGGCCGCAGCATCGGCACACGAGGCGCGTACTTCAAAGACACCGGGCAGGGCTGTGTCCAGGTGCAGGCCCGAGACGATGCGGTCGGCCAGGGTCAGGTTGCAGGAGTTGGTTTTGGCCGCCACGAAGTGCTGGTACCAGGCAGAGGCGACACCAGAAGCCGCCACCGGGACCACGAGCCAGGACAGCAGGGTGGGCAGCACCCGTCCGGGTGCCAAGGCACCCAGGATCGCCAGCACCGCGATCAGCAAGAATAAAACGCGCTGCAGGATGCACCAGGGGCAGGGCTGCATGTTCCAGTGATACTGGGTCCACAAGGCGGCGGCCACCGACCCGACGCAGGCCAGGGCCATCAGAATCAGCAGGCGGCGAAACGGTTGCATGTCAAATCACTTCGGCGATGAGTTCGATCTCGACGCAGGCGCCCAAGGGGATTTGTGCCACGCCAAAGGCGCTACGGGCATGCCGCCCGGCTTCGCCAAAGACCTCGGCCAAAAGCTCGGAGCAGCTGTTGGTGACGAGATGGTGCTCGGTGTAGTCCGGGCTGCTGTTGACCAAACTCATGACCTTGACGATGCGCACCACCTTGTCCAGACCTCCTGCGGCGGCATGCAAGGTGCCCAGCAGGTCGATGGCGACGGCCCGGGCGGCTTGCTGGCCTTCGGCGGTGGTCATGGTGTTGCCCAACTGGCCTACCCAGGCTTGCCCATCTTTTTTGGCGATGTGGCCCGACAGGAAGACCAAATTGCCGGTGCGCATGAACGGCAAATAGGAGGCCACAGGAACGGCCACGGTCGGCAAGGTGATCCCCAGGGCGAGCAGGCGGTTTTGGATGGACATGGTGACGATTCGACTCAGCTGTGACGGCTGTGATCCTACACCGATGAGAAGAATGTTGCCTTGATCCCGCCTCTTGCGCCGCGGGGCGCTGGGGCTGAATCGGTGTGTAAGATATATTTACAATGCATCTTAATGCTGGGCGAGCCAATCGCCAATCTTTTCACACGACCGAAATTCTCTGAACAATGAAGCAGCAAACCGAGTCGATCTCATGGCGGATGTGGCTGCGGGCCTTTGTCCCTGCGCCGATAGCGGTCGACTCCAAAGAGCGGTGGCGCGCTATTTTGGGGGCCTTGGTGGGGGTGCTGTTGACGGCATGTGTGAGCCGTTGGTTGGCCGACACATCTATCGCCAGCGCGTGGCTGGTCGCGCCACTGGGGGCCAGCGCGGTGCTGGTTTTTGCGGCACCTGCCAGCCCTTTGGCGCAACCCTGGTCAGTGGTGGCTGGCAACGGCTTGTCTGCTTTGGTTGGCGTGGCCTGCTCAATGTGGATCCCTGATGTGGCGGTGGCCAGCGCGGTGGCCGTTGGCTTGGCCATGGCCACCATGTTCGCTTTGCGCTGCCTGCATCCCCCCGGCGGAGCCATGGCCTTGTCGGCGGTGCTCATCCATGCCAGCCACGGTCACTTGGCCATCGGGGCGGCCGTGGTCAATTCGCTGCTCCTGGTCAGTGCAGGGGTGATCTACAACTTTGCAACGGGCAGGCGCTACCCCCACACTCAAATCCGCCCGCGCTCGCCAGAACTGGCCCCCGGCGCACGTTTCACGTCTCAAGACATGGACGCCGTGCTGGCGCGATACAATCAGGTGCTGGACGTCAGTCGAGATGATCTGGAGGAGCTGCTGCAGGCCGCCGAGCTGGAGGGCTACCGGCGCCGCATGGTGGCGATTCGCTGCAAAGACGTGATGTCGTCCACGGTGATCACGGTCGAGTCGGGTGCCTCGTTGCAAGAAGCGTGGCGCTTGATGAGAGAGCACCGCATCAAGGCCCTGCCGGTGATTGATCGCTCACGGTGCCTGGTGGGCATCATCACGATGGCCGATTTC
>JAZJZP010000064.1:3031-6339 GCA_040389805.1 Pseudomonadota bacterium
CAGCATCAGGGATTGGGGGAGAAGCTGCGGGAGTTCATCCGGCCCAACGGCACGATGCCGGCCGATCAGTCTGCGTTGGTGGGTCAGATCATGACCCGGCAGGTGCGCGTGACCAGTCAGGATCGACACGTCGTGGAGCTGATGCCGCTGTTCACGGATTCGGGCCACCACCACATTCCCGTCATTGATGACGACAAGCACGTCGTGGGCATCATCACGCAGTCCGATTTTGTTCGTGCCCTTCAGCAGATCAATGGCTAGGCACTTGTGCGGATGGCCGGTCGGCTGATAAGATGTATGCAAAATACATCTATTGACCACTGAGGAATCCGCATGCTTGATCAAACGACCCGACAACTCGTCAAAGCCACCGCTCCGGTATTGAAGGAGCATGGCGTTGCGCTGACTCGCCATTTTTATGCCCGCTTGTTTGAGCACAACCCCGAGCTCAAGCCGATGTTCAATCAAGGGCACCAACAGGCAGGCACTCAACAGCAGGCGCTGGCGATGGCGGTGGCGGCCTATGCACAACACATTGATGATGCTTCTGTGCTGGCGCCGGTGCTGACCCTGATTGCCAACAAGCACGCCAGTCTGGGCATTCGTGCGGAGCACTATCCCATTGTGGGAGGACACCTGCTGGCGTCCATCCGCGAGGTACTGGGCGAGGCGGCCAACGATGCATTGATCAATGCCTGGGCCGCGGCCTACGGACAACTGGCAGACGCGCTCATTGCGCAAGAAGGTGGCTTGTATCTGCAGGCGGCCACGCAGCCCGCTGGATGGAGTGGTTGGCGCGGCTTCAAGGTCAGCCGCAAGGTGGCTGAAAGCGAAGAGATCACCTCGTTCTACCTGACGCCCGCCGACGGTGGGGCGGTGCCTGCGTATCAGCCGGGTCAGTACCTGTCGGTCAGGGTGCTGGTGCCTGAACTGGGCATCATGCAGCCGCGCCAGTACAGCCTCTCTGGCGCCCCTGGCGAGCGCACCTTGCGCATTTCGGTCAAACGAGAAGATGAGCAAGGCGATCAGCCGGCCGGATCGGTGTCCAACGTTTTGCACCGCAGCGTGGTGGTGGGGGATGTGATCGATGTGGCGCCACCCATGGGCGAGTTTTGTCTGCATGAAGATCGCGACACCCCGGTGGTCCTGATCAGTGCGGGCGTTGGCATCACGCCGATGATGGCGATGCTGGATCACCTGCTGAAAACCAAACAACCGCGTCAGATTCGGTTCATCCACGCCTGTCGCCACGGTGGCGTGCATGCCTTTCGCGAGCATGTGGCCAACTTGACGGCCGAGTATCCGAACCTGCAAAGCGTGGTTCATTACGAGTTCCCTCGGGCCGAGGACGTCCAAGGCACTGCCTATCACCGCAGCGGTCGCATCGACCTGGCGACGCTGGCCGACTCGGTCTTGTTGCCAGACGCGGACTACTACGTGTGCGGCCCGACACCCTTCATGCAAGCGCAGGGTCGGCAGCTGCAGGCACTGGGCGTGTCGGCTGAAAATCGCCTCCACATGGAAGCGTTTGGCACGGGCGGCGTGGCGCTGTGAGCCAGACAGGTCGCAGGCGGTTTATGCTGAGCGCCTCACCACGCTTGTGATCTGTCCATGCAGCTAACGCACTTTACCGACCTGGGCCTGCGTGTGCTGATGTACCTCAGCTACCAGGACCGCGAAACGCCGGTCACCATCGGCGAAATCGCCGAGCGCTTTGCGGTCTCGCGCAACCACCTGATCAAGGTCGTTCATTTCATGGCTCTGCAAGGCTGGTTGCTCACCACCCGAGGCAAGGGAGGGGGCTTGGCTTTGGGGCACGCGGCCTCCCACTATCGCCTTGGCCATGTGATCAAGGTGCTGGAGGGCGCAACCGAGCTCATCGATTGCGCCGAGCCGCCTTGCAAATTGAGGGGGCATTGTCAGTTGAAAGCCCTTTTGGACCAGGCCATGGACACCTTCTTCACGGCCTTGGACACCTACACCTTGACGGATGCGGTGGCCTCACCGACCAGTGAGGCCATTGTGATGCTTCATCAATTGCGGCCCTCTTGAAGACGATCAACGCAATGCGGGCTCGCTCGGCAATTTGTAGCGATTGACTTCGTTGGACAGTTCGACCGCCTGCGTGCTCATGGACGACGCGGCGGCGGCGGTCTGTTCAACGAGGGCGGCGTTTTGTTGCGTCATGTCGTCCAGGTCATGCACGGCTTGGCCCACTTGCGAGATGCCCAGGTTCTGTTCACGCGCACCCGTGGCGACTTCGCCGAGTAGATGGTTCACGCGCTGGGAGGACGAGACGATTTCCTCCATCGTGGTGCCTGCTTTTCGGACGATCGCGGTCCCCGTTTCAACCTCTTCCACGTTCTTGGCGAGGATCGATTTGATTTCGCGAGCCGCCCCGGCGCTGCGCTGCGCCAGGGTGCGCACTTCGCTGGCCACCACGGCGAACCCCCGACCTTGTTCACCCGCCCGTGCGGCTTCGACGGCTGCATTGAGCGCCAGGATGTTGGTCTGGAACGCAATGCCGTCAATGGTGGTGAGGATGTCGCTGATCTTGGCCGATGAGGCGCGAATGGCGTTCATGGTGGCGACCACTTCCCCCATGACAAGACCACCCTCTGTTGCAACGTCAGCGTTATGGCGGGCCACCTTCGAGGCTTCGTCGGTGTGATCTGCGGTGTTCTTGACGGTCGCCGAGATTTCTTCCATGGACGCCGCGGTCTCCTCCAGGTTGGCAGCCGCCTGTTCGGTGCGGCTGGACAGGTCCATGGCACCGCTGGCGATTTCGCTGCTGGAGTGCACGATTTCATTGCTGGCGGTGCGCACCCGCAGCACCATGCTGCGCAGTGAGTTCTGCATGGTGGCCAACTCCAACATGAGATCGGCGGCCTCGTCCTTGCCCCATGGGGATGGGGTGGTGGTGAGGTCTCCCCCGGTGATGGCCCGCAGGTGGCGTCGGGTCTCTTTCAAGCCACCGTCCATGACCCGATAAAAACTCAGGAACAGGTAGCTGGCCAAGAGCAAGGCGGCCCCGATAATGGCGCCGTCCCAGGCCAGTTGAGCCAGCATGGCGTTGCGCAAGTCGTCAACGTAGATACCTGATCCGATGACCCAGCCCCAAGGCTCAAAACCCTGGACGTACGAGATTTTGTCGACCGGTTTGTCGCTGCCGGGCTTGGGCCACATGTAGACCACAAATCCGCCGCCGCTGGCTTTGACCGTTTTGACAAATTCCATGAACAACTGCAGGCCGGTTGGGTCTTTGTTCTCGGTCAGGTCTTTGCCGTCAAGCTCGGGCCTGATGGGGT